>JBEKZY010000035.1:0-31494 GCA_049509395.1 Thermoguttaceae bacterium | reverse complement strand
AACATAGGGATCTCCTCAAACAGCCAGCTTCAGGGAGCAGAATTTAACCTGGTCTGCAACCGATGTTGCTGCTGTAATGATTGTTGCCAGACTGATTCTTGCCAGACTGATTGCTGCCAGACTAATTGCTGCTACCAATCCGGCCACCGTGTGGACTTTATCGCAGGCTTCCGCTATCTCGGACTCAACGAAGACCTGCACATCACGGAAAACTTGACGTTCCTCCCCACAGCGCCATCGCCGTTCGTCCCCGGTGAGACGATCACGGTGGTTGACGGCTTTGGAACCCGTAATAACTTCTACGGAGGGCAGATCGGCGCCCGCGGGGAATGGTGCCGGGGACGATGGTTTATGGACGTGTTAAGCAAAGTGGCTCTCGGCGACACACACCAGGAGGTTCGCATAAGCGGGACGACGGACTTCACCGACCCAGGCGTCGCGCCGGTCCGCCAGCAGGGCGGCTTGCTGGCCCTGCCGACTAACATCGGCAGCTACAGCCGCGACCAATTCAGCGCTGTTCCCGAGATCGGCGTCAACGTCGGCCGCCAGATGACCGACCACCTGCGGGTCTTCGCGGGCTACACCCTGTTGTACTGGAGCGGCGTTGTGCGGCCTGGCGACCAGATCGACTTTGGTGTCAACCCGACGCAACTGCCGACTTCGACCGGGCCGGGTACGCTGGTCGGCGAGGCGCGGCCGGCCTTCGCTTTCCACAACACGGATTTCTGGGCGCAAGGGATCAACTTGGGCCTGGAACTTCGCCGGTAATTCAGCTTCGCACTGACGAAGTCCTCGTCAGAGCACAGCAACGCCACTCCTGCCGATCCGATCGACTTATTCGGTTTCCACTTTGAAATAGCGCGTCAATTTTGCATAAAACAGCGTGGTTTCCCGTAGGGCAATCACGTGGCGGAGTGCCATTTCAGGTTGCGATTGGTATTAGAGCCTGAAATTGACCCTGAACATGGCGGTGACCTGCTGTTGACTGTAGCCCGCCTGCAGCAGCCGGAGATAGTATGTCAAGCCTGCGAGATCGGGAGCGCGGCCGAGCAAGGTCTGATAAAGGTTCGCCACGAAATTGGCCTGGCTCGCGAAGGTGCCGTTCTGCAGGTTGGTCAGATTCCGGCCAGTGAGCAGGAGTTTGCTGACCGCGGCCAGATTGGCTGCGGGAATATTCCCGAAAAAGATCCCCGTCACATTCGTGCCACTGGTGGCGACGATGTTCGCCGGGTTGTTCGTCATCTGCACGAAACCCAACTTCACAACCTCTCGCACGCGGTACGTTCCGGGCCCGATGTTCGCGAAGCTGTAGTTGCCGTTGGCGTCTGTCGTGGTACTCCTCTCCCCCATATCAAGCACGCCGTTATTGTTGGCGTCAAGGAAGATGGTAAAGCCTTGCAGACCCCCTTCGCCGGGGTTGCGGACGCCATTGCCGTTGGTATCCTGGAACTTGTTGCCGCTGATAGAAATCAGCCGGAAGTTGCCGAAGTTCACCCCGGAAACGATCTGGACGGAGGTCAGTGTGATCGCGGCGGGGTTCAGCGTGGTTTGCGTGAAGCCGGCCTGCTGCACTTCACGGACGCGGTACGTTCCTGAGGCAAGGTTTACGAAGCTGTAGTTGCCGTTGGCATCGGTCGTGGTAAACGTCTCGCCGGCATCGAGGACGCCGTTATTGTTGGCATCGAGGAAGACGGTAAAGCCGGACAGCCCGGGATCGCCAGCCTGCTTGGTCCCGTCACCGTTAAGGTCGTTGAACTTCATACCGATGATAATGCTCGATGTCGGAGCAACGGGCACGACAATGCCATTAATAATCTCAAGACCGCGGCTGAAACCGGGGCCGCTATTGGGAGAGGACGATGCCGGAGGGCAGATATCGCTGATGGTGTTGGTATCCAACGTCACCGCGCCATTTCGCGCCAAGGCCCTTCCGTTATAGATGGTTGCACCGGTGTTAAGGGTGATGCTCGTCAGCGCGAGTATATTGCCTTCGAACGCCGTGGTGGTACCGAGAGTCGCGGACCCGAGCCCGGCGGTGTTGCTGGTGCCTAGCACCCAGTACACGCCCACATCGGAGCCGAGATTTCCACCGGGGTTTATCAACTGCACAGCCGAGGCGCTGGCGGTCGTGAGGTCGGTTCCTATTTGGAAGACCCAGAAGGCGCCGTCATGGCCCCCGGCGTCGAGCTTCAGTGTTCCATTCAACTGAGCAGTCGACGAAAACGAATAGACGCCCGGACTGAGTACAGGTAGTGTACCCCCAACTCCGTTACCCAGAACCTGGCCGCTCTCGTTGATTGCGGTTCCATAGGACGCCAGTGCGGTGTACGCAGTGATGAGATCATTCCGAGCCTGATTCGCGACCAAGTCACCTAAATGAATCGCTGCTGGGGCGTTCACGAGTCCCGGGCCATTGGTGTGACTGCCTGGCCCCACGAACGTGTTTGCTGGGGATGGTGCAAAACCAGTGATAGCGTTAGCCCCACCGGCCGCATAGACACCCGCATTAGCGAGAGTGGTGGCCGAGCCGAAGATGACGCTCGGGCCGGTATTGGTCACCGTCGTGTGACCCAGGACGGCAAAATTCTCTGCCGAACCCAGAACTGCAGACAATAGCATGCGATCTTCCAGGCGTTCGACACCCAGCCGCCGCGTGAAGGGATTCCTGGCCGGCATCCGGCGGATGTGCTTGCCGAACGAGGACTTCCCGAACAGCCTATCTACTTTGAAGTGGAACATGGTAGTACTCTGGGTTGAGGGCGTTCGCCGACGGGCAACGTGCCGTAACCGAGACGATCTCACCAACGATTCTCGTCCTCTGAGACTTCAATTAGCCGGTGATTCGTTTAGGCTCATGCCGCAGTGCGTCAGCCGTCATCAATAGCAAAAAAAAGCCGACGTGGCGGAACACCCGAAGGCGTTCGACCACGTCGGCTTACTCATTATCGAGCCCCCCGGCAAGGCCGGGTTGCTATTTATCTAGTCATCCGACGACTTCAAATTTTTTAGGGGAGCAAAATTAATATTCTGTTCCACCTATCAAAGTATATGCCATAGAGTGGGGATAACAAGAGGACTTTTAGCTTTCTTCCACATTTTGTACCACATTATTAGCATCATTAAGAATAACCGATGACTAATATTCAGTCGCCAAGTACAGACTTCATCGCGTCTACCCATCTGCAGAGTGCGTTTGAGGTCACCATGAAAACACAAGCTGAGATCGAAGCCAGCGTTTGTGAAGTGGTCAGTCGCTTTGAACAGGATTATATGGGCCGGGACCAAAAGAGATTCACACCCACCTGCTCGGCAATCTGCTCGTGGTCCGCCTTCAATGCGTTTTAACCTCGGCCGAACAGCAACTGGTCAAATCACTATCAGCCGAAAAGGGAAGAGACCTTTTGAAGCAGGTGCGGACCTATCTGATCGAAACTGCCAGTCCCGTTTTGGAAGCGATAGTCCAAGAGATCACCGACGTCAAGGCTATGACCATGCATCAAGATATCAGCACCGTAACCGGCGAAGAGGTCATTCTATTTACCCTTGCCGAGTAGCCAATACTCCGCGACACAAAGAAGAAATAGCGAGGCTGATTCAAGTTGTATAATTCACTATGGCCTGACCTTCTCGGCCCGCGGGCCTTTCGGACCGCGTCCCTCCTCGTAGGTTACCGCCTGCCCGACCTGGAGCACATCAATCAACGTTCCCTTCAGCGAGCTGTGATGGAAGAACAACTCCCCATCCTCTCCGCTACCCACCTATTTCAGGTCCACCGTCTGCGTTGTGAAATATGTCGCTTGCAGGTTGGACGTTTCTACCGGGGTTATGCCCTATTCGAGAAAGTCTCAACAATCTGTGTAAACGTCAATTGAAAACTATGGCACGGGGCGATTGAAAAGTGTGGCGATCTGAATTTTACTCGCTGAAGGACAAGCAAGGATTATAACGGTATCGTGGTATATCTGCCGCCATGCGCTAGGTCATAGACCTAGTGTGCGTAATAAGCCGAAAAATAGTCCAAAAGTAGTCCATTATTGCCAATATCAGAGCAATATCGGAGCAACGGGCGGGCAACACTCTTTTATCGCAACGCCAGGGAATGCAAGCACTTACAACTATCTAGCAACATCTCACCAACAGTTGCACAATACAAGTTTTTTAGGTTGAGGGCCTAGTGGCAGCAATGCCGTGCAGGTTCAAGTCCTGTTTCCCGCACTCTTATGCAGTAAGGACTTACGTCAATTCGGCGTTAGTCCTTTTTCTTTTGCCATGACAAAATCTGACACAAATCTGACACAGGATTGGGCTTACATTGGTTTTGCGTCGATGGTCGAAGCCGTTTTGGCAGCGTACCATGATAGTGAGTTCCTGAGAGCTTCGTTAGCGAATCCAGGATCACCAATGTGTGTCAGATTTGAGGAAATCTGACACACAAACTAGTCGCCGGAGGGATGGATGGCAAGTCTTGAATTCGACGAAATCTCTAGTCGGTATCGTATCCGGTTCCGCTTTGGCGGCAAGCCGTTCAAGAGATCCATAAAAACTCACGACGCGGGTGAAGCGGAAGGCGTAGTTGCGCGGGTTGAAGAAACCATCCGACTTCTGGAGCGGGGGCGTCTTGACTTGCCTCCTAATGCGGATCCGGGAGTGTTCATCATGTCGGATGGCAAGCTGAATGGGAAACAAACTGCAAAACAAGGATACACCTTACATATCCTACTGAACCTTTACAAAAAGTCTTTGCCTAATGGTGCGAAAGAGCAAACCACCCTCAAGACAGAAGAAACCCACATCTCCCACCTGCTGCGACATCTAAAGGGTTCAAAAATTGCCCAGTCAGTGACCGTGGCCAATATGCAGAACTACGTTGATCGGCGGCTCCGGGACAGTTATCGGGACAAGCCTATCCGGCCGGACACAGTAAAAAAGGAAGTGGCTACATTTCGGCTGATTTGGAATTGGGCAGTGTCGCAGGACTACCTGACCGGCCCAGCTCCTACCAAGGGTTTGAAGTATCCAAAAACTGAACAAAAGCTGCCTTTCATGACCCGGAAGGATATTGAAAAAATCGCTAACCGCGGTGGACTAACAGAGCAACAGCAGAAAGCTCTTTGGAACTGTTTATTCCTGACAAGCAAGCAGGTCCAAGAGGTACTCGACCATGTGATACAGGTTGCAGAGCATCCTTTCATTTTTCCAATGTTCGTCTTCGCCGCCCACACGGGAGCGCGTCGTAGCGAAATCCTCCGATCGCAAGTGGATGATTTCGACTTTCAGTCAGGAACCGTGATGATCCGCGAGAAGAAACGCAATCACGATAAATCGCTCACCTACCGGCGGGTGCAGATGAGCGAACTTCTTATTCAGACCATGCAGAAGTGGTTCTCCCAGCATCCGGGCGGTCAGTTTTCGATTTGCGAACCTGTGAAAATCATGCGAGGAAAAACCCGAGAGGTTGGCGTGCCATTGACCCGTTCCGAGGCTCACGATCACTTCAAACGGACCCTCAAGGGCAGTAAATGGGAGAAGATTCGAGGCTTCCACGTCTTCCGCCATTCGTTCGCCTCCAATCTCGCCGCTGCCGGAGTCGATCAGCGGATCATTGATAAATGGATGGGACACCAGACCGAAGAAATGCGAAAGCGGTATCAGCACCTCTACCCCGACCAGCAGCAGCAGGCGATTGATTCAGTATTTGGTGGGAATGGGGAGTAGACCATGGTTCTTGATACGTTCCAACTCATCATGAGAGATTTCCCACTCGTCCGCATCACCACGGCCTGTGGGGCGTTTCCGGGCTTTGACTCGTTGCAGACGGCACCACTCGCGGACCGTGTATGTTTTCTTGCCCAGGATCTCGGCGACCTCAACAGGTGAATACCAGTCTTTGATGGTTCGCTGTGTGACAACAAAGTCGCGAAGTTCGGTGAGTGTGGCGGTCGTCGCATCCTGCTGCTCTTGCACCCGGATCAGTATCGCCGCGATGCCATCAAGGATGGTTTCAAGTCGCTCCAGCCTGTCGGAGCTTGCCTGCCCCAGTTCAACCGTCAGATTGTTGGAATCGCATCTCGGCAGTGAGGACTGTCCGTCTGCGCTTTCTTGACGAATCCTATCTCGCACTCTTGCCGTGGCAAGGCACTGAACATCGCAGCCGGTTGCTACTCTGTGGGACATGGTCATTCCTCTTCCGCCATTCGTTGGCGAAGAACGCTTTTGGAAGCCAGGTCAATCGCCTTGTCTTCGTCCCCCGCCAAGTCCGCCTGCTCCATCGCGATCTCCAATTGAAAATCCTGATGCACTCGCTCGATCTCTTGCTCGTCCAGGACGCGGACGGCGGTTCGCCATTCGTAACTTTTAAATTCCAACCCGCGTTTCTTGAGACCATCCACCACCTTGGCCTTGTCGGCCTGCGTTACGGCACTGGGAGTGGTAAAACAAAAGTCGATACCGCCGAACTGGCCCTTGTTGCGAGGGTCTTCCTGCCGCAGCCAGCCCCCCTCAACCAGTTCCTGCAATGCCTTGCCGGCCGTATCCCGGTTCACGCCCAACGCATATCCCAGTCCCGCCACCGTCCAATGGGCAGTCAGGGTGAATTGCTGGTCATCAGTCAGTTCGGACCGCAAGGGATCGACTGGTCGGAGCCGCCAAGTACCGTGCATCCGCGCGTGCGAGAAAAGGGCCAGCCAGGCTTTTGCGGCGCGGCTGGACAGGGTGACGAACGGGTCACCCCGGGCCTTGTCGGGGGCCGGGCGGGGGACGAGAGAGAGCAAGTCCTCTACCGTGCCGTGCGTGCGATTGCACGCATGGAGGATGGCCTCCGACTGAGTGTTACTGTTAATCTGTGTTTCCATTGTCGTCACAGTCTGGTCGGCTGCTGGTCTATAAGCCTCTGTAAATTTCAATCGCGAACTTCGTTTTCGCTATACAATCTCATAGATGGGTTTTCAGAGTAGCCCGTTTTCATTTGGCCTAAAAATCAAGGATTTAGTTTAGGATTTCACTTCCCATCATCGCATTAATGTGTTTTGTTAAATAATGTTTTCCACCACATTATTTAAACGCCATCCACATTATAAAATCCCTTAGTACGGTTGGGGGCAGTTGGGTATGGTTGGGTATTTGTTAGAACAAATGCATCGCCGTTTCAGATTTCACCACACCCGCTTCAAATGGTATTTCAATGAAAAATCCCCGCATCGCCACTTCGAAAGCACAAATGTTTGCCATGTTACACCTCACATATCAATAGAGTATTTATTGGTTATCCTCCATCTCACGCAAAACAGAGGATGGCATCCGGCAGATCGGCAATGCCGATACTGACGTTCTTCCTAAAATGATGATTATCCACAGGACATGGACGGACATAATTAATCAGCAATTTGTCCGTCTGAAAGAAAAGCGTGGCGTATTCGTAAGTTACTTTGCCACTAATAAGTTAATGCCATGGAAATTAGATTTAAAAAATAATGGAAAAAGGCTTGACGAGGTTTTTAGAAAACATTTGTCCGGCGTTTTTTGATTTGGAGCCGCGCCGCAGTAATCTGCCGTAGAATTCTTTTTCCGATGCAAAGTGTAAGTGATACGAAGAGTCACCTACGCCTTTGGCTTTTAAGATATGGGGTTATCAAGCATTGGTCCGAAGATAAAGCTGGTGATATTTAGCGTAACTGGACTAACCCCAAAAACAAACTGATTGCGAACGAGTCGTGGGTTAGAGATTAGGCATCGTCGATAATATCTTTAACCATGCATTAGCAATTTCATGGGCAACAAATCGACTTGTTTTTCGGGCATTTGACCGCCGGCTATGATTATTCAGACAGACAGATTGTTCAACGCACTACTGGAGCGCTAGGAAGGCTTCTAAATCGATCAGCCCTTGCTGGGCTTTATGTGTTTTAAAAGGTGTTTCTGATAAACCCTAGAAAAAGAAAATAAACACATATCTTAATTAAATCTGTGGAAACCCTTTTTCGACAGAAATCTGTAAAAACCTCCATTCCACAGAATCTGTGTTTATCCCTCTCTATCTACAGAAATCTGTAAAAACCTCCATTCCACAGAATCTATGTTTACCCTACTATTGATTATTACAGACTTTTATATTATAATAGATTAAGTTAATACAGAAAAAGGAGTGGATATGATAATACAGAAAACACAGACGCCGACATGGGATGAACCAAAGCAAGGCAGAAAGCAATGTTTGCACTGCAAAAAGTATTATCCCAACAAGTGTAAAGTTTGTCCAAAGTGTGGCACAGCAGCAGTGAAAAAACCCACATCTACCGTTAAATTGCTAGAAATCATGAAGGACATCAACAATCTATATATCAAGTATGGATTCGGGCCGGTGCATGAGGCACTGGATAAATACGACGACTTCCGGCAACTCTTCCACAACAAACCTTAGTCCAAATTGTAGTTCTTATGAGGGGGTCTAAATCGATTAATAATCTTTTTTATAACGCTTGACGATTAATATTTAATCGTGTAGAATAAGTGTTGTGGCAAGGATGCGCAACGCCCCAGCAGATAGGGGGGCGTTCAAGGGCTTCCTGCGCAACACCCCCTGAGTCAAAGGAAGGCTACCTAACAACTAGAGATGCCGTATCTGAAAATTAAAGGAATATTCCAAATGCCAAAGAAAGCAATCAAAAACTTCGAGCGTTATGAATATTGGCGATTAGACCGTCATCCCGCCGGCCCTGCTCTGCGAACGACGACGCAAAGCGATGGCGGGCGTCTGGGCGTCGCCAACGAAAAGAGCCGTCCCTGGGACTGGGAGCGGCTCGGTTGCGGTTGAGGTTGGGCTCGGCTGGCAGAGATTCGTCAACGGTGGTAACAGCTGAAGTGATTCAATTATGGCAATTGTCCGCCGTAATCATGGTTGGAATAGCTTTTGGAAAGGACTCGACGATGCAGGAAATTGGAAGCGTGTTGGTTTCTGACCGAATCATTAGTTTTGAACCGGAACGAGTTGGTGAAACTTCGAACGAGAACAGAGGGAGTGAGCCAATGGCAGGCACCGTTCTCCTAAATCGATTTCGCAATTTGATAGGATGGAGTTTCACATCACCCTATGGACAACAATGCCGCTTTCAGATCGGCCCTATTCTATAGGGCGAGAAATTAGTTGACAGCTTTGATTTCAAACAAAGACTCTTCGAAAGATACCCAACTGCAATCGGCGGTGAAATGGAGGGTGCCGGTGTAGCGGCGGCAGCTGAGCGAAACCGTTGTGAATGGATTGTCGCAAAGGCAATTTGCGATTGGGGAGATGGTACAAAGACGAACCAGCATCAAGAATTCGCCGCAGCGTCAGCCGTTGCCCTCGTTGAACATGTATTGAATCAACCGGGTGCGCTCGACGCACTCGGTCAGTAATCATATACACTTCGGTTCTCCACTCATTGATACGAAACCTATTCGATCCGTGGTCTGAAACGGATGCAGTTGGAGCATTATCCATAAAACCACCCGTTTTTCGGAACGACTTTTTCGGTTTCATCAAACGGTTCCTGGAATGATTTTGGTACGGAAAGGACCTCGCTGGACCAGGGAGTGCCCGAGAGCCCGATCAAAGGAACGTATTTTGACACTTACTGCCCACCCGCTAAATCGATGGAATGACGAGTATTGGATGTTTCTGGAAACAAACGATTTTCAGAACTTTATAACTCGGCTAGGGCGCTCCTTAGGCCTCGATTCACGATACGGTTTCAGAACATTGTTTATGTATCCAGCGAACTACACTTCATAGGATTTTAAACAAGGTCCCTTTTTCACTGGCTAAATTCACAATAGACAGATAGCGAAAAGTGTATCCACTGCTTTCACGAACTGCCCGATCTGTTTTTGGGAACAAGCGCGGAGGGGCAAGTCGAAATATATTTGCCCATTGGAATTATCTACGTGAAAATCCTGAATGATCGAATATAAAGCGAAAGAGTGGGCGTCGTTGATTGGGACAGCAGGCGTTTTTTTCGCACGAGGAGGGCGAAAAGTCGCTCCATCTTGTGTTGAAAGCGTCAATACGTCTTTTAGATTCGTGATCTGCTGGTCGGAAATCAGTTTTAAAAATTGCCCCTCAATCGTTTGTGAATCAGACACTTCAAAATCGAGCCGCCAATTAAACGGCAGGTGGAACAAAGAGCTGGCGGCAAGAAAATCAATCTGCCGTCTGGATTGTGAATCCAACAATCTTACAGGCGATGCAAGATCATTGGTTGATGTAGTGCTAAAAAAATTAGGGCTGGCACTTGCATCCCCGGAAATTGGCGGGGAAGGAATTGATATTAGATCGACGCTTGATCCGGGAATTGTCGCCTTTTCAACGTTGACGGACGCCGGTGGTTGTTGCAGCGACGGAGTGACATTTGCGGCGGATGCCGACCCCGAAGTAGTGATCGGTTCGAGCGTCGAAGTAGTATCCGATGTCGGCGGGGCCACTCCGCCGGTGGAAGCGTTACTCGAAGCGGAGGCATTGATCGCCGCAGCAGGTCCTCCCGGGATGGGATTGATAGTGAGTACAGCTCCAGCTCCGAGAGTCAATGTGCCGGTGGTTATGGAATTTGCCGAAAGATTGCCTGCATTTATCGCGGTATTCGCATTATTGATAGAAGTTATGCTGGCTTGGCCTGTAGTAGTTTTGAGTAGAGTTCCCGGGCCGGGCAAGGCGGCAGTTACGGTACCGCTATCGATTGTGTACGAGTTGGCCGGCAGTGTGCCGTTAAGAATGCTGCCGCTTACAAGCGTGACATTGCCCACGCTATCCGAATATCCATTGAGATCCAAGGTGCCGCCGTTTATGGTCACATTCGTACTGGCCGAAATCGCGTTGTCTTGATTGATCTTCAGCGTCCCACCATTGACCAAGAGGCTGTCTGAGCCTCCGCCTAGACCGAAGCCGAAGTAGTCCACGTTGCTGTAAATAATAGGTGCATAGCTATCGTCGGTGATTTGTTTGTCGGTCATGGTTACGTTGTCGCCGCCGGAGGTGCCAGCAACGATGAGTGTATTGCCCCCTCCCGCTCCGCCGTTAAAACTCACGCCTTCCGATGGGATCGGGTTGCCATTGCTAAAATCAACAGTCAGAACGTCCGCATAGTTGTCTCGTCCGGTAATGTAGACGCTGGTCACATTGGCAAAGACCATCGATGGCACGATGTCCGTAGTAGTGCCGGTCTGATAAATATGTAATTTGCTGTCGACGCCGATTTTTAAAGTCAAGTAAGCGGTTCCCGTGGGGGGTAAGTTGCTAGGCAGGACGGTCATGGTTGCCGAGGGTATGTCGAGAACGGTCATGGAGTATGAAGGGAAAGTGTAACTGAAGCTCGAACCGTTTACCGTCAGGAGCGAGTTTCCGGCCGTCAAAGAGGCATGGCCGTCGGTAGTATGGCTCTGAGCTGTGTCCTCGGCCTTGCCGTACTGCCAGTAGGCGGCATTGGTGCAAGGCGTAAATCCCGTGAAATTGAACGTGCCCGTCAGATTGTCGGTAGAACTTTTATTGATAACCAACAAATCCACGTCACCGGTCGGTTCGTAAACGGCATAAGCACTTAGATTAGTATCGCTGCTTGTGGTTGACACGACCAAGCCACCGTTTTGAATGATCTTCGATGCCAATTCCTCGGCGAAGTAGGTCGGATAAGGAACATAATTGCCTGTGGAGGGCAATGGTCCCGATCCAGATCCGAGTATCCCGTAATCGCCTCCCTGCCGCCAGCCGTAAAGGCTGGAGGAGTTGTTGTTACCTGTATCCCATCCGTTTCTTAAGTCCCAGACCCAGGCGCCGTCGTACTCGGTTTGCATGATGCTGCCGATTTCATCGGCAAGGGCCAGACCATTCACCAAACTGGTAGACTGCTTGCCGGGATTGGAGTAAACGTCGTTGAACTCATCCGCCAGCAGATCCACGCCCGCGGCAGCCGACCCCAGTTTGGAGTTGAGCAAACTGCGATATCCAGCGGCCCGTGCAACCCAATTGTATTCGCTGCCAGGGTTGGAATAAGTGCTTAACAGCAGGGTGGAGTCGTTCTCGGCACCCGGGGCTCCCATGTAGTTGTGGTCAATGAGGAATCCAGGTGTATAAGATTGACTGACACACTGACTGAGTACGCTAGAAGTCCAACTATAATTGTTGTCGGTGGTGGCGTCCAATCCGATTGAGATAGTCGGATCAATATCATTGGCATAGTTGGCGAATTGCTTGGCAAACGTAACATAAGTCGTTGCATTGGCTGGACCTACTCCGCCCGAGTTGTGGTGATCAGTCTCCCAAGAGCCATATACCTCATTGCCGATTTCATAGTAGTGGAAGCTAAAAGGCACAGATCGGCCGATGCGCAGGAAGTTCAAACCGTCATCCGTGGGAAGTGGCGTGGCTGCACGGATGTTGGCCCAATAGCCGGCCGTCTTCCAGTCTACCGATATCCAGGAATTGCTGCTCGTACTCCACTCCTGGCCAATTCCGATGTTGGTGGTATTGGACGTTGAGGCATTCAGATAAGCGAGAAAGGCAGCCTCTTCCTGAGGAGAACCCGAGCCATAGTCCAGCGTCACCACGCCGCCGCCATTAACAGAAGCAATGAAGGTGGCAAAAGTCGCCACCGTGCCCTCTCCATTGTAGGTGGGCGCTGCATTGAAGTGGAACGTATCGGAAGTAGACCCGCCTGGAAAACGAAATGATCTTAGTCCGGCAGCCTGTACCATTGTTTTAGTCTGCGTAGTGTTAAGGGCAGTATCCCACCAGGCTAAGTTTATACCTAGGTAATTAGTGGTAACAGCGCGGACAATCGAGTTAACATCGACTCCGACCGTTGCCAGAAGCTGTCGCGGCTCCAGCATCTCAATGATAAGAGGTCTTGTCGCGCTCCGTTGACGGGCAGAACATCTCGGCGATGACAGCATAATAATTCCTTTTAATGAAAATGATAAGTGCCGTGGCAATTGCCGGAGACCACGAGCGTTAGTTGAATAAGACTGTTTTTCTCTTGTCAGTCCATGGTGATCCACACAATCTAATGCTCTTAAGATTGTTACTGATTGTAATAAACTGCTTGCCCAATCCTTCCAGACCAGACTATCAGATGCGGCTAAAAAATCATCGAGTGCAATATAATATAAAATGGGAGACTTTACTACAGTTAACTTAGGGGGCTATGCCTAACTCGAGTCATGCGCCAAACCGAACAACTTGGATGGAACAACGAAATAGAGGATCGTTCGCCGGCAAATAGGATCAACCGGATGAATACCCACGTCACTGACGCCGGGCTGGAACAGCTCAAGAGCTTGACGCAGCTCGACGAGTTGAACTTCGCACAAGGGGAAAGTCACATGTTAAACCGGTCGAGAGGTAGTCGAGCAGCACCGGCGGCCCAGCGAATCTATGGAGCACGCAGGGTGCCACGTCCCGGTGAATGCGCAATTTCAACAATTCTTAGCTCAGATTTTCCTATGACAGAAATGCCAGATCGACTATAATAATGGTGGATATCGGACCGCCGCAGCAAACTGGCCGGCACATTACGAATCGCGCCCGAGGCGTGCAGGGCCCGCGGTATAACGGACGTTATTGACGAGGCTCGGGTTTGTACGGTGTTCGCACCCGGAACCGGGAGAGCCCGAATTTCCTATCACTTTACGAGGAGATTAAATGAGCACGCGCGAATCAGCACGACTTGCCATCGCGGCGGCGATGGTTGCACTATTTCCAACGTTCCTACACGGGCAGATCCTCTCGGCAAAACGTGGCTTTTCGGACACGGGGGCAAACTACGACGACCTGCAGGCGACGGGCGCGGGGTGGTATTACACATGGGGCACTGGGCCAGCCAACCCCGGCAATTTTGACGCCAACTTCTATCCTATGTTCTGGAATGGCCCCTCTCAATCCACCATCAACACCGCGCTGGCCCGCAATCCTCTATACATCCTCGGCTTCAACGAGCCAGAACGCTCCGACCAGGCCAACATGACCGTGGCCCAGGCCATCTCCTCCTGGACCACCATCTCCAACTCCACCAATGCCTACAATGCCGCCCACGGCACCAGCATCAAACTCGTTTCCCCAGCGGTCGCCGACACCGGCGGTTCATCCGGCGGTCAGCAATGGCTTGCCAACTTCATGTCCCAAGCCAACGCCAACGGCCTGAAGGTCGATGCGGTCGCGTTCCACTGGTACGACATCAGCACGCCCACCGACCCCGCCGGCGCCGCCAGCCAGTTTGAGGGCCGAGTGGCTTCGTATCACAACACGTACAACTTGCCTGTGTTCATCACCGAGTTCGCCATCCACGATTGGGGCGGCTCATACCCCGTTTCTCAGATGATCTCCGCCAACCAGCAGTTCCTGAATATCGTGATTCCGTGGTTGAACTCGCAAAGCTACGTCGCGGGTTATTCCTGGTACAACTGGTTCAACGATTCGCCGCTATACAGTGGCAGCCCGCTGACGCCGACGCCGATGGGTTACAGCTATATTGGCGCCGTCGGTAGCGGCAGTACCGCCGACATCAGCGGCACGAACCTCGGCGAGCACGTGGCATATCTCTCCGGCGGTACGCTTACGATGACCAGCAGCGTCGGAACCGTAAAATACATCAACGCGCTGGCCAACACGAGCACGATCACCGGCTCGATCGACTGGGGTTTGAACTCCTCCTCGACCAGCAACTGGGTGCGCATTCAGCCAAGCGCAACACTCAACAAAACCGGAACTAACACCATCACCCTCGGTGGCGGATCAATTACAGACAATGGGACGCTCACCGTCAGCGGCGGCGCGTTGCGACTCGGCGGCAATGTCACCGGCTTCGGCTCGATCAACATCCCCAGCGACGGCGGCTCGACCGGCTCCACGGCCCGGCTGGAACTGACTGGAAACATCAACGTCTGCACCCCCATCAGCTTCGCCCAGCGCAACGACTCCGGCGCGTCCGATGGCATCCGCAACGTCAGCGGAAATAACAGCATCAGCGGCCCAATAACGATCACCGTCGGCGGCAATCAGGCGCGTGTGCAATCCGACTCGGGCCAGCTCACGCTGAGCGGGAACATCACCACAAATGCCACCAGTGCACGGAATCTTTACCTGCAAGGCGCGGCCAACGGCGTTGTGAGCGGCGCCATCTCGAATAATGTGAGCAACAGCGGTGGAACGATCAACGTTTGGAAGCAGGGCAGCGGCACTTGGACGCTTTCGGGCGCCAATAGCTACACTGGTACGACCACTGTCAGCACCGGCACGCTTGCTTTTGCCGTATCGCCGTCGAATATTAGCAGCGTCACCGTGGCGAATTCCGCCGGGCTGCTCACCCAGGCCGCCGCGACGGGCACAACGACGCTTACGTCGACCAGCCTCACGCTAGGTAGCGGTGGAGGATCGACCTCGCTGACGTTCGATTTCAACGGGCTCAACACGACCATACCGTTAATCTCCACCGGCGCCTTCACCGCCAATGGCACGGTGAAGGTCTCGCTGCAAAATGCCGGTGCACTGTTATCCGGCACGCACACGCTCCTCGGATACACGTCCTTCGCCGGTGGCGGCGCGTTTTCCGGCTCGCAGTTCAACCTTGGCCCGCGGAGCACCGGCACGTTCGTCAACAACGGCACTAGTGCGCTGCTGCTCAATGTGACGAGCGACCGGCCGGTATGGACCGGTGCGGATAACGGGAATTGGGTCGTAGGTACCACCGGCGCCAATAATAACTGGAAGCTGCAGGCGGCCACGACGGCGACGGACTACATCGAAGGTGACAATGTCCTCTTCGACGATTCAGCCTCGGGCCCCACCACGATCAGCATCAACGCCGCCAACGTCTCCCCGGCTGCGATGACCTTCAACAACTCGTCGAAGAACTACAGTGTCACCAGCAGCAGCGGATTCGGCATCGCCGGCAGCGGCGCGTTGATCAAGAACGGAACGGGGACGCTTACGTTGACCACGGCAAACACGTTTACCGGCCCTGTAGTCGTTAATGGCGGCACGCTCTACGCCAACATTTCCGGCAATCCCCAGTACAACGCCAATTTCAGCAACATTAGCGGCATCACAGTCAACAGTGGCGGCACGCTCATCGCCGGAGCCAACAGCTTGTTTGGTTGGAACGGAACCAACGACAAGCCGATCACAGTCAACGCCGGTGGTACCCTGACCACGGACACGCAAGGCGATGTTGGCGTCAGCATCGTCACGCTCAACGGCGGCACAATCGCCACTGGTGCCCCGAATGCCAACGCGGGCACATGGCGCTTCGATGGCGCCGGCGATAAGCTCCTGGTGACAGACAACTCCACCGTCAGCGCGGTAAACGTCAAGTTCCAGAACGGCGGCTGCATTGATGTGGCGGATGGCAAGACGCTCACCTTTAGCGGCACCGTGACGGACACGGTATATTTCGGGATCAGCAGCGTGATCAAGAGCGGCGGCAGTGGCATACTCGTGCTCTCTGGATCAAACACATACACCGGCACCACCACGATCAGCGCCGGGACGATCTCCATCAGCGCCAATAATAACCTCGGCGCGGACGCCGCCCCGGTGACGATCAACGGCGGGACGCTCAAGACAACTGCATATGTTTACAACACCCACCCCATCACCATCGGCCCCGGCGGCGGCACAATCAACATCAACAGCACCGGCTCCGGCGGAACCGGGCAGTTGTTCTTCAATACCCAAAACACGCTCCTCGGCAGCGGCCCACTAACCGTCACCGGCAACGGCTCGCTGACGACCACGGCGCCGGCAACCTCCGCATCGCCGGGACCAACACCTACAACGGCAATATCACTCTGCAAAGCGGCGGTATCTTCGAGTACGGGACCGCCGGTGCGGTCGACGCAGCAGCAACATTCAACATCGTTAACCAAGGCGAACTGGCCGTGCAAGGGAACACGACAACGGAATTGCCCAACGCTATTACGGTCACCGGCGGCACGAACAGCATTCTGAGTTTCGAGAACGGAACACTCGGCAACGTCACCGGTCAGATAACGCTAAACGCCAACCTGATCGTCGGTCTGCGCGACTGGTACAACTACGCCACAGTCCGCAGCGGCACCATCAGCGGTCAGATCAGCGGCACCGGGGGAATCACCGTGAACTCCGGCTCCGGCAGCGGCGGCATCCTCACCCTGAGCGGGGCCAACTCCTACACCGGCAACGTCGTCGTCAGCACCGCAACACTCGAAGCTGCCAACGGCGCAAATACGGGGAGTCCCAGGACGGTCGGCCCCTTCGGGAACACAACAACCAGTGGCAAAACCGTGACAATCAACAATGGCGGCACGGTTTCTCTCACGGTCGGTAATGTCCTAGCCGGTGGAGGCACGGTCACGCCTCCGGCGTTGAGCTTCATCGTCAATACTGGCGGCATCTTGAAGACGGCGGCTGCAGACGTCGGTGGCGCCGGCGGGGGTGATGCCAACATCTTTGGGAACATCACGCTCAATGGCGGCATGTTCACAACTGGGAATGGCTACAGCGCGGATTGGCAGGCCGCGATCCTGTTGGGCACCGTCACGGTCGGCGGCTCCAGTGCTTCCACGATCAACACCAACGCGTCCAATACAGTCGGCAACGGCATAATGCTCGGCGGACAAGTAGCCGGCACGAACACGATCACCTTCAACGTGGCCGACGCGACAGGCAACGCCAATACCGACCTTACTGTTTCGGCAAGTTTGACGAATTCGGCGGGCTCCACTTCTGCCCCTGCGAATGTGGGCGCGCTCATGAAGACCGGCTCAGGCACGATGCTGCTGAGCGGTACCAACACCTACAGCGGTGGCACGACAGTCACGGCAGGGACGCTGACGGTGGCTAACAACTCCGCGCTGGGCACCGGCGCAGTTGCGCTAAGCGGTGGCACGCTCTCCTCAGACAATAATTCCGGGGCCAACTATGAGACGACAATCACCAACGCCATCGTTGTCGGCGGTGGCAACATCGCGGCGGGCTCGGGGACGCTGTTTCACGTCAATGGAAACATCAGCGGCAGCGGGCCGCTCGGCCTGTCCGGCATCTTCAATGGCTCGGGACTGCGGCTGGCCGGAGACAATTCGGGGTACACCGGCACCGCAACCGTGACGGGAGCTAACACCCGCCTGGGCTCGGCGACCGCGGGGAGCGCCGCGGCGAATTGGGTAGTCAACGGAAACCTGCAAACCGACGTCGTGGGGGGCGCGACGTTCCAATTAGGTGCACTGAGCGGCACGGGCATCATCAGCGGACAAGCGAATAATGCGTCGCCTGTGGTTTCGATCCTCAGCATCGGCGCCTTGAATACGAACACGACCTTTAGCGGCGCGATAATCGACAACGCGCTTGACGACGACGCTACCGGCAACACCGACGGCACGCAGAATAACGTGTTGGCCCTGACCAAAGTCGGAACAGGCACATTGACCCTTAGCGGCGCCTTGTCTTATACCGGCAATACGACGGTCTTGAGCGGCATTTTGAACGTCAGTGCGCTTAGCACGCCCGCGGCGACGGTCGCTGTTTACAGCAATGCCGCACTGAATGCCAACTCGCTGGTCTGCAATACACTCACCCTCGCGCCTGGCGCCACGCTGACCATCAATGCGATACCCGGCGGACCGCTCGCCGATCCGCTGCTTCTAACCCCTGTTCCAGAGCCGTCCGCCTTCATCTTGCTCGGCATGGGTGCCAGCAGCCTGCTAGGCTATGCGTTGCGACTATGGAAGCATAGAGCATAAACATAAAATGCGCCGTCAACAGACAAGGCAAGCAAGGCCATCACTGAGTGCATCCCGCCCCGCTATTCCATAATCTCAACCGTATTTCAGCACTCTCATCAAACGACCCCTTTCTCGGAGTTCGGGCTGCGATAGGGGATGGCGATTCTTTGACGTTTACATCAATGAAGAGCGTCCTCCCTCGGAACCTTTCTCCCCATGTAAAATCGCCTCTCCTTACACCACTTTCTTAAAATCGATATATCCGTGTTCCACATCCGTGCGGACCAGTTGCACGCGGAGCCCGTGGCCTACGTCCATGCCTTCAAAACCGCTCTCCAGTCTGTTCGTCAGGGGCGAAACTGCGACAATTGGCGGAACACTAGTACGCGGAGCCGTTCTTAGTCGTCTGTAGACGATGCGGTGAGCAATTTATGCATGTTGTGGGACGTGGAGATCTACAAGGTCGAGGAGTGGCAGGAGGATTGAGAAATGAAATTGACAAGTTGGCCTGTAAACCCGATTTCTGCTTTCCCAACTTTCCGCTTACTCCCCAACTTCCCAAATTGAGAAGTTCATGTTCGGAAACCGAACAAAAGTCCAAAATCTTAAGGGTATAGGGTAACGTTCTAATTTATGCGCACAATTGAAGAAGTAATCCAGCGGGATTGGAAATCAGCAAAATTCCCAGTCTCTACGGACTGAAGATTTATTTCGGCTTTTCAGGAGGGGGAACTGGGTGCTTCAATGGGGCCGCGGCTAAGTAGCCGCGGAAATTTCGTACTGCTCCAGCGTACCGGGACGGCAACCGATGCTTCAATGGGATCGCGGCTAATTGGCCGCGGAAATTTGAGGGGCGGGTGTGGGCGTTGGACAATCCGAAGGGGCTTCAATGGGGCCGCGACCAAGAGGCCGCGGAAATCACACCGTCCGAACCGTGTTTATCGACAACTGGATGCTTCAATGGGACCGCGACCAGTTGGTCACGGAAATGCCACTCTTTTGCGGGCACACAAGTGTTTCAATGGGGCCGCGACCTTCTGGTCGCGGAAATAACTCGACGGCCCTTCGCTTTCCATGCCCAAAAAGTGCTTCAATGGGGCCGCGGCTAAGTAGCCGCGGAAATCGCCGGAAACTTCAAAAAAGCGTTCCACTGGAACGAGCTTCAATGGGGCCGCGACCAATTAGTCGCGGAAATTTTGAAATTCCTCCACCCGCCGAAGGTTGGCCGGGCAAGCTTCAATGGGGCCGCGACCAATTAGTCGCGGAAATAACGCAAAAAGAAAGTCCGCGTAAAGGGTCGCAAGCTGCTTCAATGGGGCCGCGGCTGATTAGCCGCGGAAATTACTCTTCCAATATCTTTTCAATCCTCTCACCCAAGCTTCAATGGGGCCGCGACCAATTAGTCGTGGAGATCACGATTACTAAGTCGGAAAACGATCCATGCGCATACTCCGGATATCCCAAGACACTAAAGTATTGGTAAAGCGTTAATGTTTTAAAAAAGGTAAATTGTCAAAGAGCAAATCACATATATGTAAACCGTTATAAATCAGAATTCTTCATTTTCCCCGGCAAATAACCCTAAACCATAAAATCGCCCGCCACCAATACAAATCGGACCGGGGACTTGAATGGGGTGATCGTTTGCATCGCGCCATTGGATGAGGACGTGATAGCGGGAAAATTTTTGCAGATGGTTGGGGACGCCGTAGCGCGAGGCAAGGTTGGTTCCTGGCCAAAAACCGGACGTGCGCCATTCAATGATTGCATGTTGTTTAAGTGTGTCTGAAAAACCAGCCTGTCCGATGGCTTTGCGTATCAAGGCGTCGATGCGATCGTGGAGCTTGTTAAGCCAAAGTTTTTGGTTATTTGCATCGAAGTTGTTTTTCAGTCGTCGGCGGTAGTGGCTGGGATCGTCATATCCTGGCAGAACCACTGGCGTTACGGTGGCCCAGGTGGACGAAGCGCGAATATAACGTTGCACCATCTTGTCGTTTGTGGGTAGACGCGACAAGGTGGTTTGAGGCTCTTTCCGTTCGTCGATCAATTGCACGCCCGACATTGTTTGTCCGGCCCAGTCGATTTCTTGTTGATGACCATCGGCTAACACGGTAATCAACATCCGGCGGATGGAACCGACAACGTTGGCTCGACCTTTGCCCCGATATTCGATACTGGGCAATGGAATATAGGCAAAGCGTTTCAGACCAACAGGCTTGTGGGGCTGGCCTTGGACTTCTCCATGACCTAGAACAAATGTGTCGCCCCATTTTAAGTCGTCGGGACGGGATTTTTCTGCTACTTTCTTCATCGCACAACGCATCATGCCTGCCACGGTCAGACCTTTGCGAGCAGTATCAAAAACACGATATCCACTGGCATCCGGCTTGAGTAGTGAGAATACTGCAAAGTGATGCTGCGGAGGGTTGGTAGAGCGACGGTATCCGATGACGCGAAATGTAGAGAGCGGGGGCACCGAATTGAACGATTCGTTACCCCTGTCATCGCGGCAGATGCGATTGAGAAATGCTTGGTGCTTGGCGATTAGATCGTCGAGTGTTCCGGGGATCGGAATGCGAAGCGCTGTTCCTGTTGTATACGAGACAGGCTGCCAGACGTCGCCGCTCAGTTGGGCCACCTCCTCTTCGGTCTTCATAACCGCGTTTCCCACGACCATGTCGATGCCCAAACCCAAGTGACTGATACTGCGCGAGTTGACGATAAGCTCTTTCAAGTATGGACATATGCCATCGCCGAGCGAAAAGAGGTAGTGCACTTCGCTCAAATCCGGCAGGTGCATCGGACGGATGTCCTTTTCGGTGCGCTTTATGATTCTCGTTGTGTCGCCACGAGACCATGTGGCAGCCGTAAGATCACCCGTATTGTCCGGAACGTACAGCCGGTACTTCGAGTCGGCCAATCGAGCTTTGGCCGACACAATTGTTGGCGTTGGCTGTTGCTCCAACCAACGCAGTTCCGGAGCCGCATCATTGGAAAATTGGATTCCTCGCCAACGTCGGGCCGTCGCTGCAACGAGCGCCTGGAACGCTCGCAATGGCGAAGGAGGCCATTCCGGCTCGCCGCCATCGGAACGGCCGTGATAATACGGCTGAAGAAATCGAATTGTAAGACAAAAGTAGGATGACATCATTCAGCCTCCGCAACAACGGCCTTCTTCCCTTTTTTCCCTTTCGTTTTCGTATCGCCTTCACCCTTCACGTCTTTCTTGGCCCTTTCTTTATCGAAATCGACATTCTTGCTTTTGCCCACGCCAAATGCCTTGGCGACAGACTCGGCATATTCGAGAGCCGCATTATGGGTAATTTTCGCCGGTTTGCGTTCACCTGTTGGATAGACCTCGACATATTCACGCGGTTTGTTTGGATCGAGCACGAGCAAACAACCTTGCCGCAAATAGCCAGACGGGTTAAATGTAAAAGCAGTAAGCGCTAAACCAAGTATATAACGGCGCAGGGCAAGGGTTTTCTTTTCGTCGTCTCCCGCAGTCAGCAGGCGAAGAGCGGCAAGACCGAGCGAAGCGTCACGAATAACCCCGCCGGTCGCAATGACGCCGCCGTGCGATCTAGTGGCTGGAACATGGATAAACCCTCGCTCTGCATAGGCATCTTTTGTTGCCTTAGCGACCGGTTCATCGAGGAGATTATCATTTACAAACTCGGTAGCCGGATTAAATTGAGCCGACCGGGTTAGTTTTTTTACATTAAATGCCCGAATTGTGGATGCGATCAATCGCGGCAATTTCGCCTGAGTATCACGCGAATCCCAAACGCCGAAAACCAGTGATGTTGGGGCAATCTTCGCCATTGGTTCGGCATCGCCTTTTAAAACTGCTTTAAAGGCGTCTTGGAGTTCCTGTTGAAGCGCTGAACAACGTACGAGTGCGTCGCCGGCTCGGTGACCTGCTTCAAGTATGCTGACCTTCTTTTCACCCGCCTTAACCACAATTTGCGGAATAAGAGCCGCGTATTTGTCTTTGGCGAATAACGGTTCGATACGGTTGGCCTGCGAACCGACGCTGTCAATTAAGCAGACATTCTCGCCGTTCGGGTCACCGTCAATGTTGTACCCTCCAGGAAAATTGTCGCCGGAAGCAAAGGTGGCGGGAAACAACACGCCGTCTTTTATTTAGTCTCCTTCGGAAAGAGGTATAGCAGAACGAAACGCTTTGTGTTTTTTTTGACCGGTACGATACCAATTTTCAAACCGGTAGCCATGAGAACCGGGTAACGATAATTCGCCGACAATTACGGGCGATAGCAACTCGGGGAGTAGTGGTTTCGACCAAGTGAAGTAATCATACACGCGAGGTTGTTCAGTTTTCGCAGGGAGGCAACGTTGCAGCCCGACTAGGCAAAGTAACTCAACAGCAGGAAATGCGGTGGTCGTTATCTGAAGATCGTTTGGAGAAAAGCCTATGTCGCGGGCATGAGCATTCGGCCCGCGTCGAGCGTCGAAGTAGTACGGCTCCACTTTTTTGTCGGGATTGTCCGGGTCGTAGGCAATCAGGCCGATGTTAAAGAGATTGGGTGAAACAAATCGGTCGTCGCACAGTGATTTTTGCATTGCTCGCGCTATACGCACACTCTCCATTGTGCCAGCCCATACTTTCAGTTGTTTGCCTCCGGCACGGTCGTCTTGCCACCAATCGAGTTGTAGTGAACGGAACGGCTTGCCGACTCTAATTGCCGATGAACTGTCGTTATCTGGATCGACTTGTATCAGTTCCGCACTATATATTGCATGAATCAAATCGGGCAGGTTGCCTTTTGCGGCGATGCAGAACTCCTGCTTGTCGAACCACCCTTCCGCTCCCGGCCACAGCCGGTCGGCCAATTCGAGCAAACCGCAGCAGGCGAAGAATTGGCCGGGGTTGGTTACGTCTACGTTGACGCGGATTGTGGGGTCTGGATTTTTCATTGCTGATACTCCTGTTCTTTTTCCACAAACTCGGATGGCTCGGCACTGGCGGCCCAATCGGAGGCACGGAGCAGCGATTCGATGAATGCCAAACCCCAGCGGCCATATTTGCGTTGCAGTCGGGCAAACTGCCGCGGCACATCTTGGCTTGCCTCAATCGAGAGCTTTTCGGCCGATTCTGGATCAAATGCCTCATCCGCCGGAAAGTGCGGCCGCGCCCGACCGTGATGCGCGGCAATCAGATGCCGTACCAAATCTTTCATATCATCACTGAGTTCTCCAAATTCGACATTGCTTTCGATATCCAACAGCGATCCAAACTCGTGGCGGTAATCTTCACTCAAGCCGAGTCTTCGTTGTTTACTGCCCGATTTCGCCCATGCCGTATATGGAGCGTCGGCATCATAGCCTTGGTTGCCGAGAATACGCTGAAATACCGCCCGCATCTTGCCAGAATCGTGAAACCGGGCCGCCAAAATCAGGGCCTTTTTGATATCATCCTGAACGTACAAATTTTCGACGAATCGCTCAACATTTTTGACTACATCTTCCGTATGAACCTGCCAACGAACGGGCTTTTTGGCGTTTTTGGAATCTTCGCTTTCGGCTGTTTGCGGCAACTCGAACCAATACCAGTAGTGGCGTCCGGAGGTGTTTTCGTTTTCGTCTTCGT
This sequence comes from Thermoguttaceae bacterium, assembly GCA_049509395.1. GTDB lineage: Bacteria > Planctomycetota > Planctomycetia > Pirellulales > Thermoguttaceae > JBEKIK01. The sequence continues at coordinate 7,166 of JBEKZY010000035.1, read as the reverse complement.
CAGCATCCGGCTTGGTGTCAATTGGGGGACGTACCAGCCGCATGTTTTTGCTCTTTTCGTCAAATTCAGGGTCATCATCCCATACCCGCACGCGGCGTTTTTGGACTCGTTCTCTGTCTATGAACCACTCATCCGATACGTCGTCGGCAGACTCCGCAGTACCATCGAGTAGACCATCACACAATCCGCCCACTGACGGTGGCAAAAGGACAATATTACCGTTGAGATCTTCTTTTTTATCTTTTTGGGCAATTTCATTAAGTGAAAATACCTTTACAGAGCCATCATTGGTTACAATCCAGACTGATTTATCTGGGTATTTCTTCGCTAACTCTTGCATGTGCTTGAAGACCCTATCTGTACGATCCCGCAACAATTCATGCGGCTTGAGGGGAAAGTCATCGAGAAGGTCTTCCGGTTTGTATGCTTCCAACAAATCAGCAACAATGACTTCCACTTCTTCACGCCATGCCACATGCGTTTCCGGCGGTTCCCATTCGGCGATGCCATGAAGATACGGCTCGACAGGCGGCCGGCCGGGCAGCTTTTCTTGGATTGTGGTCAACGCCCAAGCATCGAAAAGAATATCGGTGGCCGGTAGAGTTACTGGTTTGGGAGTGAATGCGTCGGCTCGGGATTTCGGATCGAGTGCGTCGATTGCGGCAGGGCTGCCATCACCTTTTAATTTCTTGAGCAAACTGTACGTTTTCTTAAGCTGTTCTTCATACTCACTTTTTTCGCCGAACTTCTTAGGATAAACGATATGAATCTCGGTATCATCTCGTTTCCCAAAGCGATTAACCCGACCGAAGCGTTGGGCTATGCTGTCAAACGGCGTCATGTCGCAAATCAGATGATCGGCGGAAATATCAACTCCGACCTCGCCCGCTGACGTACAGACGAGAAAAACGGGCTTTGTGGGTAACTCAATATTCTCTTTTCGATTAGATTCCGGGAAAAACCATTGAAAAACGGGTTTTTCCACCAACTCATCGCGTTCCTTACCGCGAAGCGTGCCCGTAAGTTGCAGTGTGGCATCTTTGGGAAGTTTTTTGGTAATTTTTTCTACGTCTTCAACTTTACGGACAAAGATAAGAATGGCCGATTCTGGATGTTTTTTTGCCACAGCCCTTGCCTGATCGGTGATCTCATCGGCAATCTGTTTTTCGTCATCTATAGGATGAAGATGAATTTCCTTCTTAGCATAAATGCGTTTTTTTACGTCCTTATGTTTGCGATCCGCGCCGGAAAGCTCAACCAGTTTTTCCTTATATCGTTTTGAGTCGTCTGTGGTAGACGCATTTCGCGAAGTAGCGGTCAGTTCCATGACTCGCAGGGGATAATAATCTCGGATACGCCCTTCCGATTGCTCTTTTTGAATGGCAATGAGCAAATCTTGAAATGCCGGTTCGAGATGCGCTTCGTCGTGGACAATTAACGTATCTTGCCCAAGAAATCCGGCGTGAAGCGGTTTGCGGGCACGACCAATACCGTAGCCGCTAAAAAGTAGTCGGCTGCCGATCATGTCTATGGTTCCGACTACAATGGCTGGCCTTGCTGGATCGGCACACCACTCTCCATTGTCGGCAAACTGGCCCCGAAGCGTGCTGATTGCCAATGGCGGATCGTTTGGCAAATTGATCAGTTTTTGTTTCTTTGGTGAGATGGCGCAGAGGTTATGCAATTTCTCGGCTAGTGCTTTAAGTATCTTAATCTCCGGCTTACATAGATTATCCCGCAGTTTTTCCGCTTCGCGTGTCGCCTGATCGACTACAGTGCGCCGATTGACAATATATACTAATCGGCGAGGCACTTTTGTATGATCGTTAGCCAAGGCAATCAGCCAAATAGGTATGATCGCCGTCTTCCCGAGTCCGGTGGGAATAGCACACTGCTCCGGAAATTGATCTTCGTTTCCAATTAGACGCTTATATAAATCTTCCTGCCACGGAAAGGGGAGATTGCCGGTCAATGCCTCAAATGCCGGAGTAAAATCAATCGAATCGTTCATATTGTTTGTCGCTTGCTAGTAGATGGCCTACTTCCTGAGTAAGTTGATAACATATTATGAATATCTTTCGCAATCGACTTCTGTAATTCCTCTGGTTCCAGCACCTCCGCATGTTGCCCAAAGCTTAAAATCCAGCGTTTGATTTCTTCGGTGCCGTCGAGATCGAACTCGGCCAATAGGCTGCCATCGCGCTGGGCGATGAGTTTTTGGGTGGCGTGCCATTGCGATTCCTGGACATAGCGGGCGACAGTAGGCGAAAAGCGGATTTTTACAGTTACGTTACCATCGCCTTGGAATATGCCGAAAGACGAGGAAAGGTGCTTGGAAAGATCGAAATCTTCCGGCGGTTGAAAATGGATTTCCGTGATCTCGGCCTCACTGATGCGGTCCACCTTCCAATGGCTGATTTCCGACTTTTCTGGTTTACGACCGACCAGATACAGTGACCCGCGATGATAGGCCAGACCGAATGGATAAACATCGTATGTCACGGACTCGGTGGCTTGCAGCGATTGATACGCGATGAATACTGCACGGTGGTCTTCGATTCCGAGCATAAGCTGATCGACTATTTCCGCCTTTTTGGAATAGTCACTCACCCCGACCATTGTTTTATGAAATAGCGTAGCAAAGTTTTCCATATATTTGATGGCGTTGTCACCGAGTGTGGCGCGGATCTTTTTAAATGCCCGTTGGGCAGCCTCCCAAAAGGGCGTGCTGGCCAGTGGCTCCAAGAACCGTTGACCCATGTAGAGAGCGGCGGCTTCATCCCACAGCAGGCACATCCCCGGCGGATTGGCTCCCGTTTCGAGCTTCCATTTCTTCCGCCCGAAATCCTCGACGGTTTCCTCCAGCGGGAAACCGGCGGTCTGAAAAATTTCCAGATCGCGGCGGATGGTCTTTTCGCTGACGGAGAGTTCCACGGCTAATTCTTTGACAGTCGAACCATAATGCCGGGCGGAAAGGATTCTGAGCAAAATCCATTGACGAATAAGCGGCGAGCTAACGTCCATCGATGACCCCCTGCCATGACAGTAAAACCAGGAGAGTAATCTAGCATAATCAATTCCCCCCAAATCACAAGATGCCACCCCCCATTGGCCCTTTTGACTTTTCAAAATGCTTGCCATAAAGTCCCTTTTTTACGTGATCTTTGCCATTCCCCAAAAGTACTCCTAATCCGATTATTCACTTGCCATATTTCGCCCTGGAATATCGTTTGATTGGACCATTCGCTTTAAGGCTTGGGCCACACGGTTTTCGTTGGCTATGCCTGGTAAAAGCGCAAGAAGTAAGTGCGTTTCCGGATGCAGTTTTTGTCTGGCAAGCGGTTTAAGGCCTTCAGCCAAGTGCTCGATGAGTTTCGGATCGGTAAACCGGTTGGCTTGCTGATAGGCTTGGAAAACGATTTGATGCACAATGTCTTCCCTTGTGCTGATGTTTTTCTTGTTCAGCAGTCCGTCTTCTTGTTCGGCGATGAACACAGAAAGCACTATTGGCACTGAAAACGGCTTTAAACTTCGGGAAACGCCTGGCCGGGCAGGAATAAATCCTTCGGTCCGAACTTTTTCGGTATCTAAAAGTGGCGCAAGCCACTTAGTCACCAAGCGAGATAAATACCCCAGCGAGTTTCCTTGGGTATTCTTTACTTGAATTGCCCACTGATCGCGAAGATTGGCAGGTTCTCGTTCCAATATGACCGCTTCGCTTAAGACGATCGACGAGGAATAACGCTTGGGACTACTAATGCTAGTCAGGATTTCACCCAGTAGGTGATTTTTAGATTCAAAAGCCAGATCAGAATCGGTCATGCGATGCTCCCAAATAATCTTGACATTATTCCTTTAAAGGCTTCCCCTTCCGTGATAAAGCAGATGTGTCCAATTCTCACACCTAATAAGATACCAACACGGTTGGACAGATCCTGGCTAACCCAGACAAAAGTTCACTGGTAACCGGCTATTTTAAGCCGATTATTTGGAAAGTTTAGAAAGGCTGAAATATCAAGTGAGAAACCATCTGGATGTCTTGGCTATTAGCGACTAAAACCTGAGCTTTACGACGGTCTAACCCGATGGCCATTTTGCCCCATCTTGTGCAGGCATTTCTCGGTTTTCATACCTGTCCATTGGGCACGTACGCCGTGATGACGTGGCCGGGACCAATCTGCGCGGCCAGCAACCGGGCCTGTGGGTCTTCCTCACCATCGCCCATGCCCCGCTCGATGTGCGAGGGTTCAATACGGCTGAGGATTGCCACGCCGTTGTACGTTTTTTGGCCGAACACCGCAGCATGGTAGCCGGCTTGCCGGATCGGCTCGTGGGGAAACGCTTCATCCGTGGCTTTCAGTTCCTGGAGGCAGAGGATGTCCGGCTGGGCCTTCTTAAGCCATGCCAGCAGTCGCTCCAGCCGGGACCTGATCGAGTTGACGTTCCAGGTGGCGATCTTCGTGGACATGGATTCTTCCTCGCGCTCATCAAGCCGATGTTTAGAATGGGCGGCAACCGGGCATGGTCGTTACCATGTCGGGCACATGGCTGTAAACACGCCCAAGGAATTCCACGCCGCAGTCGGGAGTGTTTCCGGACCGGTCAATTTGCGCATTGCCGAGGACAAAAGAAATCCGCTACGCACCACAGAATCTCGGCTGTAACATGCTTTAGTTTTGCATTCCAAACGCAATTATTTTGCCGTCGGGCGACCAGGCGGGGGTCCAGTTTTGCTTCTTTGGATTTTGCTCGGCGAGACGTTGGGGCGGCTTCTTGCCCTCCACGTCCAGAATATAAATCTGCACGTTGGAATCGCTTCTCATGGTCATGGAAAGGGCTATTCTTTTTCCGTCCGGACTCCAGGAGAAATAGGTTTGAAAATCCTTTACATTGGGAACATCATTGCTTGGCAACAGGACTTTGAAGCCCTTGGCCTGTCCTTGCGCATCGACAAGCGCTAGTTCATAACTGCCGTCGGGCAGCGTGCCATGGAAACAAATCCACCCGGCGTCGGGCGAGAAGGCGAGGCCCCAACGGATTAGGTTGTATTCCTTGTTCAGCAGATTGCGGCGTTTTTTTGTTTTCAGGTCGTACACACAGATATTCGATCCCACGGTATAAGCCAGTTCGTCGGATTTGGGCGACCAATCCGCGCTCCGGCCCTCCGCGTCAATTTGTCGATTATCGGTTCCATCGGCGTTCATCACCCAGATGCCGTTGTTTGGCGGATACCGATAATAGGCGATGCGTTTTCCGTCGGGCGACCAACTGGAAAGACAGCCGTCGCCCAGGTCTTTCGGCGACGTACCGTCGGAATTGACCACGTAGATGTGGCATTTCGTCTGGTCGTCGCCGACAAAGGAGTGCCAGCAGTCAAACGAGATTTTGCCGCCGTCGGGCGACCAGTGTGACGCTGCGCAGGTATATTCGGGCAAGGATGTAAGCGGACGTGGACTGGTTCCGTCGGCATTGATTATCATAAGCGGCCGGCCGTTAAAGCGGTGCAATACAAGGTCCATGTCGTTGTCTTTTGCGCCAAAATCTTTCGGTCGGCCTTTTTTGGCGTCGTTAAGGCTGATCTTCAAAACATCGCCTTTTAGCTCGAATATGCCAGGCATGTCTTGACCCTGGAACTTGGCGTCTATGGCAGGCGGAGTTTGCTTCGCATCGGACGTATAAGACATTTCGGCAAACTTCTGATCGCCTACCCGCATGGTCATGGTTTTGTCGGAAATGACAATGTTGAAGGGCTGTTGTTCATTTTTGGGCAATGTTCTTTTTGCGCCTCTTTCCGGCGACAACGCGACCGAATCGGCGTGCCAGGGGCCGATAATGGTTTCTTCAGTGGGCTTGTCATTCGGGGCAGTTTCGCCTCCGCAAAGACTTTCCCCAATCAGAACAAGCGGCAGGACTGCAAACAGTACGAGGATATAGCGTGAATGTCGCATGACGGCTCCTCCGAAATGGATGGGGGGGTAATTCGGAACCACATAATGTCCCTTCCGAAGATGTTTTCAATCCTTGTAGCCGTTCAACCGCCAAGACACGCTGGAGAATCAGGTCAAACGGCATGGGAGCGATTATAGCTTGTCCCTGCGGACAAGGAAATCACCCCCACCACAAGAGAAATCCCGGAATTGTACAGCCGGGGTAGCAGCCGAAGCCTCGGCCTCCTTCGGCGAAGTCTCGAATCTCGCCATAAAGCTTGCGTATCTCATCAGCAGAGCAGCCTTCCACCATGGAACCCAAGATGTCACCGCAGGCCGCACCCAGGACCTCATGAAAGACGATTTCACCGGCTAACACAGAAAGCCATGTTTTCCCAGGCAAGCCTTGATCCTTTCAATCTTGGCTCCAAAATCCCATTCTTCGGTGTCATAGTAATCTACTGCCCCGATGGTTCCATCTTGCCTTGCCATCACCAAATCGACTAAAATTTTGAGATGAAACGCCACATAGCCCACCTGCCGCTGCACTCGGGGAAAGCCCCGCCTTGGCTCTTCAAGCGTATGACGAAGCTCGCTGGGGCGGTGACGATGGCTATTGTCGAAGAGTTTGGCCCCGCGGAGATGCTCCGACGGCTGTCAGATCCCTGGTGGTTCCAGGCTTTCGGATGTGTCTTGGGCTTCGACTGGCACAGTAGCGGTGTTACCACCGTCACCTGCGGGGCGCTGAAGGAAGCGGCGAAGGTTTGCGGTTCCGATCTGGGAATCCTCGTAGCCGGTGGCAAAGGTGGGACCAGCCGCAAAACGCCCCAAGAGATCGCGAATGCTGCGGATCGCCATGCCATCACGGTCGGTGAGCAGCTTATCTATGCCTCGCGGATGAGTGCCAAGGTCGATTCGGCTGCGGTCCAAGACGGATTTGCCCTTTACCACCATTCGTTTTTCTTCACACCGGAGGGACAATGGTGTGTGGTCCAGCAGGGTATGGACGCCGAGAACGGTTGGGCTCGCCGCTACCACTGGCTGGGCGAAAGCGTCGAGGATTTCGTCTGTGAACCCCACTCGGCGATTCAAGATCTGGCCGAGCGGCCTTTGAAGACAACTACCAGCATGGTCGGAAGCGGCGAGCGGCAATTGACTCTCCTGAACATGGTCGCCGAAGAGGCTGGCGAAAATCGCCGGGCAAGTGCAGCGCTGGTGCGGGAGCCGCCCGCTTGGCTG
>JBEKZY010000349.1:0-5122 GCA_049509395.1 Thermoguttaceae bacterium | reverse complement strand
GGAGCCGGACCAGTTTGCGATCCGGGAAAGGGAGCTTTTTCACGCAATTGTTGAGCGTGGCTATGCGAACGTCGAGCCGGTCGGCCATCACGACTGCTTCTTCATCCACGGAACTGAAGAACAAATCGGTAAAAGTCAAAGGAGCTTTTTTTTGCCGTTCGCGGAACTTAAGGGCCTTATAATAAGCAATCCGACAAGCCCAGGCGCGAAACTCGGTGCCGGGTTGGTATTGATCGAATTTTTCCCAGCAAGTTTTGGCGGTCTCCTGTAAAACTTCTTCAGCATCGGCCGCCTTGCGCAACAAAGAATATAGATAGTTGTATAACCAACTCTCGCAGTTGGCGTAGAGTTGGGAAAATTCTTCGTTATATGGATTTCCTAATGACATAATAAGCTAAACAAGAAAACAGCATGCCTTATGCCATTCCTTAAAATGGTATTCTTTAACCCCTTATACTATCTCATCCGGTATATAACGATATTTTGGCAACAGAAAAAAGACGCTTTGCTGCGCGTAAATCATAAGCCCATGCAATATAAAGAGTTGCGCAATCGTTACTTCCAAATATATTTTACGCTTGGGCTTCTTTTTTTCATAAAAAAGGTGCAAAGTTTTTCACCGTCGCGTACAGGCCGCTGAAAATGACGCGTTTGCTTAAAGCCGCAGGCTTCCGGCTCGACTGTCTCTGGGCTCGCCAATCTTCAGACACGCCGGCAATACGCCAAATGGACTTATGCATTACTTTAAAAAACTTACGTTGTCAAAATCGAGTCAGATCAGGATTTTAAGAAACAATCTGCCGATAGTTTTCCATGCGCGTGGCGATGATTGAAAAAGTTGAACTCAAACGCCTGGTGGTTAAATATTACCTGCAACTTTTCGGATTTTTCTTGTATTCACTGCGGATTATTGATAAAATCTGTAAGAATACGGAACGCTGAAATACCGGGAGATAAAATTTTATCTGGAGTTTTATGCTGCTAACGAGAATCCAACTCTGCTAAAGAATTTTTTATGAGCGCCATTTCACGCCGGTGGTTAAAAATAATATGGGGGGGAAGAGGGTCCAAGAAGAACAGGCCTCTGGAAAAGGCCCGTCACATGTTCGAGCAGTTGGAGCCGCGGATGTTATTGAGCTTTACTCATCCCGGCGGTTTGCTGACTTTAACAGACCTCAACCGCATGAAAAACGAGGTGGCCGCGGGCGCTCACCCCTGGATAGACGATTGGAATGTATTAATCACCGATCCACTGGCATCGAACACGTATGCAAACCACGCGACAGCGAACATGGGCACAAGCCGTCAGCTAGCGGATCAAGATGCGCATGCCGCCTATCTGAACACGATACGGTGGTATATTTCCGGCGATACCAGTTATGCCAACCGAGCGGTGACGATATTAAATGCCTGGTCCACGGCGGTAAACGTGGTTCCTACCGGCACCGACATACCCGGCCTGATTGGCATTCCGATCTTCGATTTTGCCATGGCCGGTGAAGTTTTGCGGATATATAGCGGATGGGCTACAGCCGACTTCAACCGGTTTACAAGCATGATGACCACTTATTTATATCCGGTGGTCAATGATTTTTTGAGCAACCATAACGGCGCCGCCATTGACGCTTACTGGTCCAACTGGGATGCCTGCAATATAGGCGCCAAAGTTGCCATGGGAGTGCTTTGCGACAATCAAACAATATACAATGAGGGAATCACATATTATGAAACCGGGGCGGGAAACGGCAGCATTATGCACGCCGTTAACCCTCTGTACAATTCCGCCCTCGGCCAAGAGCAGGAATCGGGCCGCGACCAGGAACACGCCCAACTCGCCATAGGATTACTTGCCTCGGTTTGCCAGGTGGCCTGGAACCAAGGTCTGGACCTATATGGGTACGCCAACAATCGATTGTTGGCCGGAGCGGAATACGTCGCACAGACCAACCTCTCCGAACCTGTCCCTTATACGTATTACACCAATAGCGATCAAGCGAACCAGTGCTATATTTCCATCAACGGCATAGGCCGGCTGGATGATCGGCCCATTTGGGAAATGATCTACAACCACTACGTTGTTCTCGAGGGTTTAAGCGCACCGAACGTCCAAGCCATGGCCCAACTGATGAGACCCGAACACGGCAGCGCGGATCATTTTGGATACGGAACATTGACGTTCACACTTAGCGCCGCCGCATCGCCATATCCGCCTTCGCCTATCGCCCCAGTGCCAACTGGCTTGACGGCCTTTGCGGGCGTTGGGCAAGTGATGTTGCAATGGAATTCGAGCGGAGACACTGCCCAGGGTTACACAGTGCAACGCGCGACAACCAGCGGCGGCCCATATACGACCATTGCCACGTGGACGGCCAATACCACGCCCCAATACACCGACACGAGCGTAACCAATGGCACGACCTATTATTATGTCGTTGCCGCAAACAACCAATCAGGCACAAGCGCCAACTCGACAGAAGCCAGCGCCAGGCCCGCTGCATCGGGCGCATTGCCATCCGGATGGACGCAACAAAATATCGACACTTCCAACTCTGCCGGCAGCGCTAATTTCGCGAGCGTCAGCAACGGCACCTTCGTCCTCGGCGGGTATGGAAGCAGCATCGGCGGCACCGCCGATTCATTCAGTTATGTTTATAAAAGTGTAACCGGCAACTATACGCTTATCGGACGGCTGTTGATAGACACAAGCGGGACAAATAATAAAGTCGGCCTGATGATGCGCGATTCACTCAATCCGAATTCCATGGCCGTGGCTGTTACCCTGGGTGAAACCGGCGGGCGCGAGACAAAACTCAGGACCCGGCTTTCAAACGGAGCCAACATGACGGCTCAGACCGGCAATGACTACACTTGGATGCCGGTATGGTATAAGCTGCAACGCTCGGGAAACACATTCACCGCCTACCAGTCGCTCGACGGAGTAACTTGGTATACCGTGGGATCCAGCGTCAGCGTGTCGATGGCCAATACATATTATGTCGGATTGGTGGCGTGCGGAAGCACCAGCGCCACTTTTGACAACGTGACCGGTCCTCCCAGCTCGCCGTCGGATCTGATGATTACTCCGGGCAACGCGCAGATCGCGTTAAGTTGGACGCCATTTTCAGGCGCGACCAGCTACAACGTCAAACGCGCCACCGTTAGCGGCGGGCCATACGCCACGGTCGGCCCGGGCGTGACCGGGAACAACTTCACGGACACCGGCCTAGCCAACGGCACGACCTATTATTATGTGGTCTCGGCCGTGGTCGCCGGCGTCGAAACCGGCAACTCCGCAGAAGCCAGCGCCACTCCGGGGATGAATCTCAAATTGACCGGGACGATCATCGGCACGTCGGGATCGTGGGGCAACAATCCCGCCACCACCAAGGAAGCCGCGATGGACGGCAGCCTGACCACCTTCTATGACGCGCTGCACAGCAGCGGAGATTGGGTTGGGCTGGACCTGGGCACGGCCAGAGTGATCACTCAGGTGAAATACTGCCCGCGCAGCAACTATGTCAGCCGCATCATAGGCGGACAATTCCAAGGGTCCAATACGGCGGACTTCAGCAGCGGCGTGGTAACGCTCTTCACCATCAGTGCCACGCCGGCATACGGGGTGCTAACGGCACAGGCAATTTCCAACACAACGCCCTTCCGTTACGTGCGCTATTATGGGCCGACCGGCGGCAGTTGCAACATTGCTGAAGTGGAATTCTACGGAAACATCGTGTCCGCAGCCATTGCCGGGCGGTATATTTTCTACAACAATTCCAAGTTCGACTCCACCTCCGACAGTGCCGCGATCGCCACGGACAAAGCGGCGCTTTTGCCGGGCCAGACGGCGACCTTCGCCAATTACACCAGTTACAGCCTGGGCATCAATGGAATCATTGTGGATATAAAGGGTTTGGCCAATTCGGGCGCTCTGGCCGCCTCGGACTTCCAGTTTCAGGTGGGCAACGGAGGGAGTTGGACGACTGCTCCCGCGCCGCTTAGCCTGGGCGTGAGCCAGGGCACGGGCACGAACGGTTCGGATCGGGTAACCATCGTCTGGACCGACAATGTTATTCAAAACCAGTGGCTGCAAGTGACGGTGTTGGCCGACGCCGACACGGGGCTGGCTGCCGCGGACGTGTTTTATTTCGGCAATGCCATCGGCGAGTCGGGCGACAATCCTGGCAATGCCGTGGTCGATTCAGCGGATGAAACAGGTTCGCGCACGCACAAGACCGGTTTTTCGGCGGCGGCAATCGACAACCATTACGATTACAACCGCGACGGAAAAGTCAATGCAACCGATGATCTGAGAGCCCGGCATAATCGGACCGACGGCTCAGGCGGCAATCCTTTGCAATTGATCACCGCATCGGTGGGCGCCCCGCTTGCGGCCGGCGATACATTGCAATCCCTGTCGGTGGTCGAGGATATTGCAGCCTCGGAGCCAGCGACGCCGTTAGCGGACATCGCAGCCTCGCAGCCGGTCACTTTGCGTGTGTCGGATGAGGCAACATCGCAGCCAGCGGCGCTATTAGAAGATAGAAACACATCCCGGACGGCGGCCTTGTCATTGGAAAATACAACCTCGCGGCCGTTGACGCTGCCTGAAGACCAGGCAGCCTCTAATTTGGAAATGGCCTCGGCGGCGGAAATCGCGCCAGCTTTACCAGCTTTCGCGCCCGTGCAAACGGCATTCGCACCGGCGCCGCTGCCGACCTGTCGAGCAGTGCCGGATTTTGCCTTGTTCCCGCGCTCCAGCGCGGCAGTGCAATTTCCAGGCACTTTGCATCCGCAAAATATGGATGGAAGCTCGAATCCGTTTGGCTCAATTCTCAACGCCGGAGCATGGGACCAATGGGTTCCCGCGCCGGAGCGTCAGGACCAGACATCGCGCCCCGCGTCGGGAGAGGATCGCCTGCACGACGCCGTTTTCGAGAGCTCGGTTGCGCGGTTTTCGCTTGCGGAAGAAGAGGGCCTGACGGACGATTCGTATGCGCCGGCCGAGATCGAGAATTATTTTCAGGACTATTTACCGCTTAAAGCGAGCGAATCTTTCGCACGTGCAATTGATGCCGTACTGGCCGCCGCACGCCACAAGAAAGATTAAAGCAAGCAGATTTAA
>JBEKZY010000348.1:0-8478 GCA_049509395.1 Thermoguttaceae bacterium | reverse complement strand
CGGCCTAGAACTTTATCGGCCAGGGACAGCAAACCAGGCCACGCGCGGGGTGATTGTTGGCGGATAAGTTTTGCAACGATATAATCCAGCGAAGCCAGTTCTCCGCAGTTGCACGACTCGGTCAGACAATCTTCGATCATCTCAGAGGTCCTCTCGATGTGGAATTGCAGGCCATAGGCCGACGGCCCGATGCGAAACGCCTGATTACGGTATAAGGGGCTTTGGGCAAGATGAACAGCGCCCGGCGGCAGATCGAAGGTATCGCCGTGCCATTGGAAGACGGTCAATTTCGGGCCGCAACCGGCAAAGAGCCGGTCTTCGGCCGCCGCGATGGTCAGTTCCAGCGGGTACCAGCCGATTTCCTTGATCTCTTCGGCATATACCCTGGCCCCAAAGGCTTTGGCCAGCAGTTGCGCGCCCAGGCAGATGCCCAGCAATGGTATCCCGGCCTCGATGGTCTGCCGAATCCACCGTATATCGTCTCCTAGAAAGGGGTGTTTTTGCACTTCATCGACGTTCATCGGTCCGCCCAGCACGACCAGGCCCAGGTATTGCTCGCAATCGAGCGAACCAGGATATTCATGAAACAGATCGAGATATTGGAATTCCAGATGGGCCTTGGCCAGGGCGTTTTCCAGCGTGCCCGCCGATTCGTGGGGAACATGACGGAGAATGAGAACCGGTTTGGACATAGGAAGTTTTCCGTTTTCAGTTAACAGTTGTCAGTTTATAACCATGTTGGCCAATAGTACAGCCATCTTTTCCCATCTATCCTGAACTGTTAAATTGGTGTAAATATAGCAGTAGGATACAAGTACTGACAACTGAAAACTATTTACCGTGAACGAACCGCAGCGAATTACACCCCGCACGTTAAAAGGATTTCGCGATTATCCGCCCGAGGCGATGATTCCCCGGGAGCGGCTGATCGACGTTGCCCGGCGGGTATATCGTTCCTATGGATTCAGCCCCATCGACACGCCGGCCTTGGAATACCTGGAAATTCTTGCCGGCAAGGGGAGCGAAGAGACCGACAAGCAGCTTTACAAGTTCAAGGACCATGGCGGGCGTGACGTCGGGTTGCGGTTCGATCTTACCGTGCCTTTGGCCCGCTTCGCCGCCCAGCATATCGGCGAGTTGGGCATTCCCTTTAAGCGATACCACATCGCCACGGTATGGCGGGGCGAAAACACGCAACGCGGCCGGTATCGCGAGTTCATGCAGTGCGATTTCGACACCATCGGCACGCGATCCGTTGCCGCCGACATTGAAACTGTTTTGGTAATCTACGACCTGATGCGGGCGATAGGATTTACTAAATTTCAAATCCTGATAAATAATCGCATGCTTTTAACAGGTCTTTTGGAGTGGTTCGATCTACTCGACAGAGCCGTTGCTGTGCTACGTGTGCTTGATAAACTCAACAAAATCGGGCCCGATGCGGTAACCGACGAATTGATTTCCTCTGTCGGCACGACTCCTGAGCAGGCCCAACAGATTGTGCGTCTTTCGGAAATTTCCGGCAGCAATGACGAGATACTCCGACAGGTCCAACCCTTGGTTGAGACCACAGAAAGGGGGCAAGAAGGCTTAGACAGACTCGACGAAGTCCTTTCAGGTGTTAAGGCAGGCGGTGTGCCAGAGTCGCATGTGCGTTTGCATTTATCAATCGCCCGAGGATTGGATTACTACACGGGCATGGTATTTGAAACATATCTTAATGATCTGCAAGGCATCGGCAGCGTGTGTTCCGGCGGGCGGTACGACAATCTGGCCGCGCTTTTCACCGCGCAAGAGTTGCCTGGGATCGGGGCCTCGCTGGGGCTGGATCGGCTCTTGGCGGCGATGGAAGAATTGGGAATGATCGAAAAAGTTGCCACGCCGGCCCCCGTGCTGATCCCTTATTTCGATCCTTCCCGGCTGCACGACTATCTGAAACTGGCGGCAACATTGCGGGCGGCGGGCCTCGGCGTGGAAGTTTTTCCGGACCCCAAAAAACTCGGCCAGCAATTAAAGTACGCCGACCGCCGGGGATTTCGCGTGGCCCTGATCGCCGGTGTAAACGAATTTGCCGCAGGAATGATCCAAGTTAAAGACCTGCAAAAGGCCCAACAGCATGACGTGCCGCTGGAGCCTGATGCCGCAAGTATAATTAAGGCCGTGAAAGAAATAATGTCCAAGGAATGACGGCTGTTCGTTTTCATATAAGTTTTTTCGTTAGCCGGCGGTCAACGACCGCCGGATATTGCGAAATTCCACCGGCGGCTGTTAGCCGCCGGCTACAAAATGTGGCATGTCTGAGACTCAATCAATGTCTACCTGCAAATCATCGATAAAAAAATCTCGATCGATGCTCTCGCGCCGCTGGAATTTTCCGGCGGCCGAGTGCGGACGTGCATCGATCATCGCATTGGCCGGAATGTTTGTTTGCGCTGCTTTAGTGTTGGCCTTGCGCCGGGTTTCCGGCGCCCTTGTCCACCCTTTATCTATTGCCATGCTGGTTCCAACAGGATTCCTCGCGGCCATATCGGCCCTTGGCATTCGCACGCTATGGCGACATTCCCCGGACCGTCGGGCGTCGTCTCGCGGCGATCTGATTATGGATGTCTTGCTTGGCGCATCGCTTGTGATATTCGCCGCGGCACTTAGCCTGCCGGGCACAAACGCCCTGGGGCTGGCTTGTTTTTGGCTATTAATCGCCGCTTATGAAATTTGGGCATGGGCGCCTGGGGCCGGACAATGGCTCCGCCGACCGCGGCACGAAAACACCGGCCTTGAACAATTGCGCATCGATCAGGCGCAATCGATTGCAGCTCATATCGAGCCCGTTTCAACGTTGCCCGGCGCGATTTCCGCCCTCACTCCCGGGTATCCTCTGGGTGCCTCTCCCGATACGGGAGAGGGGAATAACACTTGGTCGGCAGCAAAAGGCGTAACCCAACAACTTACCCGCTCGACTACGGCCCAGGGCGGCGACATGCTTTGCGGCGTCCTGCGGTTGGATCTTGCAGCGGGTCAGAGGACGGGCAATTTGCACGTGGCATTTTGCCCGCCGTTTGCCGGCACGCCGGAGATAACCGCCGTGCAAGCCGACGGTCCCGAGGCGCGGATAAAGATCGCCCAATTACTGCCCTACGGGGTCCGCATGGATGTAAAGCTCATTGCCCCAAGCGACGAACCGGCAGGCGTGCTGGTGCAATTTTCGGCCCGTCGAGAGTGCTGAGTGTTTAGCGGGTAAAAACGCCTGGGCAAAACTTTAACCGCATGCCTCGCAATTTTCGTATCTGCCATACCCCCCGCATCCCGGAAAACGGGTTATTGTATTTGCTAACTGATTTTAGTATGCAAATATGTAACGGATTATTTTTTGAGGTGTTATAGATTTGGTGGTGACGCCAAGTTAAATACCCTGCTTTTCATTTATCCGCCCTTTGCATAATCATCTGTCGGCATTTGCACTGATTCCGATTTCATTATCTCTTTAAAACTTGCATCGTAACACGATGCCCGCCAACAGGGCATTTAGTGCTTTTGTTATTTACGGCAACACATTCAAACCATTGCGATGAAGGAGGGAGTCATGTCAATCGATCATATAGCTAGAGCATGGCCTAATGGATGGCTGAAATTTGGACCGCCATTAATGGTTGCATTTGTTTTGGTCCTTACGCTAGGGGCAGTTGCTGAAAAGGCAAAAGCGGACACTTGGACCGGCGCCGCCCAATCGCCGGTCAATCAAATTCGTAATTGGAACCTGGGCGGTAATTGGGCCGGAGGGGCCGTCCCGGCTCCCAACGATTGGGATTGGTTTAATCCCGCTGGCGATGGCGCCATTCAACTGAACGGGGTTCAATGGGCCGGGGGAATGGCCTTTAACAATTTCACCTACACCACGATTGCCCCAGGCCTGCTTCCGGCCAACTTAAACATGCTGCCTGCACCGGGCGGTCTTTCCTCTTACATATCGACGGGCGAGGGAGTGCGCGACACCTACGGCGTGGATTACTTCACGGCCGGCCCTTTATTCACCGCCGACGTAAACCTCACCGCCCCGCTTTCCCTCAATCTCGGGCTGGCAGGCAACGGCACAAATTCGTCGATGATGTTTTCCGGGCAGATTACCAACCCGCCGAATAACTCTCTTACGTATACGGGGGCCGGCACAGGCACCAGCCTTTGGATTTCATCGGATAATGTGTTTAATGCGATCGCCGCTAATCCAACAATTACTATTGCCTCCGGCGGAGGTAGCGGCGGCAACGGTTATACAATGCACCTTGCGGATGTAGGGCGCATGGATAATGCCATTATAAATTTGACTGCAAGCACTTGTTATCTTGGGCTTCAGGACAACCGAAACGGGGGACCTATTCCGGGAGGGTCCAACCAATATCTCAACTCGGTGAACTCCTACGACGGCAATGTATATGCCGATCGCAGTTACCAATTAAATCCCCTAGACACCACGATTAATGTCGAACAATACCTCGCGGGCGGAGTAACAGTCTATCAAGGGGTGGCCAATTTCGGTTCGACCGGCCCCTTCGGACGCACCAATAACGGCTTTGATATCCACCTGGCGACTTTGACTTGGGATATCGCTCCCACTTTCGTAATGATCAACGTCAACAACGGCAACCTCACCGAAGGCCGCGGCGGCAGCCGCTACGTAAGCGGCGCTAATCGGCTCCAAGAACCACTCAACTACACATACGTTAGCAATGCATTCGAAAATCCACAAAATCTCGTGCCGTTTATAAAAGGGGGCTCGGGCGCGCTGGCGATCTATCAAGTTAACGGCGTCGGACAGTGGTGGACCTCGCCGCAGGTTAATTCCGGCGTGCTCCGCCTGGGATATACAAACACTCCACAAAACGCACCTTCCGTCATACTGAACACAGCGGATTCCGGTGCGGGCATCGGGTGGGATACACGGATTGATCAGAGCGGCCCCATCACGCCCTTCCCCATTATACCCCTCGCGCCAGGCCTGCCGATCGGCCAATCGGGCGCAGTGGACGTTGATCTGTGGAACTACATTCATTATCTCGGCGGCGGCGGGGGCACACTGCGCATCGACGCTTTATTGAACAATTATAACGGGCGAAATACGATGCTCGAAATGGGAACCACCGGCACGTTGCTCCCCGGCCGCGTGGCGCTGAACCCCGGCGGCGACCTAATCGCGGGGTCTAATACCTACACCGGCTGGACCGCCGTTTGCGCCGGCACTCTGCAATTGATGAAACAGAATGCGGTTTGGGGCTCGGCCTCGGTTAGTGTTTGGACTTATGACATGAACATCACCAACGGTTTGTATGCGATTCCCAGTCAGTACCATAACTGGTGGGAAGGTGCCGGGAGCTACACCTGGACGGGTCCAGGCCAGTTGCTCTTGGATCCGAGCAGAAATGGAAATGCCAATGATTGGAGTCTAGGTTGGTACACTGCAAATGGTGGACTCCCATTAATCAAAGCCCTCCAGCTTAACGGTGGAGTGATCGGCTGGACCGGCGACGTGAATGTGTGGGGCGTCCCGGGAACCTATGGCACGACTATCATCTCCAATCTTAATCCACTCGTCAATCAAAACGTCAACGTGCTGGGCCTGGGTGGCGAGTACAGCGTCGGAACCATGACCACTTGGTTCCAGATTACGGACAACATCCTCCCGCAGGGCGGTTCGATTCCCGTCCTCCTTTACAAAGCTGGCAAGAATAGCAATCTCGATTTGACACAGAACCCGCTGGCAGTCGGCAACACCTATACCGGCGGGACGATCATCGCCGGCGGCGAAATCATCGTCAACAATGCCAACCAACTCAACGCCAATCTACTAAACGTCAACGGCGGACCGATCGCCATCCTCAACGGCGGGTGTCTGCACATCACCGCCGGCGGCTCCGATACCAATTTCTGGACGCCTATAAAAATCAACACCTCCGGCACGCCCGATCCAGTGAAAAACTGCGGCAGCGTGATCGAAGTGGACGCCAACGTTACAGCCACTCTTAACGCCAATTTCGACTTCAGTTGGGCCCCCTGCGGTTACTTGGAAAAAGACGGCTCAGGCACACTGTCCTACAGCGCCCCGGCGCCTGTACTGGTACCGGCAGGCCAAGGCCAGGCCAATGCCTGGGGGCTGAAACTGACCGCCGGCTTGGTCAAGACCAACCAAATGCCCGTTGTCAGCAACTCAGACTCCGGACCGGTTATCTTTAACGGTGGCAACCTGGAAGTCTCACAGGTGCCGGCTGGGATGGTTCTCGATACCGATCCGGCGTATGGATTCCGCAATATTGTCTCTTTCCAAGGCACTACCAGTACGGTTACCGTGGACGACAATGCCATGTTCCGCACTCATGGCATCGTGCCCAACGAGATCCTGGGCACGGTGATCTTCAAGGCCTCCGACGCAGACGCCGCTCCCAGCAACAACGTGGTCGATCTGTCGCGAAACATGGTTCCAACGGGCACGCCTAGTTCTATAGGCGATTACAGCCGCGGCAACGGGACCTTGATTTTCGAGGGAGTAACGGTTTACATGTCCGGCGGCGGTAATATTCCATCCTCCGCGCCTGGGATTGGTCCCAGCGCTCCCTCCGGTCCACTTAACGTCCTGCCGCACGAAGCGGGTTTTACCTTGCAACTGAACGACGGCGTGGTCTTCAACGCCAGCCGTCAGAATTATCTTTATGGTGCGGTACACTTTAATAACGTGAATCCCGCTAATCCGGTGAAAATAGACGGCGAAGAGGCCATCCCGCCCACTCCCGTGCTGCCTCCGCCTTATTATCAATTCACTTTAACGCCGGAGACATGGGCGATTTACGGCACAGGGTTGACCACTTGGTCAGGCACGACTGAAAAGGTAGGAGCAGGCTGGGTGCTTATTGCGCACTCCCAGGGCGCGCCGGTTAAGGTCAATGCGGTCACTGGTACCGCCGCGCTCTTGAAAATCAGCGGCGGCACCTTCGAGGCCGGGGGCACGGCCGATCCGTTCACCGACACCATCACCAACCTCTCGCTGGACATCGTCAATAATAGCACTGCCACCGGTTTGCTGATCTCCGACGGAGTAAAGAAAGTGGGCACAATCACTGGCGTGGGCGATACCACCGTCAGCGGCCCGGCCGGCACGGAATTGATTGCCACTTCCATCGTGCAAAATACACTCACCCTCGACGCCGGCTGTACGGTAACTATTGCCGCCATACCCGGCGGCCCATTGACCTCCACCGGCCTCACTCCCGTGCCCGAGCCTGCAACCTGGATCCTGCTGGCCCTTGCAGGCACTGCGCTGTTGGGTTGGCCTGCACGCAACCGTCTATATAAAAGCGGCAGTTGATCAACATGATTGCATAAATTTGCATTAATAGTAATTAAGGCGGCTGGAGCCTGGCACAAGGTTCCGGCCGCCTTTTTGCTGCGCAGGATAAACTTTTTAGGCCGTTGCTCACAAATATATACACTGTTTGCAGACGTAAGATCGTAGGCCGGAGACCGAAGGAATTGGGCTGAAAGCCGATTGCCGCCCATTGCAAAATGAAAGCGGCCATACAAAATCAGCCTGCCATGTGATTTTACGCCCCCCCAATATGGACTATTGTAATTGCCAACTAATATTGTTATATAAATATGCGGTTACTACTTAGTTGTGGGATTTATACCTATGTGGTTGGGGGTGGTATGCCTAATAATCTGATCTTCACTCATCCACCCTTCGAGTAATTATCCGTTCGACTTCATCGCTTATTCCGAGTTTGTAAACACCAAAGTCCCTGCCTCGTAACATCTTGCCCGCCTAATAGGGCATGTGATGTATGTATTTATTTGCGGCGGCACTTTTTAAACCCTTGCGATGAAGGAGAGCGCCATGGCGATTGATCACAGGGTTAGAGCATCTATTATTGGACGGTTGCTATATGGGCCGTCGTTGAGAATTACATTCTTTCGATAACCAAATCAAGATTTCCCTGAGTCCCTTTTGCGCTGAGAGGGGCTCTCCACAATGGCCCAAGCGGCCGAGGAGGATTTATGTACCGTCTCGCAGCATGCGTATTGTCGGGTGTGTTTTTAGCTCTCGCCACCCCTGCCTTGGCCGGCACTTGGCAAGGAGCAAGTTTACCAAATTTGCCCGTGGTTGGAACCCGCAGTTGGATTGACGTGAACAACTGGGTCGGCGGAGTAGTCCCACTCGGCGGCGATACCGATGATTTCGGCTTGACAGGCGACGAAAACGTGACACTCGACGGCAATCAGGCAGCCGCCAGTATGACGTTAGAACCGTGGGTGGGCTATAACTTTTCACCCGGCAGCGTGAATCCGGCCAGTACCCTGACGTTGTTGAACGCAGCCAGTCCCACCACCGCAACCTTGACCGTGGGCGATAATATCCGTTCGACTTCCTGGACCGATTATTTCATCGGGCCATCGCCCACAGCTCCGGCACCGTGGGCCGTTCAGGTCGGTGCGCCA
>JBEKZY010000347.1:0-5185 GCA_049509395.1 Thermoguttaceae bacterium | reverse complement strand
AATGCTGATAGATTTGAGAACCTTAATCCGAACTGCAAGACATGGTGCCCCAACGAAAAAGATTGTTTTTTATCTGATCATGAAAGCGACTTAAGAACGCATCTACTGTCACATGCCGCCGGTACAAGAAGGAAAAGCAGGCCCATTACCGGCACCATATATCGCACGAGCGATTCAACAAGGATGGTCATAAACCAAGTGGTGAGTATTAGAATCAGAACGAAGACAACCAGTTCTCGACGCGATCCGCCGCAACGCCACATGCGCACGCCGCCCACAAGCGAAAGAGAAAGAAGCGAAAGCTGCGTCAGAAGAATTGCTGTTTCGTTGCGCCGCGTATCCGTACCGTACCAACTTCTCATTAGCTTATATCCTATCACCTTGATCACTGCGGTCGGTCGCTGCATAGTCTGGTCCACGAGCCATGTGGCAACATCCTTCGTACTATTTAGTTCTTTCGCCTGTTTCTTCTGACGAAGATCTGCCACAAAAGCGTCAACATCGGCCGGCAACGGGGGCGGCATTTTCTTCATGTCCGACGATTTAGGCCGCGACAGCCCATCGATCATGCTTGGCAGACCACCGGAACTGAGCGGCAGAATTTCACCGGTGTGCCGATATATTTCGATTTCCCAAGGCATGATGGCGGCAAGGACAGCAATCAGAAAAACACCGGCGCCTGCAAGACGTTGTTTCAGAGGCTTTGAAACGTAAGATAAAACGAACATCGCTAAAACAAGCGGCATGAACAATCCGGCTGGGCGAAACAACATCGCAAGGCCCATGAGTCCTCCAGACAAAACAAGGCCGAAATTGCGAATCTTCGGACCGCAGGTATAAACCCAAAAACAAGCCATCGCGCCGGTAAGAATGGTAGTATAAGGCACTTCGCTATAAAGACCTGGGATAAGCGCCAACGCGAGCGGATTGGCGGCCCACAGTATTCCGATCAGGATGCTCCACGTCTTATTCAAAAAATGAGATGCAAACCACGCCAACAAGACGGCGGTTGCAGCATTCAACAATGTTAAGACAAAGTCCGCCAGCAACCCGCGGGACACGCCTATCCAGTCGGCAAAATACCAAATCGTCGCAAGTAAAGTTGAATACCCCGGTGGATACCGATAGGCAAACGCCCCAGTCGGCATCACAATGCCACGGCCAGCAAAAATACTTTCAGCAACCGGTTTGTAAAAATTCCAGTAATCCATTCCTGGCGGGCGCAAACACACACTTGGAGCAATCACCCGAAGGCTGTAAGCTATCATCACTGAAGAGAAAAATAGTGCAATCCACCACAGCTTACGAATTCGCTCTCTCGCTGGATCGTTCGAGACATCAAGCATAATACAACTGTCCTTTTCGTTGATTCGCACTAGCCGAGTTTGCATGAAAGTGTGGTAGGTATGTTGAACGCGATCAACCTAGCTTTTTTGCTAGGCAAAGTCATCTAATGATCCTCAGCGATCGCGCGCTGCACATCTAACACCAGTCCCTGTGCAAGTCAAACTTTCAGGCGGATTATCCATCTCTGGTTCCCCTTTGAGTTATTTGGGGGCCGGAAATACGTCCGCCGAGGTTTCCTCGGACGCGCAAATTATAGCTGCGAACTGAACTGCAAGGAGAGAAAATGCGGCCAACCAAAGATAGTTAAAACGGTAAACGTTGTGCAAGGAGAGCCCTTGAAACAATAGCAGCAGCAACGATGTGCGGGAACCATTTCGGGCAATTCCGGACCGGGTCACCCCGGGTGGTCGCTCTCCCGGCGCTCGCACAGACCCAAACGTGCGCAACTAACGCATTCGGTTCCTCAAGTTATCGGTTCGCTACGCTTCGCTGCCGTGAGTGCGCGACCCGCAGGGATTCATGCTAACCGCAAAAGCCCAAGAATTTCCATTTCCGACTGACGCAAAACAGAGCCACTTCATCTCTTAAAGAAGAGATACATTTCGCTGCCGTTTCGTTTAGTCTTGTGCTTAGCCCATTCTGCCTCGGCATTTTTCCTCAAGTAATAATCCACGGGCTTCCCAAACACGTAAGGAGCGAAACCTAGGATCAGAAGCACAAAATCGCGAACCGTCTTGTTATTCCTGCGTAGCTTGCGTTCAAACAAAACGACCGGACGTCTAAAGAGCCAGAGAAGCAACAACTTGTACTGCATTCTCGTTAATGTCGTGCCTGCCTTTCGATCCACTGCGGAAGAGGTGTCAGTAAACTCTCGTATAAAACTTAGCTCAGACTGCGTAATCCAGTCTATTGCGCCATAGTATTGATTTCCGTAATACTGGTCGGCCAATACAAAACCCTCATCTTTGCATAGCTTGTTTAGTTGTCCGGTAGTCAATCGCCGCAGGTGTCCCTCATCTTCAAAGAAGAAGCGATTCTCAAGCTGTGTATTTATCCCGTCCTTTCGCAAAAGACAGACATTATGTTCAAAACTGCCCCCATTGCCACAAGGCAGGATGTGAAGCATTGCGGATTTGTCTTTCAGGCGGTCCGTCATTTCCTTGAAAACCTTGGGCAAGTCGTAGACATGTTCAAGGACATGATGTGTAAACAGAAAATCGAAGTGCCTGCCGATGAATTGCTTGTCGTCTACCGCGAAGAATAAACACTCAGGATAGCGCTTCTTCGCGTTCTCAATCGCGATCTGGCTTATATCTGTTCCATAGACTTTCCAGCCAGCCGGCAAGGCGTATCTAAGAACATTGGTAAATATGCCATTGCCGCACCCGAAATCAAGAGCATCACCGGCGTGCGGGAGGTCAAGATTGCGGATGATTTGGAAGATCCTGTCTTTTTTTTGGGGTGGCCATTCATCCATATAGCCCTGGGCATATCGTTCTTCGTAAAAGGCAACCGCAGCGATCTTGTCGCGAAGTTGTGATGTTTCTTGTTTCTGCATATGGCTTGCCATTGACCTTTCCCACCTCTTGTGTAAACTCTGATTTCCTTTTGCGTCAATAGGACAGCGGAAGCAAGTCACCCGCGAGTTGCTCACCAATCACAGTTTCTTCGGCCCCGCAAATCCTAGATGCAAACTGCGCCGAGAGTAGAGAAAAGGCGGCCAACCAAAGATAATTAAAACGGTAAACGTTGTGTATGGCAAGTCCCTCAAACAATAGTAGCATCAACGATGTGCGAACTGCAAAAGACAGTTCGGCCAGGATGTCGAGAGTCGGGCAAGCCTTCCCTCGCGTGAACAGCCTGACCTGCCGGCAGTTTAGCAGGGTAGCACCAATCATGAGCAAGAAACATGCGCCACCCAAGAGCCCAGTTTCGCCGAGGAGTTGGCCAGGAAGGGAGTGAGCATCGAGGTCGATACCGTCGACGCACTCTTTGCGATATGGCCTGAAATTGCCCACTCCAACACCTGTCGCTGGGAAACGCCGACACATCTCGATACCGGCCCGAAATCCCGCCAGCCGACCTTCCCCCGACCTGCGTGCATACTCGGGCCCGCCTTCCGGATCCCATAAGGTGCGAAACCGGTTCTGGTGCTCTGCCGGCAAAACAAACCAACCGCCAATCATAAGGAGGCTGCCCATGCAGAGATAGAGTGCTTTTCGTCCCAAGCCGCCTCCTCGCAGACTTACAAGCACGAGGAACACCACTAGCGTCGCCACTCCGGCGCGGCTGTTGGTAAACACCAGCGATGTCAAGGCAAGCAGCAGATAACCCCCAAGGCCCCAGCCAAACCACAAGCGCCAGATTCGTGGCCAAGTCGCAGTAAATTGATGACGCACCCGAAAAAGGAACAGCAGCATCGGCAGTGAAACCACGATCGATTCGGCCAGGTAATTCGGATGGCCGAACGTGTCCTCAATACCGAACATACGAGTCATGCGTCCACTGTCATAACTCCAGACGGCTGAGTTAACAAAGAAGTCCCACTCTGCCTTCGCCAAATAGACTGCCATTGTCACGACGTAGCATACAACAATGAACGACAACTCGTACGGTGTTCGTACAACAGACACAAGGGCCACGTAGAATACCACGAGAGTCAGGTAGGCATAGACACCATCCCCGGCAAGTTCCGGCTTCCAGGCGCAGACTGCTGAAATGCCAATTGCGGCAAAAAAGGAAAACACCGCTGCCGTCTGGCTGCTCCAACGGAGCCTAATTCCACAGGTTCCCGCGACCACCAAAATCATGGTGATTGCATACAACCGCTCAAAATGGATGACTGCCAGCCACGGTAAAAGCAGTTCCCAGGGCCGAATAATGAACAAGGCGAGGTAGAAGGCAGCCATCCAAAGTTCGAAACGCCTTGGCCAGATGCCGCCTGCAAGGACCTCCCTTGACTCCAGGATCGATGAGTCCCCGCTGTAGCCTTCTGGGAATATGGCGATTTCGCTATGATACATGGGAGCATTCCCTACCGGATCGTCTTAACGCGCGGCGCATGAAGCACTGGACCTTCAACGGAAGAGATAGCTTGATAACCTCTTTCCAAGCCGTGATTAACGCCGGTCGCTGGGCCAGTGCCCGCAAGTACCAATGCAGGGCGGCAATTCGCGACCTGGGAGCGGCGAGCACACCCAGGTGCAGGTAGAGCCCGGCATAAGCCGATCGGATGACGCATGGCGGCAAGAGTTGACGGCCCTGATTGCGTTCCAAAAACCGGTCCCGAATCCCTAAAACAATGACCGACCGCTCTTCTTCGCGTCGGGAGAGATTCGCATGCCCTGTGCGGTACATTACCAGCGGCTCATCGACATAGTCGAAGCGATAGCGATGAGCCGCGCGAAGCAGCAGATCATAATCCATTGCCAACGGCAGTTTCTCGTCTAAACGGCCGACATCGTCCAAGACCGAACGCCGAATCATGGTGGAGGAGAAGAGGACGAAGTTTTCCTGGAACAGTGCCGGCAGCACCCAGCCGCGGTGCAGAGGATACTCTAGATGCTCTTCACAAGATGCAGGGCTGCCGTCCTCGTTGATGACGATTATCCGCGTATACGCGACTCCCAGCTCCACGTCATCGCGAAACAATGCCACTTGCCGTTCCAGCTTGGCCGGCAACCAGAGATCGTCGGCGTCGAGAATGGCCAGAAACGCTCCGCGAGCCAGGCCAATCGCAACGTTCCTTGCTCCTGCCGCACCCAGATGATTGCTTTGATGATAACGAATGCGCCCATCGGAAAGATATGGTTTAATCACCTCCGCGGTATTATCTGTC
>JBEKZY010000346.1:0-5201 GCA_049509395.1 Thermoguttaceae bacterium | reverse complement strand
GGTGCTCGGCCGGCAGTTTCGGCGAACACATAAGCTACGCGCTGCAGGTTCTTGTGGTAGATCATTTGATCCACGCGGGCCGTTTCCCACCGTCCCAGCTCGGCCAGTGGAACCAAGTGGCCCGTATCGCCCTTTACCTCTACGTGAGTCAGGTCCGCTGAACTGGTTCGCCGGGCCTCCGGAACGCGCAGTTCGATCCGCAAAGGATTGCGTTCTGTATCGCTTCGGACCAGGCCTACCGTGTTGCCGACCAACACGGCCCGGAGAGTGTCGGCTATCTGTTCAGTAGTAATTCCGTTTAGTGCGGCCTTCTCCTTGTCGGTTACAAAAGTAAGCTTCTTTTGAGGCGCTTCGCGCACGTCGTCAACATCGACCACGTCCGGCTCGGCGGCCAGACGCGCCCGGACCGTATCGGCGGCCATGAGGATGTCGTCGTAACTATTGTCCGGCTGCCCATAAACTTCCGCGACCAGGGTGGCGATGACCGGCGGGCCGGGCGGAGTTTCGACTAGTTTCATGCGTGCATGGTGACGATCGGCAATAGTTTGCAATTCCTTGCGCATCCGCAATCCAATGGCGTGGCTCTGCAAGGGGCGATTCTTCTTTCCCGCCAAGTCGATCCGCACTTCCGCAACGTTGTCGCCGCGTCGGAGATAATAATGACGCACCAGGCCGTTAAAATCCATGGGCGATGCCAATCCGACATAACTGGTGTAGTCCACGACTTCAGGCACGCCGGCCAGATATGCTTCGAAATCGCGGACGGCCGAATCCGATCGCTCCAACGTGATGCCTTCGTCGAAGTCCAAAACCAGCAGCAACTCATTCTTGTTGTCGAATGGCAGCATTTTCAAGGGCACGCTGCGCATGGCCGCCAAACCCATCGCCCCGACTGTTAGAAGCGCCATGCTTATCAGGAAGCCCCAGGCGACCAACCGATACTTAAGCAGCGGCGCCATCAGAGGGTAAAACACCTTGTACAAACGCGATTGCTTCACGGCATCCAGGTCATGCGGGTCATGGTGCTCGTTTGCACTGGCGCCGCCGCCGACGTACTTGCGCTTGAGCATGTGATATGCCATCCAGGGCGTGATTGTGAAGGCCACGACCATCGACATAAGCATCGTCACGGGCACGTTTAGCGCCATCGGCCGCATGTAGGGTCCCATCATGCCGGTGATAAAGAACATCGGCAGAAAACTGACAATTACAGCTAATGTCGCGGTGATCAGCGGTGGTCGAATCTCGGACACGGCCTCCAGCACTATGCGGCGAGTCGCTTTTTTGCGTAGCGCAAAGTGCCGTGAGATGTTCTCCACGTCCACGATTGGGTCATCGACCAAAAGTCCCAGCGAGAGAATCAAGGCAAAAAGGGTCACTCGGTTTATCGTAAAGCCCAGCATCATGTTTACGGCCAGCGTCAACCCGAAGACCACGGGCACCGCGACAGCCACGATAAACGCCTCGCGCCAACCCAATCCCAAGGTGAGCAGCGCCACTACGATTAAGACCGCAACGGCCAGGGCCTCGACCAACTCGTTGACTTTCTCATTGGAGCTAAGACCATAGTTGCGGGTTACGATCAATTCCATGTCTTGAGGCACAATTGTTTTGCGCAAATCTTCGGCCTTGTTGAGCACCGCATTTGCGACCCACACGGCATTGGCGCCTTTTTTCTTGGCAATTGCGATGGTCACGGCCTGTGCAGATTCATTTTTTCCTTCGGGCAGAGCCGCGACAGTTGATGGTTTATCCAGAACATTGCCGGGAAAGAATTCCTCGTGTGTAAAACCCCGGGCGGGCCCCCAGCCGTGGCGGACATAACTGTTGACTTCCTCGGGCCCATCGACCACTCGGGCCACATCTTTGAGGAACACGGGCCGTCCGTCGAACACACTCACCACCAGGTCGCTGAGTTGTTGTGGATCGGAAAATGGCCGGCCCGCATCCACGCGGATCAATCGATCCTTGCTGCGGATTTCGCCTGCCGTTTCAAGCACATTGGCCGCTTGCAGGGCATGCTGCAATACCAAAGGCGAAACATGGTATGCCGCCATCAGGTCCGGGTCCATTTCGACCAGTACGACTCGCGGCCGCCCGCCCACGACATACGCCCGCGACACGTCTTTGACGCCCGCAAGCCGTTGCGTCAACTCCTCGGCTACGCGCCGCAAGGTCATGTCATCGGAAGATTTGCTGGAAAGCGTGAGAGTCACCACCGGCACATCGTCGATCTCCACCGGCTTAGTGATCCATCCCGTCACGCCGGGCGGAACAATATCGAGATGCTCATCGATCTTCTTGTAGAGCTTGACCAGGCTCCGCTCGCGGTCCTCTCCCACGTAGAAGCGCACCGTGATAATCGCCTGACCTTCACGGCTCATGGAATAGACGTATTCCACGCCGTCGATCTGATAGAGGATCTTCTCCAGCGGCGTAGTGACTAGTTGCTCCACCTCGGCCGCCGAGTGGCCGGGAAAATTCACGTAAACATCGGCCAGTGGCACGATGATTTGCGGGTCTTCCTCGCGAGGCGTCAATCCCAGCGCAGTCAGCCCCACCACAACCGCCAAGATAATCAGAATCAGCGAAAGATTCGAATCCAGGAATATTTTCACGATCTTGTTCGTAAAATTATGCTCCTGGGTCGAAGATGGTCCGGGATGCTCAGTCATGGACGGACTCCTGAGTTGATTCCGCACTGGCGGGCACAACTACTTCTTCGTCTTCGCTGAGTCCTGAAAGCACTTCGACATTGTCCTCGATTGACCGTCCCGTGCGGATAGCCCGCCGGTTGACATGCCCGTTCTCAATAACGTCCACCAGTTCCAGTTGGCCGACTTTTCGCACCGCCTGGCGCGGAATTACCAGGACTTGCTCTTCCTGCAAGGGGATTTGAATTCGACCGAACATGCCCGTGTATATGCCCACGGGACAAGGCCCTGTGACTTTTACCTGGAACGTCCGGCTGGCCGACTGTGCTTCGGGCACGATTTCGCTTATGGTCCCGGAGCAGAGTTTTTTAAGAACTTCGACTTGCACGCCGATTTTCTGCCCGACTTGCAGTTTATATGCCAGCGATTCGCGGACCGAGGCGACAAGCTGCATCTGCTTGGGATCGAAGAGCGTAAGCAGCACCTGCCCGGGCGTAACCATGTCGCCGACGTCGATTTTTTTGTCGGTAACGATTCCGTCAAGGGGCGAGCGCACTGTTGCCCAATCCAGCATGGCCTGCATTTCCTTGACCGCCTCTTGAGACCTGAGTAGATCGGCAGCCGAAGACGTAACGGCTGTTACGTCTTTTTCGTACTCCTGCTGGCTGACCACATTGGATTTGCGTAATTGAGAGGCTCGCCTTTCATCGCTAACTGCCTGGGCATGGACTGCGTCGGCCGATGCCACCGCGGCCTTGGCCTGCTGAAACCTGGCTCGCAAGTCAGTATCGTCCAATCGCACCAGCACGTCGCCCGCATGCACGCTCTGGCCGGCCTTTAGGTTTATCTCGACAACACGCGCCAATAGCTTGGAGGAGATGGTCGTTTCGTGAACCGACCTAATAGTGCCTACCGCCGACTCGTAGAGCGGCAGCCGGATCAATCGTACCTTCACAATACTGCCTGCGATTTTTTGGTTTTGAGGCTGCACCGTGTCGGTCGCGATCGGAACTTTCGGTGTGAATTTCCCGGCCAGCCACAACATGAGCACAACGACACCTACCGCAAAAGCAAGAAAAACTACAATGCGGGCAGTCCAGCGTGTCAATTGCAGAAGGAACATGCCGAAGGTTTTCATAGGTCTCCCGTTTTCATTCAACGAAAAGGTTAAACAAGTAAGCCTAACAATCAATGGTCAGCCGGTTGAGTTGCATGTTGAACTTTCCGGACCGCACAAGGCTGGAGTCCCAGGCGGGCAAGAGGCCAGACCATGGGGCACCAGTTGGTGAAGGCCGATTGCAGTAGATTCAACCCGGCAAAAGCTGTTAACAACAACCAGGCTGGATTTACGAAATAACCCAGCGTTACGCTCAACAGTACGACTATTCCAGCCGCTAAACGTAATCCGCGTTCAATTGTCATGATAATAACCTTCCAATTTAATTTAATCGCCTACCGCCGACCAGACCAGGTGTCGGCGGAAAATTTCTACTTTGAAACATCTGTGTGGATTGGCTTGGGATTGTCCCGATTGTCCGGGCAGCATGCTTGCATGGTTGGTGAACTTTGGGACAAATCTTTCGAGGAATCCACCTGTCGACCGGCAGTCGGCTGCGACGCGCAACAACTTCCGCCCATGCATGTGGGCACGCCGAACCACGGTAACACCCAACGAATTAAGATAAACCATGTCAACACAGCCAAAACGATAGTAATTAACGTGTGAAGATTCATTGATTTTTCTCCTGACTTTCTGAGATACATGATGAAGTATCCATTTTTACCATTGTAATTTGTCGATTATCCTCTCTATTGTGGCCCAGCAGCGTTGCCACACACGCCGTGTGCGGGACAGGCACACGGCGTGGGGCTACTATCCGTCACACGGTTAGTAACTTATATAATTGGATCTCCGGCACACGGCGTGTGCCGGCTACATTTTTTGACCCATCGCATCAACGTGTTAGCAAGCTTTTTAAAGCCGCCTTATTGGCCAATCCCACGTGCCGCTCGGCTAAGCTGCTATTTTTGAACACGAGCAGGCTTGGAATGGAAGTGATGTCGTACCGGGAAGCTAGTTCATAGTTTTCGTCCACGTTCACCTTTACGATTTTCGCATTGTGGGTCTCTTGGGCCATCTCTTCGAGCACAGGCGCCAGAGCCTTGCACGGACCGCACCACTCGGCATAGAAATCGACCAATACCGGCACAGATGATCGCAAGACCTTTTCATTAAAATTGGATTCATTTATGTGTTCGATTACTGAAGTAGCCCGAGATGTCTTCATAGTATTTCCTTCTCGTTTAAAGGTTAAATAATTTACAATCGACGATACAGTGTTCTCTAAACTGCCCGCCGATAGATACGAAACAAATAGTGTTACGGTCAGAATAGATATGCTTGTAATAACAATTAGGCGCCAATGTTTTTTTGATGGATTTTTCATGTCACAAAACCTTTCCATATACCTTGTTACGTAAAACATATATCTTAACATCACGATATTACGATATATTACTGCAAAAAAACTTTCTAGTTGCAACCAT
>JBEKZY010000345.1:0-5215 GCA_049509395.1 Thermoguttaceae bacterium | reverse complement strand
CGAGGGCGTTTGAGAAAATGCTTTACGCCTGCTCATGGGCACACATAGTTAAGATAATGTTAGGAAAGTGTTAGCGATTAAGACAATTTGAGAGACCCCTCTATAAGAAGACATTTACATTTATTGAAATGTCGGGGACTATCGCCGCCAGAGAAAGTATCGCGGCAGATCGTGGGCGAGAAATCCTCCGCCGCAACCCATAATTCGCCCGACCTTCTCTTCCGGAAATGCCTGTTGATATGCAGTCAGCGAGTCCAGCGTTTCCTGGAGATAATCTTCGTATACCGGTTGCAGGGTTTCAGAAAGCCTTCCCGGCGAGGGCGCCAAGGCGGGATTGCATTTCCATTGTTCAGCCAGATTATGCGTCAATTTGAATTCGCGCACCAACGCCTTGTTTATTCTATCGGAACCGAACATGACGCTTCTATGCCAGATCCGCCTTGGCGAACAGACCAGGATGTTTAACCGGTCCGATCCAAGATCGACTAACGCCACCGGATAATGAGCGTCTATTCCAACGCTCCCCTCTCCCTTTGGGAGAGGGCCAGGGTGAGGGTCAATTCTCTCCTTTCCCGACCAACCTTCGGTCGGTGCCCGGAGAGGGCTAGGGTGAGGGCAAATGCTCCCCTCTATCTTTGGGACAGCACCAGGGTGAGGGCAAAACATGGCAAAGTTGTAAAGCGCCGCCATATCGCATTGCACAGTCGCAATTTTAAGCCCCAATTTATGCCAACGTGTTAATAGCTCTTTTAACAGCATTCGACGCACGCCGACATACACAACCATAAACGGCCGCTTTTGAGATTCACAATCCTCGGCCATGTCGAAACAGATGTGTTTCCAGACCACATCTGGCAAAGGCGTTGTGAACAAATGCCGGGCTTCATGGGCAATGGCCGTTGCTCGTTTGCCGGCGGGCATTGGCGGCAGTTCCACGGTCTTCAACAACACCATCCAGTCCGGAAGTCCCAATATCACCGCTTCGTCGCCTAAAGGATTTTGTTTCAGAAAGTTTTGCAGCGTCTCATCCAGCATCGAGTCTCTATCTTTATCATTGGCACTTTGATTCAAGCGGCGCCGATGTTCGACCATCCGGCATTCTTGCAACAACACTGTCGGCTGTCCGATGCCAGACGCGCTCCCCGGCCAACCTTCGGCCGCTGCCCGCTCGCGGCTAAACTGTTTGTTGCCCCTTGCTTTCTGTTCAATACTTAGTTTTACGGCCTTTATTCCGCTGGAGCTGATTTCTATGCCCCAGGCCGATTGCGCCCGGCGTTTTGGAAGCCAGAAGCCGATTTTATCGATCCACGATCCTTCCGGAAGAAGATCGATTTTTATCGGCGCCAGGCCCAATCCTTGCAGAGCCAAGCCGCAGGCAATGGCGAAACGGCCGGGATTTTGGGCCAAAACAGTCGTGTCCGCGTTTTCTCCTTTGCCGACCGATTCCAGTTCCATAAGAAATTCCACAGGCGCGCCCAACACGGGCGTCCGCGGACACTGCGACCAGCGACGGCCGGCAGCGGTTAACGGCTGAAAATCCGTTTCTCGACCGGCCAACTTTTTATATAATGCATTCAGCGAGGAATCGTCGGGCAGATATTTATGCAATCGCCGGGCATATTCAAAAAGAGTTTTATCCAAAAGCGGCGCATGCTCGATGTCCCAAGCCAAATAAGCCAAATCGCCGATCTGCTCTCGAAAACCTCGAAATTCATCATCCTGAAAAACCTTTGGCACCTGGATTAAAATCCGCAATGCTTTTTCATAATCCCCGTTAAGCGCAAGCCTTTTCGATTTGCGCATCGCGCCGCGGTTTATGGCCTGCGCTTGTTTTCGCGCTTCATCATGATCGGGCTGCAAGGTCAACAAACGCTCGACTTTCTCCACCAGATCGACCGTAAGCGATCCGTCTTTCAGTTGAGTCACCGCCTTGCTCAGTTCCGTTATCTCGGCCTGGTTGCCCTGAGATTCCTTTATTAGATCGCATAAGTCTTGCGAACGAAACGCCTCGGGAATTTCATCGGCCTTGCGGGCAGCCTGTTCAATATCGCCGGCTAAAATATATTGTTTGATCTCCTCCTCGATTTTACGAATCCGAGGCGTCATCTCCTGCTGCCGGTCAAGGCATTGTTCAAACAGATCGTTTGCCCGCCTTGCAAGCGGCGCCAATCGCGAATGCTTGGCGGCAGTAATGGGTTTTAACAGGCTTATCGCTTCCCCGTAGCGGTGTTCTTTCATTAGAAATCGGGCCTGTGCAACATCCTTGTCGTTCCGCTCCGCGATCTTGCTGAGTGCCGCTTTCAGATTTGTTCCGCAACCGCCGCAGAATTCCTCCTCGGCCGAGTTCGATTCGCCGCAATTAATGCACGGATCCCACAAATGATTGCCGCATTTGCCGCAATATCTTCTTTGTGCGCTGTTTTTCACTCCGCATCCCGCACAACGAACCGACCGGATAGAAGAGGCGGGAGGCGGTAAAAGGGCCGGCAACTTCATGATTATTTCCTTATCTGGGTCCTTGTTCATTACCACGGATTACCAGGCTTATGCATAGTTGGGGCGGTAGTTGTACTGCCGCCCCCATATTTTGATGAGAAACGACAGTGCAACTGTCGCTCCAACCCAACTTGTTACTATTCATGCAATTTGCTCATTTCAATGCAAAGGATTTCAACGGTCAATTCTTGTTCTTCACTGGCACTCGGCGCCGCGCCGGTTTTGGCGCGTGTAATCAACACGTCGATCGACCGCGTGCGATCTTCCTTTTTCATCTCGGTTAACACGTCCAGCCAAAGCCCATCCGGCAGCGGGTGTTCGATGCAAGATTTCACCTGCCGCCGGTAATAAGTCGCCAGGCGGGCAGGCTTTGTTCGCTCTTCTATCCGCAGGTAATATACCCGCAAAACATCGTCGGCAAGCTGAGGCAGGCGCGAGGCATCCTCGTCCGGCCAATCGAAGCGATATGCCGCGTTGACCGTGCTGTTGGGAAAAAGCGGAACGGGCGAGTCGGCCGCGCGAACGTCAAGCGATGGAACCGCCCCGGTTCGGTAGGCGGCGGCCGCGCGGGCCAATGCCGCCATGTGACACCGCCGGCAGTAGTCCCGCACCAGGTCCTCTATCAGCTTATTCCAGTCCGATTCTGACATTGACTTGGGCCGCTCCTCGGAATCTTGCTCCGCATCGTAGGATTGCTTGCTCGGCTTGGCCGGGCGGAGCGGCTGCGGAGACTTGGCGCGGTTTTCCCGGGCCAGCGATTTCAGCACCGCCAAAAAACCCGGCTCCACAAGCCCCTTGTCCGCCGCGCACATGGCGCGGATCGCTTGCGGTCCTTCAGGCCAGTGCCGCGACAAAGTTCGCTGAAAGTTGGCACGCATGGCGTTGCTGGGGATCGCGGCCGCCAAAGACACCGACGCCGGTCGCTCCGTCAACGCCGTCATGGCCTGGTGCTGCAAATTCAGGAAGTCCGTAAACGGCGGACCCCACAAAATAGCGCCGACGCTGTAGTGCCAATCGGGCGCGGGCGGCGGATTGGCGGGCTGTTGCGCAGGGAATCCCAAAAACGTCTCCAGCGCCTCTCTGCCGGCCGAGGCAAATTGCCTTTCCAACTTCGCACGCGTTGCATTATCGGTCTGCTCGCTTTGATAGATCAGCACTTGGGCTTCCAGATTCAACGGATTCGACTCGCATAGCATAGGCAAATATTGTTTGCCCGGCGAGGCGGATGCGGTTTGCTCCAAAACCGCGTTTGCCAGCATCTTTCGCAACCGCGCAGACGCGTTCGCGCGAACAATGGCAATAATCTTTTGCCGGAGCGAGTCGGATGGTTGTTCGTCTTGTGCCGATGCGGCAGTTTGCAAATTTGCAGTCAGAATCTTCAGCACGGTTCGCTCGCTTTCCGGCGAATCTCGCCGCAGCAGCGCCGTTAATACGATATCCGCGGTCGCCTGCCGTTGGGCGGCCGAAAACTCCGTAGCGAACAAATCGCAAAGCGACTTTCCCGCGGCCTCGGTGTTATTGGCCGCCAAGGCGGCCGTCACTGCGCGAACCAGTGCGCCGCGAACAGGCGCGGCAAGGGCCTCGGACCCGGCCGGCGGTTGCCGCTTTACAAGCGCCGCCAACATTTCCGCTTCTTCGCTTGTCCCGCGCGGGTGTTTCGCTCGCTCGTCAACGGCCGATATCAACCGGGCATCGCCCTTATCGCGGGCAAGCAAGAAGTCCTGCTCCTTCCACTCGTCCAATTTGACAGGCAATAAGGGCGCCGCATCCGTCTTCGCACCGTCCTTGCCGTTCTCAGTTTTGCCGGCGGCAAGTTTTACATTCACCGGCGGCTTTGCCGGCAATGCTTCCTCATCCGCCCCATTGTTCACCGGAGCGGGAGGGGGAATGTTTCTCGCCGGCGGCTTTGCCGGCGCTTCATCGTCATCCGCGCCGTTGTTCACCACGCCGGACGACGGGGGATTCGGCACGCTTAAGCCGCAGCCTCCCAAGAATATAACGATCGCCATGGCAATAATCGCCCATAGCCGCACGGGCAATCGCTCTTGGGTATTTCGCATAATCTCCTTCCCTCCTTATAGCAATTCTATTCGGGCCGGATTAGGGAATCGTTACATAATGGTTAGAATTAGATAAGTGCCGCATAAGCCATTGGATCGAATGCGCCGTTTCGCCGGGAATTTCCAGACCCATAAACAATAAGCCGCCTTGGAAAGTGGGAACCTCCAAGGCGGCCGGAGCGATTGGGTTTATAACATCCAGGTGCGAGTTCAAATTTGCTCCTGAAGTCGGGTTTAACAGAAAACCTCCTCGTATGTTTAACCGGGGATTTGTCCGCCGGTCGGAAATAATATTTGTGAGGTCCATATCCCGATCTCGAAAGCATGAAGATCCCCAATCTCGCTTTTTTTATGGTTGTGTCGGTGTTGTCACGATACTCAAAACAGACGGCAGCGATGACACTTCAGAACGCCGGTGACCGCTGTCCTCGCCATGATCCATGTTGACGGAATTGGGTCTTGCCTCGGTCGATTGCGGCTTGGGACTTTGCGGCAAAACATTTTTGGGCGGTGGTTTAGCCGGTATGTATTGGTCGGATTCTTCCGGACGATTGTCGGGCGGAGGGTCCGGCAGGTTCGAACCGCAACCTCCCAGAAATATAACGACCGCCATGGCGATAATCGCCCATAGCCGCACGGGCAATCGCTCTTGGGTATTT
>JBEKZY010000344.1:0-5246 GCA_049509395.1 Thermoguttaceae bacterium | reverse complement strand
AAATCTATGCCACAATAGTTCACGGCCAACCTCCTTCTGTTGGTAAGGACTGATAAAGTGTAACGAACAAAATCAGTATCCTAACCGATGGACGCGAGGTTGGCTCACTTCATAGCTTCTCCGATAATGGATGTCATGTCCATCAGAGCCGGGCCGTGTCGGCCCGGATTTGCCGGGGCAACATGCCCCGGCTCTGATTTTAATGCGACATCATTATTTAATCAGTGGTTCAACAGCCAACAGTAAGGGATTCCCGAGTTTGATCGAAGTCGCCGATTTTCACAAAACGTATCGCGATACGGTGGCCCTATCCGGGCTGAGTTTTCGCGTGGGGCCGGGCGATATCCTGGGCCTGGTCGGTCCCAACGGCGCGGGCAAAACGACCACATTGCGGGCCGTGGCCGGCATTATTCCGCCCACCCAAGGCCGTCTGATAGTGGCCGGGCACGACGTGACGACCGATCCCGTGGCCGCCAAGCGGAAAATGGCCTACGTGCCTGACGACCCAAAACTGTTCGAGTCGCTCACGGTCTGGGAACACCTGGAATTCGTGGCCGCCGCATACCGGCTGGGCCATTTCGAGGCCAAGGCCGAGGATTTGCTCCGCCAGTTCGAGCTCGTGGAAAAACGCAATGCCCCGGCCCAGGAACTATCGCGCGGGATGCGGCAAAAAGTGGCCATTGTCTGCGCTTACCTGCACGATCCCGAGGCGATACTCTTCGACGAGCCGCTCACCGGACTCGACCCTGCCGGGATTCGCACGGCTAAAGAAACGATCGTCAAGCGAGCCGGCGCCGGCGCGGCCGTGGTTATCAGTTCGCATCTGCTGGCGCTGGTCGAGGACGTTTGCACGCACCTGCTGATTCTCAATCGCGGCAAGCGGCTGTTTTTCGGCCGTGTTGACGAGGCTCGCACGGCTTTCGCCGACCCGGGGGCCCGGGCCTCGCTGGAAGAGGTGTTTTTCCGCGCTATCGAACCCCCGGCCGAACCGCATAGTGCCTAACCATGGACCAGGCGTTGATCAAGCTTTTGAAACTCCGCCTCCGCGGCGCGGTGCGCCGGTCGTTTCGGGGCGTCAAGACGGTTCGCGGGGCGATTTTCTTTTTATTGGGTTTGGGAGCCATGCTCATGTGGCTCGGTCCCCAAGTTATGGTGTTTTTCGTGACAGGACATACGCCGGTCGATCCTCAAGTGCTGCGCGACGTTCTGCCGCTGATATTGTTCGGTCTGTTGCTAATGTCAATACTGAGCGCCGCACGCGTAGAAGGTATCCACTTTACGGCGGCCGAAGTCGATTTCCTCTTCAGCGGCCCATTCTCGCGCCGGCAATTGCTGGTGTATAAATTGACTTCCGGCATGATTGCGTGGTTGTTTGCCGCGTTGATGTTTTCGATTATGCTGATGCGCTATGCAAGCCTTTGGACGGCGGTTTTTTTGGGCTTTTTCCTGATTATGATCTTTATGCACCTGCTTACCACCGCAATGTTGCTTGCCGGTCAGTCGCTGGCCGAGCGGATGTACACCCGCACGCGCAAGGCGATGACGTTTATTATACTGGGACTTGTGATTGTGGTTGCCGCGCGCCTGCTTCCTACTTTTTTAAATCGGGGTTTCCAGGAAGCGGCGCACGGAATACGCGGATCGGCCCTCTGGTTTTGGCTCACTATGCCCCTGGAACCGTTTGTTCGAACCATTTCCGCCGGGAAGATTTTCCCGGACTTGATCGGCTGGGCATTGGCGGCGGCGGCGGTCGATCTGGCCCTGTTGGCAGTGGTGGTTCGGATCGATGTGAATTACCTGGAATCGTCGCTTGTCGCCAGCCGGAAACGCTACGCCTTACTCCAGCGCCGTCGGAGCACGGGCCGGATGGTCGTCAAGCCGCACGTGGCATGGCGGGCGCCGCAGCTTCCCTGGCTTGGCGGCGCGGGCCCGATCGCCTGGCGCCAACTAACCACCGCGATAAGAAGCATCCACGGACTGTTTATTTTTTTCCTGATCATTTTATGTGTCGCCGCGGGGCCCTTGTTGTCGAAGATGCAGAATTCGTCGGAGGGTACGACAATAGTGATCGCGCAGATCGGTTTTTTCACGATACTCTTTACCCGGATGTTGGCCTTTGATTTTCGCGGCGACCTGGATTATATGGACTGGGCCAAGTCGCTCCCGCTGCGTCCCGTCGCCATTGCGCTGGGACAACTGGCCGCGCCGGTGCTTTTCATGACGGCCATTCATCTCTTGTTTCTATCGGCCGTTGCGGCTTTTTCGCAGGGCTCGCGCATGATGCTGCTGGCGGCAATGCTCTTTTCGCCACCCTTGAACTTTGTTTTATTCGGCGTCGATAACCTGTTGTTCTTGCTGTTTCCGTTCCGCGCCGTTGCCACCACGCCCGGCGACATGCAGCACATCGGGCGGACCATGGTCGAGTTTTTCGCGAAGATGTTCGTGCTGGCCTTATGTTGCGGGACGGCAGCCGCGCTGGGGGCAGCCGCTTATTGGATCACCGGCGGATCGTGGATCGCGGCCCTGGCCCTGTCCTGGCTGGGACTGCTGGCCTGCGGGTGCCTGCTCGTCCCCTGCATCGCCTGGGCCTTTCGCAAGTTCGACGTAGCCACCGACACGCCCGCCTGACTAGTAGCTTGCCATGATAATTGTGTGAATCCAGTTGGGGTGGCAGTTGAACTGCCGCCCCAACATGCACGTTTTACAGTTGATGAGTTACTAGTGCGCCGACTAGGGAGTCAGTGCCCGCCAGGCGTTGCGCACCGGTTCGCCTCGGACATATACTTTCGGTGTCCCGTACACGCTTGCCCCTACTCTGCTATAGGGCGCCACCACGGCTCCGGCAACCGGCGCGTAGGCGACATAAGGAGTATAGTACGCGGTTGTCGGCGTGTAATAGGAAGTATAGACGCTGGGAGCGTAATACGCGGTCGTCGGCGCGTAATAGCTGGTGTAGGTTTCAGGGGCATAATACGTAGTCGTCGGCACGTAATAAGATGTGTAGGCCTCGGGTGCATAATACGCGGTTGTCGGCGCGTAATAAGACGTGTAGGCCTGGGGGGCATAGTACGTAGTTGTCGGCACGTATGATGTTGCCGCACCGCACCCACACTGCGCAAACACGACTGAAGCAGTCAGACTAAACGCCAAAAACGTCACAATGGCAATTGACCGTGTACGCATGGTTATTCCCTTTCGTTTTAATTGTGTTCCGCGAATTCCGGAATCGCATTCACCTCGGCCAAGCGTTGATGGATGGATTCCGAAAGCCTGATATTTCCATAAATTATTATACTCAAGCTAAAATCATAATACTAGAATACACCCCTGGAGTTCGGTAGGCTGGATATATGATCTGATTATGTAAGTGCATTGGGCTCTGGGAGTTATAAATCGTGGCAAGTCCCTCCCGGAAACAGACATCTGGTGTTTTTCAAAAGAAAGAATGCCCTCCTTTTCCAACCGGGACGGTTGCACCGCAAGACTCCAGAGTTATTCCTGGGCGGGCCCGAAAGTCAGTAGTCCCGGCGGCAGAAGAACAGGACCGCCCAGAATAGAACGAAGCCCTCGAATCCCAGCGAAGTGCCCACGACCCAGGCGATGGAGCGGGCGTGGAGGATTTCGATGAACTCCATTTGAGCCGCCTGCATGCGTTCAGTCTGTGGCCCACGGGGCTGCTGGGGAAGCTTGGCCAATCGCACCAGCGAACGCTCCAGCAAGGCGATGGTTTCGGTCGTCTTAGGCAGCACGGTCTTGACGCCGTACACGATGCGGTGCGCAACGTCGAGGACGCTGGATTCGTAGGATTCGTCCGCAGCGGCCGGTTTGGGTTTTTCGGTCGATGGCGACTCCGCAGGTTCGGATTTCTCAGCAGTTGTCGATAGCGACTCCGCCGGTTTCTCGGCCGACGGCGACTCCGCAGGTTTCTCGGCCGACTGCGACTCCTCTGGTTTGGATTTTTCAGTCGATGGCAACGGCGACTCCGCTGGTTTGGGTTTTTCTGTCGATGGAGACGGCGACTCCGCCGGTTTCTCGGCCGACCGCGACTCCCCCGCTTTTTCTGGCGTATCGGGCGACTTCGATTTGTTATTATTCGACTCGGCCTGGACCGCGG
This sequence comes from Thermoguttaceae bacterium, assembly GCA_049509395.1. GTDB lineage: Bacteria > Planctomycetota > Planctomycetia > Pirellulales > Thermoguttaceae > JBEKIK01. Next base: position 1,132 of record JBEKZY010000344.1, on the reverse strand, counting down.
CGAAATCCACGCCTCTCTGCTGCATCGTTTTAAACATTAACAGGGTATTTTCCGCCGCCCCGATTGCCCACACGAAAAACCAGAACAAGAACGTCAAGAGCAGGGCCGCCACGGTAGACCGGGTAACCACACCCAGCAAAGTGCTCACCGAAAAAAGATAACTGAAAAAGCAGACCATAATCGGCACGGCCAAAAATAGCCCGGGCTCCCAGACTCCGCCGCGCAGGCCGATGACCAAAAAACACGCCGTGCTGAAGATCGTCACTTGCAGTGCCACGAACAACAGCCCTGCCGCGTACTCGGTGATGAAAAGACGCAGCCGGCTGATGGGCTTGGATACGAATAAATCGATCGAGCCGCTGGTCAAAAGGTCGGGAAAGATCCCGGACGTGGAGATTATTGCCAAAATCGTCGCCAGCCACGCCAGCCAAATGCCGATGCCAATCTGCACAAAGATCGTCTTATAGAACTGGTCCGGCGGCATCTGTCTTGTATTGAACAAGTTATTGTCGATCTGCCAGAAGGCAATCTTCAGCCCATTCTCGTTTATTCCCAAACAGGCAAAGGCCACCACTACCAGCGCGGAAAGGATCAGCACCAGCCAGAAGAGCTTTTTCGAGTTCAGGCTCCGATATGCTTCCAGGAAAATGGCCCAGGTTTGCGTCATATCAGGCCTCCTTGCGCGGGCACAGTTGGCTGGGATCCCGGCGATTGCGGCTCGGATACCGTTTGTATAAAAAAGTCCTCCAGCGACTGACGCTGCTCTCGAATAGTGTGAATTACCAAACCGCGACTCCGCAAGGCGTCGATTATGGGCTGAATCCGAAGCGGATCGCCGGTAGCGATCCGCAGCGTGCCGCCCTCGAGCTCGATCGACTCGCCCGTGGGCAGCGTTCCTGTTTCTTTGGGCAGGCCCGCGCTCGGGCCGCCCGGAGCAGCGCTGCCGATTGTCGCGCAAATGGCCAATTCGCAGGGCAGCGACGCCCGCATCGCCTGGCGCATCTCGCTGTTCGCTTCGCCGTGGAGTTGGATTTCGAAATGCTTGCTGCCGGCGGTCAGTTCATCGAGCGTGCCCTGGCGGACCACCTTGCCCGATAGCAGGATGGCCACTCGGTCGCACACGCACTCGACC
>JBEKZY010000343.1:0-5311 GCA_049509395.1 Thermoguttaceae bacterium | reverse complement strand
AAGTATACACGTGCACGGGCGTAACCTGGCCTGTGCGTTCGGGCCAATTCCAATGCGGCAGGATGTGGACCATGGGCAGATCGGGTCGCCACTTGGCCTGATAGATGTAAAAGCGATCTTTCTTGAATCCGGCCAGGTCGATGATGCCGAAATATGAACTGCGGGACGGCACCTGGAGTTTACCCAACTCTTCCAGTTCCTTGGCCATCTTGGCCTTTTCTTCCGGATCGGTGAAGTTCAAGAGATTAGTCGTATCTCTGTTATAAGGCGTAGGCTCGCCAAGGTAATCGAATCCGGTCCACACGAATTCGCCGGCCACGCCGGGATTCTCGTCCTGGCCCTTGAATTCCGTATCAGGCGTGGTGGCCCAGGGCGGGGCGTACAGGTCGTAAGAACTCATTTGAAAATCGGCTTGACCTCTGCTTTTATTATCGCTGACCGGGAAGAAATATTCTCCGCGCGAACTAATGCACGATGCAGTTTCGCTGCCGACAAAGGGAATTGCGGGACTGCTTTCGTGAAATCTGCCGTATAAATGCGGTTTGTAGCTGAATCCCATCTCGTCTAGAGTTTTTTGAAAACCGTTAAAGCCCGCATTGCCGTTGTTGCAATTGGCGACCACCGGGCGAGTCAGATCCTCTTCGTGGACGATTCCAGTCAATTCCTCCGAGATCTTCCCCTTGTCGCGCATGTCTTGTTCGGCGATTTCATTTCCGGTGCTCCACAGGACCACGCAGGGATGGTTGCGGTCGCGGCGCACGAGGGCGCGGAGGTCCTTTTCGTGCCAATCGGGATACAATCTTCCATAATCGTTTCGATTTTTACCCCGTTGCCAGCAATCGAAGGCCTCGTCCATTACGACCATGCCCATGCGGTCGCAGAGTTCGAGCAGTTCTGGGGCGGGCGGATTGTGGCTGGTGCGGATGGCGTTGCAGCCCATTTCCTTGAGTATTTCGATCTGCCGCTGGAGTGCCCGGCTATTGATGGCCGTGCCCAGGGCCCCCAGATCGTGGTGGTCGCAAACGCCGTTTAGCTTCACGTGTTCGCCATTGAGGAAAAAGCCTTTGTCGGCGTCGAATTTGATGGTGCGAATGCCGAATACGGTTTCGCAACTATCGACATCCTTGCCGTTTTGCTCGACAGTGGTAACAGCGATGTAAAGTTGTGGATTTTTAAGGTCCCATAGACGGGGATTTTGTATGTTTAACTTCATCTGGCACGATGCGGTGTTCCCTGCCGGAATTGCCATGCTGACCGGGTCGGAAACACTCTCGGCGGCCGCGTTTTGTCTATGTATAGAGGTTCTGACTTTTACGGTTGCATCGGCCGCGGACTGATTATTGATAGTTGCTTTTACCTCCACGGTAGCGGCGTCTTTAGTAATTTCCGGAGTGGTTATGTAAGTGCCCCATTGCCCGATGTGGATGGGCCCGGTTTTTGTCAGCCACACGTTGCGATAGATGCCGCCGCCCGGATACCAGCGCGACGAATTCTGCGGATTATCCAGGCGCACGGCCAACACGTTTTCGCCGCCGTACTTGATGTACGGGGTAAGATCGAGTTGGAACGACGAATACCCGTAGGGCCAGCCGCCGACAAAATGGCCGTTCAGCCAAACGGCGGCGTAGGCCATTGCCCCGTCGACTTCTAAAACGAAGCGCTGGCCCTGATCTTCCGCGGGAATATTAAAATGTTTGCGGTACCAGCCCACGCCCCACCAGGGCAGCTTGCCGGTATCGCCGGGATATTCCTGCTTGAACGGTCCTTCTATTCCCCAGTCGTGAGGCAGGTCCAGTTTGCGCCATGCACTGTCGTCGAAGTCGGGTTTTGTATATGAGACGTCCTCTCCGAGATCGCCTTCAGGCTTAACGGTTTTGGGCGGTTCCTTTAAAAAAGAACTCCCGGTTTGCGTGACCCATTCTTTGACCTTGGCGTAAGCCAGTTTTCCCTCGGCATCCTGCGGATCATTCTTGGTAAATTTCCAGCCCGAGTTAAACGACAGGCGCTCTCGGGCCGGGTCTTTTGCCTGCGCCTGGCCGGGCAGGAAGGCGTAAGCCAGCATTATCGCGGCCATGGCCAGATATATTTGTGAACCGTACTGTTGCCGCACAGCACGCGCGACAATTTGGCTGAGATAAAACGATAGAGTCATAAGCTTTCCTTTCCAATCGGCGATATACATGGAATAAACAGAATGTCGGTATTCCCGTCGGTTCACATTTTACCGCGCCGGGCATTGCCTTGACCAGTAGAGGGGAATAGAGATTCCCGGATCGAGATTTAATCCTGAAAAAGGGCTAAATAAAGCAAAATATTGCAAATTTCAAAATGTAAATTGCAAATTTCAAATTGAACAAACCTTGCCCCGTCATAATCTAAATATTTATCATTGTTCAATTTGCAATTTTAAATTTGCAATTGTCAATTTGCAATAAGAATTGTTATGTCCGCAAAACGCGCACGAACTTCAACTTAAGATTCTACGGCGGATCAATATGCGCCGCCTGCGTTGGAGCGCGGCGGTTCGCGGGGTTTAAAGATTTCGCTCACGTTGCCCGAGGAAACGCGATTCACGCCGCCTTCGGGTTTGGGTTTGAAGTCGTTGGGGTTTGCCCCCATGCCGAAGTTGACCAGGTGCGCTTGCGACTTGTAGCCCATGCGTTCCAAGAGATCGCCAAGCGATATTTTTTGAATTCCCAAGTTTTCGGCGTCGCCTCTTATTTTGGAATAAGCGGCCACCCCGGTGGTGTCGCCTTTTTCGCTGGGCTTATCGCCCAAGACAAGATAGCGGGTTTCGACGGAAATCTCGCCGTTCACTTTTCCTTTTTCGTCCACATCGCAATCGACGACGCCCCCGTTCATTTTGATCAGATTACGCAGCAATGGCAGGTTGTTTTTGCCGTCGCCGTTAATGTCCATGAAACCGGCCAGGGCGAAATGCCGCTTGTCGCCCGGATTCCATATGGGTGTGTAAATTTTATCGCCCGGCATGATCGGATCGGCGACCTTATCGTCCAGGATGCGGGCCTCGGCCAGGTGATCGCCTAGGATTTGGGTGACTTCGATGCTGGCCTTTTTCTCGGCCTTGCCCAGGTTCGAGGGATCGGCCGGATACACCGAGAAGGTGATCAGGGGATTAAGATTGTCGGCCTGGCCGAGGTCGATCCACACTGTTCCGTTGCGCTGGTTGATCCGGGAGATTTCACCGTCGGGAACATCCATGGTTTCTCTGGTAAGCGAGGCGTTTTCACCGCGGAGTTTTTTGGCCACTTCCTGGGTTTTTTTAATCAGAGAATCGCTATCCGAAATCTTCGCTTCCAAAGTCGTTTTCTCGGCCGCGGCGTCCTTCTGTGCGGTTTTGAGTTGCTCCCTGATTTTATTCTGGTCGTCGGTAATTTGCGTGCGCTCTTTACTGAAGGTTTCCTCGCGGGATTTCAGGTCCTGGGTTAAGCGGTTGACCTGGTCGGCGAATTCTTTCAACTGGGCGTCCTTGCCGGCCTCGCGCAATTCATATTTAGCCGTCAACTGCTGGTTTTCTTCTTTAGTGGCCGCCAATTCCTTGTTTTTGTCCTGGATGGTTTGGAACATTTTTTCCACCAAAGGACGATAGAACTGCGATTCCTGCGAATATGCGCCGCCGTACTTTTTCATGTCCTCGCCGAATTGCGCCGAAAGATCCTCGATTCTTTCCGTATCGGGCACGCCGATGAAGTCCTTTTTCAACTTGTTCACCTCGTCCCTGGCCGTGTCGGCTTGCGTGCTTTTTTTACTGCCGTCGGCCAGAGCCGCCTGAAGGCTCTTTTCAGTATCGGTGTATTTTCGGTAACACAAGAACGTAGCCACGCCGAGGATAATCGTCAGCATGACGGAAACGATAAGTGCGATTTGTAAATCTTGATTTTCTCGTGCCATAAATCTCTTACTCCGTATTCGCCCGGCAAGGGGCCAACTTCGTCAGGTGCGCGAATATTAAAGTGCGGACTCATTTTCCAGGCGGCAACTCGGGCTGTTAAGGAAAAATGCGCCGGAAAGCGAGACTTTTTCGATTAAAGACCTAATCTGATTTTAATCGGGGTGCAACGGAGTGTCAACGAAATGACTTGTTCCAGCATGGAGTTAGATATTTCTTACGTCAAACAAACCTAATAAACCGACCTTTAGCGTCCCAGCGGATATTGAACACTGAAATTCATTTGGTCTTGATAGACGCCGTACCTCTTTATGGTGGGGAGTATGACATTTCACAGCGGGGCAAATGCTTGTCTGGCTCGAATATTTGTGTCAGAATGTGACAGAAACGTTTGTCACAATATTTTTTTAATGCGAGGAATAAATCATGTTTTTGCGACACTCCATTGGCCGGTTTGTTGGTTTTTTGATCCTTGTGAGTCTTGCTCTTTCGGCGCGAGCCGGCATGGGGGCCGAACCGGAAAACGCCGCTTTGCCCGAGGAGACGCAAGCCCAGCGCGACGCGCGCATGGCCTGGTGGCGCGATGCCCGCTTCGGCATGTTCATCCATTGGGGCGTGTATGCCGTGCCCGCCGGCACCTACAACGGCAAGCAGATCCCGGGCATCGGCGAATGGATCATGAACCGCGGCAAGATACCCGTTGCCGAATACCGCGAGTTCGCCAAGCAATTCAATCCGGTCAAGTACGATCCCGACAAATGGGTGCAAATTGCCAAGCAAGCCGGGATGAAATACATCGTCATCACCAGCAAGCACCACGACGGGTTTGCGCTGTTCGATTCCAAGGCCAGCGACTGGAATGTCGTGAAAGCCACGCCCTACGGCAAAGACTTGCTAAAACCATTGGCCGAGGCCTGCAAAAAATACGGACTGAAGCTGGGTTTCTATTACTCGCAGGCGCAGGACTGGAACAATCCGGGCGGGGCGGCCGCGGGCGAACATTGGGACAAGGCCCAGGACGGCAGCATGGACGATTACATCCGCAACGTGGCCGTGCCGCAGGTGAAGGAGATTCTATCCAACTACGGCCCCATTGCCGTGCTCTGGTGGGACACGCCCAAGGACATGACCAAAGATCGCGCCGATATGCTCCTACCGCTCTTGAAGCTTCAACCGGGCATTATCTGGAACAACCGGCTCGGCGGCGGGTACAAGGGCGACACGGAAACGCCCGAGCAAACTATTCCCGCCACGGGCTTTAAGGACCGCGATTGGGAAACCTGCATGACCATTAACGACACCTGGGGTTACAAGAGCTACGATCACAACTGGAAATCGACCAAAACGCTGTTGCGGAATCTAATCGACATTGCCAGCAAGGGAGGCAATTACCTGCTTAAC
>JBEKZY010000342.1:0-5368 GCA_049509395.1 Thermoguttaceae bacterium | reverse complement strand
CCAATCGTTTTAAATCCGGGCGCCAATGTTCGCGACTGAGCCGCTGGCCGAGTAAATTCACATAAGGGCGATTAAGTCCGCGCTCGTTTCGGGCCACTTCATAAAACTTGGCCAGGCCCTCGTCCAGCCAAAGCGGTATGTTCGGCACCGTGGAATGTAGATAACCGTGCGTGATCTCGTGCCGCAAATCCTCGGCCACCCGATCGCCCCACTGGGCATAGACCGAGAGTTTCGTGTCGGTTTCCAGGAAAAACGCCCGGCGATCGGGGAAATCGGGATGATAAATCTTCATGAATCCCTTGAAGCGATCCGCGTTTTCGAAAAGGTACACGTGGATCGGCTCATCGGAGTTGGGCAGTCCCAGACGCCGGTTCAAATCGGTTCGCTGCGCAACCAACTCGTCCAAAAGCCGATGGTGCGGGGGCAAAACGAAATCGCTGTGGATCGTAAGTTGCTCGCGAACCACCGTATTCTGATCCGGCAGCACAAGCCGGTTGGCCAATGGCGTGTGACACCCGGCCGCTGCAACAAGAGTTATTGCAAATTGCAAATTGCAAATTGCAAATTTTAAATTGGACATGAATAAACGCCGCCTTTAATTGCCTGACTTTGTTTCTTTCTTTGTTCAATTTGCAATTTGCAATTGCTCAATTTGCAATATAAAAAATATGCACAGAAAACAATCTATCTTCAATCAAAAACTCAGTCGCCGCGAATCACTTTGATGAATCTTGGAGCCCACGTGGCCACACCATACCGCTTTTCGGCCAAATATCGGCCGGCCGCCCCCAACTTGTTTCGTAATTGCGGATCGGCCGCCAAACGCGCGACCGCCTCTGCCCACTGCTGGGGCGTGGATGCGATAAATCCCGTTTCACCGTGAATCACCATCTCCCGATGAATCCCAACTGGATTGGCCACCACCGGCAAACCGGCTGCCATGTATTGCAAAACCTTCAGACCGCATTTGCCCAGGCTCCAGGAATCGTCCGGCATCCAGGCCAGTCCGATGTCACACTCGGCAAGTTCCGCCGCCTCGCTCTCCATCGACCAAGGACGCAAAACCACTCGCAGGCCGGGAAAATCGGCCGAACGGTCGCATATCTGCCGAAATTCCATGCCTGGAATCTGTTGGACGATTGCCGCCAATTGCTCTTTGGCCCTGTCGAGCAATCGCAACGTAGTTTGCTGACCGATAAAAACAAGCCTTGCCTCAGGGCCAACTCGCTTATGAACTGCGGGACGATATTTTTGCGTGTCAATGCAGGTCGGAATAAGACACACCCGTCCCGGCGCCGTCAAAGCGGCTGTGACTTGCTTGAGATAATCGTTTCCTGCTATCACCGCATCTGCCTTGGCGATGATAGCCCGAAATTTGCCAGATCGCGTCCGGCTTTCCGGCCCTTTATCGCTATTGCTGTCGCGTTGAAAAACCGCGTCGTCTACGTCGAAGATCAACCGCCGCGCCCAGCGCCGCAAAAGCGAAGTCTGCCAAAGCGGCAGCAATTTTCGCTGAAGTATAACGGCATCGGCCTTTTTGGCTTTGTGCAGATTTCCGATTCGCCGCAGTATGCCTTTTTCGAACCGAACAATTTCCAGACTCATATCCTCTCGGCCCATTGCCTGCTCGAACGCCTCGATCCGATATCGGCAGCAAACCGCATTCGCGTCGTCAATCAGTGCTAAGACTTTCATGGCCGGGGATAATAACAGAATACCCTCACCGGTAAAATATGTATTGAAATAGGGATACGGCTAGTTTTGACACCCTGACATTGACACTTACCCAATTTAACGATGCTGCCTGCATTACTTATTCAGAGGGGGTTTTGCTTGTTGAATTAGTTAAAAATGACTGTTATACTCAAAATGAAGCTAATCAAGAAAAGAGGATTCAGTCATGGGACGTATTGTGACACAACTTAAGCTGATAAATTTCAAGGATCCTGATAAATCTCTCACCGTCAGCGCTCTGGTCGACACAGGCGCCGCGTACATTACTTTGCCGAGTGCTTGGCGCAAATCGCTTGGCGACATGGAGCAACTTGCGGAGATAGAAGTCGAAATGGCCGACCAATCGGTCAAGACTGGGGTTGTCTGCGGACCGGTACGCGCGAAAATCGGCGAGTTTCGCCCGATTATGGCGGAAGTTCTGTTCCTTGACATGCTCCCCGGCGAAGACGGCGAGTATGAACCCATTCTTGGCTACATAGCCCTCGAACAAGCAAGCGCCGCCGTCGATATGCTTGGCCACAGGCTCGTACATGTCAAGCGTGTAGATTTAAAATAAAATCAACCACCGCGACCAGCGTTTATTGAATGTCAGGGAATGAATGTCGCATTGAAAGTTTAGCCCGGGAGCTTGCCTGAATTAGGGCTTGGAACGCTCCGCTCAATCATTCGCCAATCAGAACTGCCTCGAACGCTATTTGAAAAGTAGAATCTCGATAAAGTTGGAAAATCCAGCAGCGAAACAACTCAATCTGCTGCACAGGACTTGGTTTCATCCAGTCGATAGGGGTAAGGTCGCCGTAAGTTCCGTTATATCGGGTATTTTTGAGAGCCTATTACCTTGGACAGACTATTTTCGACTTTTCGATCGACTCAAGAACATGGGAAAACGCGACGATGAAAAGGACTCAGTATGGATTGATTGGCATATTCATTGGCATCACCGCCGTCGCCGCATCCTTTAGCTTGGGGAAATGTCTGCCGTTGGCAGGACCATGGACTTTCCTTTGGGCATGGATTATCCTTCATGTCCTTCATGCGGCCCTTGCTTTAGCAGCATTCATTTACCCGCCCGCCTTTGCGAAGCAAAGACGTGTTGGGACTTTGGCTGCTTCCACCTTTATCACGTTCATGCCTCTAATCACGCTGATCTTCTTCATAAAAGTATTCGTAATCGGACAATCCTCGAATGTAGTGCAGATAGCCGGGGAGTCTGGTTATGCGCTCTGGGAACTTTGGGCAGGTACGTGGCCACTTCTGCTGATAGGCAACGCTATTGCTTGGCTCGTTGCATTAGTTGCTACAGTATTTCCTCCATATCCACCTCGATACTGGACGTCTGCAAGTGCACGATTCTTATCAGTGTTGCTCGTCACGTTCGCATGGTACACCATTACCACCTATTTTCCCGATGCATGAGATCTGTGACAATGAAAGGATGAAATCATTCAGAAGTCCGCGTTCCAATACCTTTCAATATCATGGCATCCAGTTCGGCTTTCAGACGCGGGATGATTTCCTGGTAGGAAAAGGTCCCCAGCGTCGTGCCGCCGCGCTTTAGATTGATGAAATCTTTTCCGCACCACAGCCCCAAATCGGTCTTGTCGGTTTCGCCCAACCCGTTCCCGCAGCAGGATATTCCGGAATTTTGGAATTCAGAATTCCTTTCTGCAGTCCCCGAAATCTCTCATCATTTTGTGTTACTTTACCGTTAATGTCGCCTCCTGGCTTGTAACACTTCCCGAAGGATTCTTTATGGCAACGCTATAGTTGCCTGCATCATCAGCACTGACAGACTCTATGCTTAGAACCGCATTCGTTGCACCACTAATAACCTGGCCATTTTTGAACCATTGATAGCTTGCATCCGGGATGGCCGCAACTTCTACATTGAAGGTTGCCGCCTGGCCTTTTTCCGCCTTTACCACTTTCGGTTGCAATAGAATAATGGGCGCCATCGCTGGCGTCCAGCCGCCGAGTACATAGGCCGGATTGGTGTAGTCGGCAATAATCGCGGAATCTTTCTCCATTGTCAACTGTCGCGATGCAGAATGACGCTGGCTTACATCGGCCGGTTTCCCATCGCTGATATTGGTACTGTTGTATTCCCATAAATGCATATTAGTTGTATCTCCACCAATACTCCCCCAGCCAACAGGAGAAATGCCCGCAATCGCGCAATTAATCAACACTGCTTCAACATAAGGATAACCCTTGCCGTTATTCATCGGTGCGCGTGCAAATACCGTTTCTCTCCCTTCGGGAGTCATAAATTTACAGTTCACAAATATATTGCCATGATTGGCGGATGTGTTGCGTATCCACATGTATGGGCCTCCGGAGGTAAGCTCGCAATCTTTGAAGAAGCCTGGCCCGCGTCCGAGTATCGTATCCCCCGCTCCCTCGATGCGGCAGCGGGCATAGTAGGCCGATCCATTCGATTGTAGCGCATCGCCCGAACCGCCGATAGTGACATTGTAAATAATGTTCTCACTTCCATTGACGAGCAAACCTTCCGCCTGGGCCCTCTCCGCGGTTGTCCTGATAGTAAGGTTTACCAGATTAATCCTGCTTGAATGGTCCACGGCAAATGCCGCGCGCCGGGACGGGAAAGTTCCCTCCACCTCATTGGTCGATATGTTCGCCGGGTGTGGATTGAAGACTTCTTTGTTCATATATTTGACGATAACCTTGTCCCTGTCTTCGCCCAGTATTGTTATGTTCGTCTTGTTGCGAAAATAAATGATTTCCTCGTACACGCCGTTTTTTATGAAAACTGTGACCTGTTTCGGATTGTAATCCGCAGTAAAATCAATGGCGCCCTGAACAGTATTGAAATCGCCCGATCCGTCGGCGCTCACGATTAATCTTTCCGAATCGGCGGGAGGCGGCAGTTTTTTAGTGCTGAATACCCAGCCCATTTTTCCGTCTATCCCCTTAAAACTGTCATCGCCGAGGGTTAATGCGTCCGGATCGATTTGAACATAATACGTCTTGTCGTATTCCAAAAGATTGTTGTGGGGATAAATGGTTGCGGTGTTGTCGTGGATAATGACAGGGTAAAAATGAAATCCATCGGTAAATCCGCCGATAATGGTCAACTGATAATTATCCGGCGTTGGCATTGCTCCACCGGAAGGCGTGCCGGGTTTGGTATTGGCATTTGTGAACTTCCCCGAAATATATTCATAAGGTTTTTCAATGTAAGGCGCCTTTGGCGCAGTGGAAGGAGCAGTAGGACCGGCGGGAATGCTCATGTCGAGCAGATCGACCAGTCGGTTGTCGGCCGAGTCGTATATGCGAATCTGTCCTTTTGTGCCTAATATGGGCGCGCTGGGGCAAGTGAGTTCCAGGTGTGTATCCGGATTTACATCCCGGGCTTTGTCCGCCGGAAACATCACAACTGTCTTCGATGCAATTGAAGATGTTTGTGCACACAGAGTAGGCGTTCCTTGCAGCCATAAAAGAATTACACATAGGGAGAATGCCCATTGAGTTTTTATCAACATAAAATCTCTCCCATGAAGTGAGCCGTGTCAAGGGTTGCAAGTGGTTAGAATCGTGGGACTTGACCAATCTCCCATTCGCGCTGGCGCTAAAACGCCGCACACTAAGCTGGTCCTGTCAAGTCAAGACG
>JBEKZY010000341.1:0-5372 GCA_049509395.1 Thermoguttaceae bacterium | reverse complement strand
AACTGATGCAAACCCTGGGGCGGATGATCACACTGTGCGAAAAGGCGATCAAACCACAAGGATTTAACGTCGGTCTGAATTTAGGTCAGGCGGCGGGCGCCGGCGTGCCCGGTCATCTGCATTGGCATATCGTCCCGCGCTGGATCGGCGACACCCACTTCATGCCCATCCTCGCCGCCGTGCGCGTAATCCCCCAATCGCTCGAAGCCCTGTGGGAATTGCTGGCTGATGAGATGGAGAAATAAATTTTCATCTATTTCACCACATATACACGGAAAAAACATAGAATAATTCTATTTCTCGCAAAGCCGCTAAGTCGCAAAGACTAAAAAAGATTACAGCAACCATTTTTTATCGCTTGCCGTATGGGCGACTTCGATGACCGGGCGTTTTTCGCCGGGAAGCAGTTGAAATGTGAGAGGAACTTTGCGGCTGGCAAGGATAGCGGCGTCGGGCAAGCGCGATTCAGCCGTTTTTTGCAGTTGATCGTTCTGCCGTTGATACAGTTCCAGGGTCCACGCCTCCCGGTTCACGATCAAAACTTCATGTACGCCGATCTCATCATAAAAGGCGATTTTTTCGTGCGCGCGGTCGCCGGGACTGGTGATATCGATGAGAAAATCGGCCGCTCCGCTCCAATGCGTGTCGCAATTCTCGGCCTTAGTATCGCGGAGAAAAACCGCCACGTCGGGACAGCGGTAGTTTTTTGTCCAATCTCCGGTTCGAGCGGCAAGATTCACGCCGGGGAGAACTTCCGCAAGTCTTTTCACCCCTAATAACTCTTTGAGAATCATAAAAAAATCACCGACCAGATTTTGATGCTCAAAATTGGCCAAAGGCGTCATCATATATACTCCCTCCCAGACTTCGTCGAATTTATCCGCGCCCCATGCCCGACGCTGTTCGAGCAATTGCTCGGCAAATTGCGGATCGAGAATCATTGTAGCCATGAAAGCAGTCTCCTGTTTCAACCGAAGAACGTCTATCCTATTATCACATAATATTGGTTGAAAAACAAGGGAATATGGTTAACAGTAATCAGAGGGAAAAGAGCTTTACCAGGCGTGTGGAAAAATCGTTGGCGGGACAGTTATATTGCCCCGCCAACTGATATTGTTCATTCGATTCTCATTCAATCATCCACAACGTCAGCGACTCTTTGTCTTTTATGAAGATGCGCTTTCCGGCGATCACCGGGTGGGCATAGACGGGCGTGTCGGAAACTTTGATCTTTGCCAGTTCCTCATATTCCTTGTCGCCGGGTTTAAAGACGATCAATCCGTTTTTTTCGGTCATCGCGATGAGCACCGGGCCGGCGTCGATGATCGATCCGAATTGCGAGAGCTTGTCTTTGGCGGTCCATGCCTCCTGGCCGGTTTGGGCGCTGAGGCAGAACAAACTACTGCGCTCGGAAAGACCGTATAGCAGGCCGTCTTTCAGCACGGGCGTGTTGAATATCGTGGCGATTGGCGAACTCCAAAGCTCTTTGACGGCAAATGTATCGCCTTGCTTTTCGATCTTCACCGCCTTGGTGCCCCGGGTCGCGCCGGTGTAGATCACGGTCTGGCCTTCGACGATCGGAGTGGGCGCGTTAAAGGACCGTCCTTTAGCTACGAAGGGTATTTCCCACAATAGTTTTCCGTCGGCCGTTGCCACGCCAACGATTCGCTGTTCCGTGAGGGTCACGATCTGTTTCGTGCCGTCAACGGTCATCAACACGGGCGAGGCAAAGCCCGGACAATCGCCCGGGCCCCATTTCCACTTTTCCTTGCCGGTGGCCATGTCCAGGGCAATAATAACGCCCGTGTCTTTTTTGCCAAGCTGGGCAATGCACATCCCATCGACAACAATGGGCGACATCGAAGTATAAAACGGGGACTCGGTCGTGGCATAATCATCATTGCGCCATAGCAGATTACCGGTGGCGGCGTCGATGCATGATAGAACGCAGCCCACGCCCAGTGTGATGACTTTTCCATCGGTCACGGTGGGCGAACTCCTGGGGCCTGGATGAGCGGAAGGCGGTCCGGTGACTGCTATGGCCGGATATTTGATGTGCCAAATTTCCTTGCCGTCGGCCGCGCTCCGGCACATGGCCACCTCTTCGTCGCCCTGCCGCGTAAAAACATAGAGCCGGTCGCCCACCAGGGCCGGGGTTGCATCGCCTAAGCCCACGTCGGTTTTCCACTTTTGGGCCAGTTCCTTGGGCCAGGCGGCCGGGGCGGTGAATCCGCCTACTTTACCATCCCGATTTGGGCCCCGCCACTGGGGCCAATCCTGTGCAAAGGCGGAGGCGGCAGCGGACAGAAGCAAACAGCCTGTAATCACACCGATCGATCGATTTGCGTTTCCCATGGCAGCTCCACTCCTTTTTTTAAGATTAATTAGATTGCAAATTGTAAAATGCAAATTGCAAATTTCAAATTGAACGATAAAACATTCCGCGCACCGTTCACTTCTTCACTGTCCACTGTTCACTGTCAACTGTCCACCGCCCACTATTTCTTTTCCCGCACGTCGTAGCACAGCAGCACGTCCTGGTCTCGCACGTAGAGCATGCCGTTGGCAATAACCAGGTAGGGCCAACTGTTGAGTTTGCTGCGGTCGGGCTGATCGAAGCGGCCCTTGATTTTAAAGCCACGCGGCGTGGCTTCGACCAGGCTGATCGGGCCGTTCTCATCGCGGCAGTAGAGCATCCCCTCGGCATACAACACCGAGCACTTGCCCGCCGTTTTATCGGACCATTTGACCTCGCCAGTATTAAAGTCCAGGCAAGTAAGATCTTTGGGATTATTGCAGCCGTAGATCATGCCGTCGATCAGTACCATTCCGCCGTGATGGTTTTGCATTTTTTTGCTGAAGAAGATTTCATTGGCTTTGAACTCATCGCCGGCGAGTTTCACATCGACCCGTCCGCCGCCTACACCGTATCCGGTGGAGGCGAATACCGAACGGCCCGAGACGACGCACTCCGAGCAGTTGGCTTGTTTGCTTGCCGGGGCATCGTAGCGCCAAAGGAACTTGCCGTCTTTGGCCCGCACCGAAATAACGCCCTTCTGAGTCAGGTTGATGTATTGTTCCACGCCGTCAATTGTGGCCTTAAGGACCGAGGAATATGCCGCCTTATCGCCCACGGCCGCGCCCCATATTTGTTTGCCATTGGCCTTATCCAATGCCACGATGGTGTTTTTTTCCCCGCCGGGAGTGCAGATCATCCTGGGACCGTCGACCAGCGGCGATTCGGCATAGCCCCACATGGGCAATTTGCCCCCAAAATCCTCGACAAAATCCCTCCGCCACACGACCCGCCCGTCTTTAACGTCCATGCACGCTATATCGCCGCCGATGCCGGTAGTGTACAGCCGGTCGCCGTCGATGGTGGGCACGGGCCGCGAGCCGGGACGATTCGCCGGCTCGTTGCGAATCGGGCCGAAATCGGCCTGCCAAATCAATTTGCCTTGTTTACTAACATCCAGGGCCGTGACCCACTGTTTGCCGTCCTTGTGCCCCTGGGTGTAAAGCACGTTGCCCACAACGGACACGGTGCTAAAGCCTTCGCCCAATCCGCTGGTCTTCCAAGCCAGCGGCGGACCGCCTTCCGGCCACTCTTTCAGCAAACCGCTTTCGCGGCAGATGGCTTCGCGCCGGGGCCCCAAGAAGCCGGGCCAATCCTCGCCAAAGACACAGGCCGCGCAAATAAAAACCGCATAACCTACGATCGCACCAATCAATCCTGTCACATTTCTCATGGCAGCCAATTATTTCGATTAAAATATATATCTGCGGTTGTTAAATATGCAATTTGCATTTTGCAATTATCAATTTGCAATCTTCCCTGTCTGCTGCCCGCTATTTCTTTTCCCGCACGTCATAGCACAGCAGCACGTCCTGATCGCGCACGTATAACATGCCGTTGGCAATAACCAGGTATGGCCAACTGTTGAGTTTGCTGCGGTCGGGCTGATCGAAGCGGCCCTTGAGTTTGAAGCCCTCCGGCGTGGCTTCGACCAGGCTGATCGGGCCGTTCTCGTCGCGGCAGTAGATCATCCCGTCGGCATACAACACCGAGCATTTGCCCGATGATTGGTCCATCCACTTGATCTCGCCGGTATTATAGTCCATGCAAGAGAGATCTTTGGGATTGCTGCACCCGTAAAGCATGCCGTTAAGCAGGAACATTCCCCCGTGATGGTTTTGCATTTTTTTCGTGAAATAGACTTCTTTGGCTTCAAATTCATCGCCCGTACGTTTTATATCGACCCGCCCGCCGCCGATATTGTAAGCGCTGGCGGCAAAGACTGAGTTTCCAGAGATAATACAAGCCGCGCAGTTGGCCACTTTATTTGACGGGGCATTGTAACGCCAAAGAAATTTTCCATCTTTGGCCCGGACCGAAATTACGCCCTTGCCCGTGAAGTTTATGTATTGCTCCACGCCGTCGATCGTGGCCTTGATCACCGACGCGTATGCCGCCGGGTCGCCCACGGCCGCGCCCCATACTTTTTCGCCGTTGGTCTTGTCGAGCGCCGCGATTGTATTTTTTTCTCCGCCCGGCGTACACACCACCCAGGGGCCGTCGACTAGCACCGATTCGGCATATCCCCACATCGGCGCCTTGCCCCCAAAATCCTTGACAAAATCCTTCTGCCAGATGATCTTGCCGTCCTTGATGTCCATGCACACTACTTCGCCGGCGATGCCCGTCGTATAAAGTCTATCGCCGTCGATGCTGGGCACGCTGCGAGATCCGGGTTTTCCTGCGCCTTCGTGATGGACCGGGCCGAAATCCGTCGCCCAAATCAACTTGCCGCCCTTGCTCACATCCAAGGCCATCACCCATTGCTTGCCGTCTTTATGACCCTGGGTGTAAAGCACGTTGCCCACGACCGTCACGGTGCTAAAACCCTCGCCCAGCCCGGTGGTCTTCCAAGCCAGCGTCGGACCGCCTTCCGGCCACTCTTTCAGCAGCCCGGTTTCGCGGCACATGCCGTCGCGCTGCGGTCCGCGAAAGGCAGGCCAATCATCGGCCCCGGCAAAACGCGCCATGATTGATACCAATCCTGCACAAAATAAAATCCTAAGCGGCATTGAACTCTTTTTCATCGTTGTTTCTCCGGATGGGATGTATAAAACGGCCTTTGGCCGCAACCAAACCGCGACCGCCCGACCATGCTTGGCTTGGCGCCCGTCGCCGTTTTTAATAGAACTTTTCTGACGTTAAACAGTCTAACCGAGTCGATTTTGCTTGGCAATGGTACCGGATTTTCTCCATTATGGCGGGGGGTGGGGAACTTTTTTCCCACTGCCTCATCTAAGACCTAGAATTGTGAAGATTCTTATTGCCCATTTTATCCGCCTTGCGTATAGAATGG
>JBEKZY010000340.1:0-5967 GCA_049509395.1 Thermoguttaceae bacterium | reverse complement strand
CAGGGAAGAGGGGCAAAAAACCCGCTATTATTGATAGGCTCTAAGTTTCCCGCAGCATTTCCGCCAGCAATTCCAGGGGCAGGCCGACGACGTTCGACTCGCTGCCTTCTACGATATGTACCCAACCCAGCCGGTCTTGGTATCCAAACGCCCCGGCCTTGCCTTCCCATTGGCCGCCGGCAATATATTCGTCAAGTTGCGTGTGAGAGAGATGGTCCATGCGCAACGTGGTTATAGCCACCCGGGTTCGGGCTTTGCCCTCGGGAATCTTCCACAGACACAATCCGCTGAAAACTCGATGCTCTTGCCCGCTAAGAATTTGCAATATTTGCCGGGCGTGATCTTCATCACCTGCCTTGCCCAGGATCTGTCCGTTGCACTCCACAACCGTATCACAAGCCAAAATCACGCCCTCCCCGACTCGTCGGGCGACATCGGCCGCTTTTTGATAGGCAAGTCTGGCAACCAACTCCGCAGGCGTTTCCGTACTGCACAACCCGCACTCGGCCTCTTCCGTTGGCGGGCAGACCTCGAACCGATAGCCGGCTTCTTCCAACAATTCCCGGGGGATGGCCACCAAGGGCGTTTCAGACAATAAGCCCAGCCTGTTTTCACTTGCCAAAGATTATATTAAACGCCGATACAACAAGCCCGGCAATGTATACTTGGGCGTGATGAGCCGGCTCGACGCCCCGGTGACCGGGGTTGTACTTTTTGCCCGGACCTCTAAGGCCGCCGCGCGATTGACCGAGCAGTTTCGCACACACGCCGTGGAAAAGACTTATTGGGCGGTAGTGGAAGGGCCATTGGAACCGCCCGCGGGCAGTTTCACCGATTACCTCGGCAAGGACGAATTGCACCACCGCATGCGGATTGTCGGGCCCGGATTGCCGGGCGCCAAACTGGCAAATCTGACATATCGAAAACTGTCGGATATTCAGGGCCGGGCGCCTACCGAAGGTTGGTCGCTGGTCGAGATTATATTAAAGACAGGCCGAAAACATCAAATTCGGCTCCAGTTCGCCCACCATCGACATCCAATCTTAGGCGACCGTAAATACGGCAGCCGCCAGAGTTTTCCCTTGGGTATTGCACTTCACGCCCGGCGCCTGGTTGTCGCGCATCCCGTTAAAAGGGAACAAATTGTACTGGAGGCCCCTTTGCCCGATGCCTGGTATCGTTGGGGGGTAAGCGAGCCTTCCTGAACCGCTTGCGACTTTGCCTCCTCATAGTTATGGTAGTATTAGAAAAAGGGGACAAGTCCAATTTGTGCGAAGCACCCTTTGGGCCGTTCCGGCAAATTGGACTTGTCCCCTTTTTCCAGGTAGTGTTAGAAAGAGGTATAAGTCCTTTTAATGAGTTTGGTCGAACGATCATTATTTGAACAATGCGTATTGGCCAGCGGATTGCTTAGCGAAAAGCAACTCGATGAGGCTCGGGCAAGCGTGCGCTGGTCGCATGGAAATGTATCCGATGCCAACGCCCCACCTACCGATCTCCAGTTGGCCGATCGTCTGATCGAAATGGGCGTACTTAATGCCTGGCAGGCCAAGCAATTATTCGACGGCCGCACAAAATTCAATTTAGGGGCGTATTGGATCGTCGATTCCATAGGCAAGGGCGGGATGGGCCAAGTGTTTAAGGCCCAGCAGGATAAAATCGGTCGCACGGTGGCCATCAAAGTCTTGCCCCGCAGCAAGTGCACGCCCGAAGCCATAGCCAATTTCAGCCGCGAAATTCGCGCAATGGCCAGTCTCAATCATCCAAAGCTGGTCGCGGCCGTCGATTCCGGACAAGACGGCAAAGTACATTATCTCGTTACTGAATATGTCGACGGAGTGGATCTGCGCAAACTCATCCGCCGGGCGGGACCCTTATGTATGACTGCGGCGGCAAACATCATCTATCAAGTGGCCGATGGATTGGATCACGCCCATGCCAAGGGCATTATTCACCGCGACGTGAAACCAGGCAACGTGCTGGTTACCCCAGCAGGCGATGCTAAGCTATCCGACCTGGGCCTGGCCGGACCACTTGAATCAACCGCCGAAAACGATCCCCGTTACGGAAAGATTGTGGGCACGGCCGATTACCTTTCCCCCGATCAGGTAAAAGACCCTTGGGCTCCCACCCCGGCCTGGGATATTTACGCCCTGGGATGCACCTTGTATTACATCGTCACTGCCAAGGTCGCCTTTCCCGGCGGCTCAACCAGCGATAAAGCCCGGGCCCATCTCGAACTTCGTCCACTGGATCCCCGCTTGTTAAATCCGCGTTTAAGCGGGGAATTCGTCGACATGTTGGCCGACATGATGGCCAAGGATCCTTCGCAGCGAATTCCTTCGGCAACAGCCGTAAAAGAACGAATAAAACCCTGGCTGCCCGGCGGTCCCTTGGCCGATGCCCCAACCGGCGAATTGGGCGAAAATGCACAACCCATTCGCCCGCGTTCTCCACCGGTGGCGCTTCCCCAGATGCAACGGCTTCACGGCATTTATCCGAATCGCCCGGAACCGTCCGAAGATGCAAAGTCGATGCCCCTGCCCGAAACCAAAATCGATTATCCCGAATTGCCCCAAATAAGCGAGAGTTCCGACAGCAGTTCCAACCGCATAGTTACTATTTTGGATTTATTGAACGAGCAGGATTCGTCGGAAGAAATGCAAATTCCCTCGGCCCACGACTGGCTCACCATCCACAACCCGATTTCAGTCCTCATCGCCTCCACGGTGGGCTTGGTGATCTTGGTCTTGCTGATCTGGTTGTTGATTCTAGTATTTCGATAACCAATACAACCTTCACCTCTTCCTTTAGTAGAGGTGATCTCATGCAGAAATTTACCTTCTGCTATCAATCCAGCCTTGGAAAGCTCCACCGAGGCTTCCAATCATTATTCCAATCGATCCTCCAAAGAATGTATTTTGGGCAACATCACAAGCACTTCCGGTCAAGATGAAGCCAATAGCCGATCCTAGAAAGAAGTACCGTGCTCCAAATGCAATCGCCCCACGAAATCGATTCGTTCCTTGGGCTAAATATTTTCGCGTAACAAGCCATGTACACAACGCCCCTAAAGGAATGAGGAGGAGCAGAATAAAAATGCCCATGTCCCTTAAAGCGAAAAAGAAACCAGTTCCAACGATGTACAAAGGAATTCCGGAAGCACCTACCGCAAGTCCGACAACCACGCATTTTGCCAGTTCGAGAATAATGGATACTTTTCCATGAACTTCGCCGGTAGACATTGGTGATTGATTGGGATTTGGAGTCGTACTCATATCATGTCACTTCACTTTCTTCCCAAACTCGGAATGTATGAAACGCTCCCTAAACAACGGTCAATGGCCTGTCTCTGATTTCCTGCGAGCCTCTATCCGCCGATCTTTGGAGAAATCTCTTAAACCTGCGTCCATTTCTCCCAATTCGTCTTGCTTGAACATGACGTGATAAGTTCGCGCTTGCAGACCTTCGATTGTGCAAGGCGTCCGGTATGGATCTCCCTTGGCATCGACCTGCAGAATATTGTCCAGGTAAATAGTCGCTTCAAAAGGATGTGCAAAATTAACATGAACCAGCCGCGGCCGGCTTAGCCATACTCCCGCCCATAATACCAGCACCGTGGCAATGAAGGCGAAGCATGCCGTTATGAGTCGTTTTATGCGGTTTCGGCGTAGAGTGCTCCACGGATCGGGTTCCTTCAAATCCTGCCGCATTTCCCGGGCGTCCTGATATCGTCGTTGAGGATCGCCTTCGCACGCCCGCAGGGCTACTCGTATCAGAACGCTTAAATAAGGATCGTCCACGACCCGCCGGCCCAATTCGCCCAACCCGGGAAATCGGTCGACAGGCAATCCCGTGACCATTTCATATATCACCAACCCGGCCGCATACACGTCGGCCCGGGCATCCATGCGTCCATCAGGCGGCATGTATTTTTCAGTCCCCGCCCTGGAAACCAACGGGCTGGCTTCGGTCAAAAGGCTGAAATCGGCAAGCTTTAATTCTCCCGCGACGAAAAGACAGTTTGCCGGTTTCACGTCCCGATGGACCATACCCGCCTGGTTGAGCGAAGCCAATCCGGCCGTCAACTGCCGCGCACAAGTAAAACACTCCTTGGGATCCAGTGGACCGCTTTCCAGGCGTTTCTTTAATGTGGCTGGCTCATATTCATGAGTCCCCTCTCTCTTTGGGATAGGTTCCGTGGATGTCCCCTCTCCCTTTGGGAGAGGGTTAGGGTGAGGGCTGGGGCTAGTGAGAGGTTGAAGGTTAATACTATTCTTTTGAAATAGGACCTCGCAAAAATCCGACGCCTGCCGCCCGGAGATGTCGTCGGCCAGGTCCATCACGTAAAACAGATAATCGGCCGTCTTGCCTATATGGTGAATGCTCAACAGATTCTGGTGCCTGTGGCCCAGATTCGCTTCCAAGCGCGTAAGCGATACGATCTCCCTGCCGGCCGCGTCGGTAGTACCGGATCGCCGCAATGGAATCAACTTGACTGCCCGCAAACGACCGGTGGTCTGATTGGCCGCCAGCCACACCCGGCCGAATCCGCCCTCGCCGATGGGCCGTATCAGCTCATAATCCGGCACTTGTGGAGGTTCTTGCTTATCAGTCATCAGAATTCATTTTATTTTTCAATATGCGTTGCTAAACCGCAAGCGATTTTTTCATCCCTCATCTCTCATCCCTAATCCCTCATCCTTCCCTCTTCACCGCGATTGCATGCTTTTCTCAATCCGCGTGGTAAGCGACTGCTCGACCGCGCCCCGCGGCTGCGATCGAAGCGCCTGTTTGATCCGCTCGCTGAGTTGGCCATCCTCCCGATATGCGGCCCCCAGTTCCTTTAGTCGTTGCAAGGCTCTTTTGCATGCCCGATACACCCCGTTGCGGGTCAAGCCCGTTTGCTTTGCAACCGCCGCGCCCGGTATTTCGTGGAGCGTAAAAAGTTCAAACGCCAGATAAGTCCTGGGACTCATCTCCCGCCGAACCACGTCCAACAGCACAAGCAGCAAGGCCTGTTCAAAGGCATTTTCCCAAACGTCATCTGGCACGGCGCCATTTGACCGAGGTGCAAAGTCTTCGATCTCCAAGTTTCCCCCTTTGGCCCGGACTCGATCCGCCGGCCTGCGCCGCAATTCGGCCGCTTTGTTCCGCACCACTGTGGCCAGCCAATCGCGAAACCGCCCCCGCGCCGGATCGTAACGGAAAAAGTCCTTTTGCTCGAAGACCTTCAGCATCACGTCTTGCACGACTTCCTCCGCCGTGTATTCCGAGCAGTTGCATTGCCTGGCGTATGCATAGATCAAACGCCAATAGCGCTGGAAAAATTCATCCCAGGCCAATGCGTCCGAACCGTCCCGCAACCGCGCAAGCAACGTCGCCTGCGTTTTGCTGTTTAAGGCCGATGCATCTACCGCGCTTGATCCCACCGCCAATGACCCCTTTCCCGATAGTAAAACAGTACGATTTTATCGCATTTTTATAAATTATTCAACCAGCAAAGCCTGATTTTGTCCATCTGGCGCATATCTATAGTGGTGCCCCATAAAGCCGCGACCAGTGGTCGCGCACGTGTAAAGCTCGCGGTTGTGGCTAATACTACTTTAATTTCTTCCAATAACCTGTGGGGTTGTTTCACTCGGATTTGATTACCGCTACAATAATTTCTACCTGTTGCTGCGAAAGGCGCGAACATGAACTTCCTAAATAAAACCGCCATGCTGTTTTTCTGCCTGGCTTTTATTGTATTCCTTGGATTCTGTGTTATCCAAGCTGAAGCAGTGGATGAACCGCCGTCCGAATTGTATGTTCGCACCACTCCGGAGGGCGCTAAGGTCCTTATGGACGGGAAGGAACTGGGCGTATCGCCGGGTCTTTTTCCGGTTAAGCCCGGCGACTACAAGATCATTATCGACCTGGAAGGCTACGAGCCGGCAGAACAGCAAATCAACGTCCGCGACGGTC
>JBEKZY010000034.1:0-29319 GCA_049509395.1 Thermoguttaceae bacterium | reverse complement strand
GGGCGGAAGTCGGACGGCGAGCCAGGTTGGATTACGATCTGGCGCGGATGGCAGAAACTGTACTTGCTAGTTCGCGGTGCAGAACTCGCAAAGGATGTTATAAAATGTGGGTAAGGACAAGCCGTAGACGCGGGGGTCGCCTTGGATCACGGTGACATATCCGTACTGGTTAGCCAGGTCCGAGATCTGGACCCAAGTGGCGCCTTGGTCATCGGAGCGGAAGAAGCCGTTTTGGCCGCCGACGGTGCCGCCGACGAAGATGGAGGGATAACTCCCGGATGTGGGGCCCATGCCGACGCCCACCTGGTTTGCGGTAGTGACGACGCCGCTGGCCAATTGCGACCAGGTGGCGCCGCCGTTAATGGTTCGCCACAGGCCGTTGCTGCCGCGTGACATGACCAAGTTCCCGGCCTGACCCGGCAGGGCGCGGATCCAGGTGGCCCCGCTGGGGGCGCTGCTGGTCATGACCGTCCAGTTGGCCCCGCCGTCAGTGCTGCGGGAGACGGTGGTGCCCACATAGGCATAGAAGGTCTGGGAACCGACCAAGTCGGCTACAATGTCGGCGCCGTTGGCAGGACGGTTGGTGGCGGGAGCGGACCAACTGCCCCAGGTGGAACCGGAGCGGGTGCAGTAAATCACCCGGCCGCTGCCTCCGGGTTCGTAAACTATCTTGGTGCCATCGGCGGAGATGGCCAGGTTGCCCCCGCCGCTGGTGCTCCCGGAGATTCCTGTCGATGAGGCCCAGAACCAGGTTACGCCATTGTCGTTGGAGTATTGCACGTACGGGGAAACGCGTGTGAGACGAACTTGGTAATTGGCATCATTGAAGGCCACGTCGATGTCGTCGCAGGTGCCCTCATCCATGCCCGTGTTCTGCCCGAGCCGGCCTAGTGCGGGGGACTGGGTAAAATCAACGTGGCGATAGCCGTCCCGGTCGCCGATGGCGCTCATGAGGTGAACGGCGCCCGTGTCGGGACTGGCCAGTTCCAATGCCGCCGATTGCTCAAAGCCGTCATTGAAAAACGACCATGTGGGAGTGGCGGACGTGAGATTCGTGGTCCTGTAGAGCCCGTAGCCGGTGGTGAACATGGCCACATTGTGGTTAAACGGGTCGATCTCCAAATCGCCCATCCAGTGGATGCTCAAGGAACTGGCATAGGGAGCCGAGGAGTCGTCACGGTTGCTGTTGGGGGTGATCACGCTCCAGGAACTGCCGCCGTTGGTAGATACCCAGATGCGGTCGGCCGGGTTGTAGTCATTGAGCTCACTAACGTAAACGATGTTGGGGTTGGTTGGATCCAGGGCCACGCCGGAGAAGCCATAGGCGGCGGAGACCGGTGAGACTTCGGTCCACGTGGGACTGGCGGTATCCGGATTAGTTACTTTCTCGACCATGCCTTCGGTGAGGCCATAGGGGCCGGGGTAGCTAGTGGAGTACCCGTAGGTGATATACAACGAATTGCCGTCGGGCGTGAGCGCCGCGCGCTGGGGAAAGTAATCGAGGGTGGTGGGCTGTCCGCCGGGGAGCGCACTCCAGGTGCTCCCGCCGTCGATGGTGCGGTAGATTCTCGTATCGCCCGCGTCAACGTTCTCGACGCCGGCATAGATCGTTTGCGTAGGGGTGCCGGGGGTGGAGCTACTCTTGTCGAACAGGGTCCAGACGATGCCGGTATTGGCGGCGAAGCCCGAGGTTTCACCGACGGATGGGAAGGCGGCGACCTGGGCCCAGGTTGCGCCGTAGTCGGTGCTCTTCCACAACCCGGCCGTACGCGTGCCGTAGTAGAGAATATTGGGCGAATTGGGGTCAACATTCATGCGTTCGCCCGCATTGCGGGCCGAGCCATTGCCGTTGGATAGGATGCCGCTGACGTCGGTGCGCAGCCAAGTACGCCCGCCGTCGGTGGAGCGCATGATGGCGGTGGGGCTATTGTAGGTGCCGACGGCCATGTAAACGCGGTTGGCGTTGGTGGGATCGACCGCCAGGGTCTCGACGCCCAGATTCTGTGGAGACCAGTCATTGTACTGCGCCCAGTCGAGCATGGGCATCCATTCGTTGGCGGTCTGGTCCCAGCGATACGCCCCGCCCATGTCGGTGTGGATGTAGACCGTGTTGGGAGCGGCGGGGTTATAAACGATGCCGTCGATAAAACCGTTGGCTTTGATGGTGACGCTGTTCCAGTCGTAAGCCTGGGCGGCTACGCTCAATAACATCCGAGGCTCCAACTGCTCAAACTGATGCCGGCCTGTTTTGGTCGGTCTATTTTTTGCAGACTTTTTTTCCAGCCGAAAACTCTTTAACAATATCCAGAGTGAATTAGACATAATACCGCGATTCTTTGTGTTGGTTGTTTGTTCTGCAATATTGTGTTTTCGTTTGGATAATTCCGTTTGAGACGGGAAGCAAAATTTCAGCACTCACGAGTATCGTGTGAACTTAAACCGTAATGGTTGACATTGATAAAAAAATATTAACGTTATTGCCGTCAGTCGGCCTGTATGTGTTGATCCAATCGCATATCCCGGCGTTCGTGCCGGTATAAAGACCGGATGTCGTGCAGTATTGATCCAATCCTCTTAATATACAAAAGAACGCATGCAGTCATTAAGCCGAGTCCCAAAAGGACAAGGTTTGAAGGCTCGGGCACGGGAACAAGATTTTCTCTCGATGCCAGGGGACCACCGGGCAAGGCCACAATGGTCAGTGTTGCGCCGGCCCCGAGAGTCAAAGTGTCTTGGCAAATCGAGTTGGCCGTCAAATCGCCGGACGTGAGATTAAGCGTGCCCGTGCCGCTGATGGTTCCCAGGGCATGCGAGCCTGCGTCGATTTGCAGTGTGGTCCCGTCGGCGGTGGAGATTGGCGAACTGGCGGAGATCTGCCCGGCGGAAGTCAACTCCAGCACGCCGCCGTTTATTTGCGTCGCCCCCGTGTAGGTGTTCGAGGCGCTGAGCGTTAGGATGCCATTGCCGGTCTTGGCCAGAAACTTTGTGCCGCCCGATTCGCTGATCGGGCCCGATATATTCAGTCCGCTGCCCGAGGCCGCGCTTAGTGTTACGTTGCTGTCCATTTCCACCGGCGCCGTTATGGAGTGGTTGCCGGCCAACACGGTTATGGTTGCGGCCGACGACCCTTGATTTGCCAGAATAAGTGTACTGGACGGGATTGATGTTCCCGGACTGATGGTGTAACTGCCGCCGGACGTGTTATTGAAGGTAAGGCTGCTTAAGGTGCGGTTGCCGTCGAGGGTCAAAGCGGCGGATGCGCCGGCGATCGCATTGCCCAGCGTGGCAATATCGCCTAGATTCTTTGGTGCGCGGTTCCAATTCCAATTGGTTCCGGTGCCCCAACTGCCGCCGCCGGCCAGATTCCAGGCGGCATTCACTTGGGCGATGGGAGTCAGCAGATACACGTAAATCGTGCGCCCGGGCACGCTTATGGTGAAAGAATTACCGAGGCCCGCGACCGGTATGGCCGTCAGTGCGGTGGTGTCCGACCCGTTAGTGCTGTAGCGCAGGCCGTTGGCGGTCATGGTGTCGCCGTTTATGGTGACGCTCACTGAATTGCTACTTGTGCTGTCGTTAATAATCATGACGGCCACAGTGCCGTCGGCCTGCAAGGCGGCATGCGTTCTGACCAGTGAATTGTTCGAAGTAGTGGAAACCAGATCGTCGCCGGGCTTTGACATCTTGTTCAGGATGGACACAGCGTCAAAGGCGTCTCCGCGGGTACTGCCGTCGCCGAGGAACGCGGACGAGCTCAACTCCTGGTAGTCGACGTTTGTTACGCCCAAATCGAGCCACGTGGCATAGGCATCGGCCACAAAGCATGCGTGTGCGGAAGTCGTCGTGTTGTCGGTGCCACTGGAACTGTAGCCAAACTCGGTAATGAAAATCTGGACTTTGTTGCCATCGGTGGGCCGGTACGTGTTAATCCAGTCGCGAATCCCGGCGTTTGTGCCTGCGTCCAGCCCGGACGTCGTGCCGTTTATCATCTGCGGCAGCGTCGAGGGGACGGCCGCCAAAAGGCTTGTTCCGTCGGGATTGTTGCCCACGTATGGATACCAGTGGGCGATGACAAAGTCGATGTTGTTGGCGCACTTTGAAAGCACCACGTTCGACCATTCCTGGCCATTGAGAGTATCCCAGCTATAGTCGCCGGGCGGCGTGCTGACCACGGCGCCGATCTTGACCGTCGGATCCACGGCCTTCATAGCCTGCGAAAATGCGACCACGTCCGTGCCGTATCTGGCGGGGGACAGAGCCGAATTGCCGGCGCGGTTAGTGCCATCGTACGGGACGTTGTAATTCAAAGCGTAGCCGTTGCCGCCGCCGTAATAGCCGGCGCCGAACGTTTCGTTGCCAATTTCCCAATACTTGATGCCGAACGAAGCGGAGTGGTTGATGGCAAGGAAGCTGTTGGTCGAATCATACACGCCCGCCGCCGTGGCCCAAGTCTGGTACTGGTTCGCGGTCGACGCCCGCAGTTTTGCCCAATAGCCCACCGTCCTCCAGTTGTTTCCTTGGGCGTCGGTGCCCAAAGAAATGTCCTGCGGCGTGCCGAAGAGGCTCGGGTCGCCGTTGGCATACGCGACCTAAGCCGCCGCCTCGTTCGGCGAAGCGCCCGAGCTGGGCGCCACTAGCTTTGTCTTGGTCGAGTTCCACTGCAAACCGGCGCCGTAGTTTACCGTAATCACGCCTTGGGCGCCGGAATTTTGCAGAAGACCCTTCGCAAATGAACCGAAATCGCTTGCATAGCCCATGTATCCGTATGAGTTACTACTACCCCACCATGGACTCATTCCATATCCGTTTGAAGACCCGATTTCGTCATTCGATGCCGAGAAGTGGAACGCGTCGGCGTAGCCGCCGCCGGGGTAACGTATGGCTGAGACTCCCGCTTCTTGAAGCAGCCCCGGCGTCGACGAGTTCGCGAACAGGCCTTCGTATACGGAGGCGCCGACGCCCAGGCCCACCGACGGCATCACTGCCAGATCCTGGCCGGCATTAACCGTAACGTTTACCGCGATGGCCGATACGGGCATGCAGAATGCGCCAGCCAAGGCGCAGCCAAACATCAATGCGATACGAATCAACATGCGCCCGAATCTTGGAATGATAACCTGATGCGTTGCTCCGGTCATCCGTCCCCTCACTTACTCACTTGTCTCAAATCATTTGGTGCAAAAAAACAGGGACTTTATGTATCCTGACGTCGCGTGTAACAAATCCCATTCTCCTAATATACAAAAAAAACGCAAAATTGCAAAATAATTTTAAAATCGGTACTATCAATGGAATATCAAAAATAGCCATTTTGGTCATTTTCGTACTTGGGAGGCCGGGAATCTGCGGTTTCCATTGAGCAAATCAATCTTTTGTCAGTCCGCACTTGCCTGATCGAATCCCTTAAGAGCTTGCCGGCGATATAAACTGGAACCGTTCTTTTCGCATGATAGATTGCCATTGCCGGTTTTGGGTTAGAGGGCACATTGATTTACCACCGGCATGTTAAGTTACCTATCTTGCCGCAATTGGTTGATTAAAGCACTAATTCTCGGTTTTTCCGGCAAGGTTTTCCTTTCTTACTCAACTACCGCGACTGACATGACCGATATTATCGTCACAACCGGTATAAGGACGCTCCGCGCGGGAGCATCCCGGCGTCTGTTCCTTTGGGCGCGCATATCGAGGTGGGATCAAACTATGTTGCTAAACCGTACATTTTCGCACTTGGCCGTAGGGTTGTTGATTTTGCTGATGGGTGCTTCGGCTATAGGACAAGACCTGGAGGGGATGCAACTTTTTGCCCCTGCCGACGTCAGCTCCTACGGCAGGGGACCGCAGCCCAACGAAGGCTTTTTTTTCGTATATGATCTATTGTACTGGACCATATCGAAGCCAAGGGTCTCAACCATCGGCAAAGAGGGGCTGACGACCCCGCTCCCATACATCTTGAACCATACGGTAATAGATCCAACAATAGATCAGTTTGTACAACCCAACGAACTCGATACCGGAGGTATTCAGGAGGTTTTTGATCTTGGCAATCGCATCGAGTTGGGACGCATATATGATGATCGCGGCTGGATGGTAAGTTATTACCAATTGACCGAGCAGAGTCAATCGATCCCCGCACACGATGTGGCCATGGTCTTTAATCAGGTGGTTTCCGGTACGGTTGCTCCATACGATCCGTTGGATGGCCGGTTTGCTAGCGTCACTCCTCCGCCGGCAACCACTTTACTGGCGCTGCCTGTAAACTTCACCAACGTACTGATGCGGGACGACGTGTCATCGTGGGGTGTTGAATTAGATTATGTAGGCCGGTCCGAACAATTGCATGATGGAGGATTTTTCGAGTGGTTTATCGGCCCGCGATATTTAGAATTCGAGGATACCTTCCTGGTAAACGCCCAAGGCAGCGTTACACTTGGCAACAGCCAATGGATCACAGAAGCGCAAAATCACATCATAGCCGGCCAGTTAGGCGCGCGCTGGTTCAAAAAACTCGGCCGCTGGATGCTTTCCACTGAAGGCCGCGGCCTGATAGGATTGGATTGCCAAAACATCAATCAGACCGGTGATATCGGCGTCGGTATTGTTCCCGGCGTAGTGGGTTCAGGCCAACCATATTACCTGGGCCCGACTGCCATCAACCACAACGATTTTATCCGTCAATTTTCGGAGGGCGTCGAGCTGCGCCTGGATGCCCGATACCAGATCACCCGCTCGGTGTCTTTCCGTGCAGGCTGGAGCGGCTTATGGTTGAACAACATTGCCCGAGGCTCCGAGATGGTCGATTACACTCTCGATCCCGCGCGGGGCTTTTTGGGCATCCTCCGCGATCATAACAAAGACAACGTGCTGATGAATGGCTTGGAGATCGGCATCGACGTCAACCGTTAATCGCCCGCCGCGGCCATTTAATGGCCGATATCTTGCCCTCAGGCTGCACCGGATTCTCGCCGCCGGGCGGCTCGTGCGCCGCCGCCGGAGTCTTGCCAGCGCCGCGATTAAGCGGGGCATGTTGCCCGGCTGCAAGACGCGGGTAATAAAGAAGAACTAAATTCCGCAAATTAGCGCTTCTGTGGTTTTTTCTCGCGCATCTCGTTTAATTCGCTCTCCAGTCGATGCCGCAAGGGACTTTCCGGACGCAATTCGTCCAGCAGGCGCTCCGCGTGAGCGAAGGTTTCCTCGCTGAGCTTGGCATTACGGAACAGGCTGCGCCAATTACGTGTAATTTCTTGTTCGGTAAGCAACCCACACCTCTCCTTTTAGTTAAGACATTGGTGAACTACTTGGTAAGCGATACAAATATGCCGGATTTATTTTTTCCAATTCTTCAGTCATTATTTCCACGGCGTAGCGAAGCTCTTCGGACGTGTGCCCTGAAGTTATGAAAAACCGAAGCCGGGATGCGCTTTCCTCCACTGCCGGGTGGAGGATCGGCATGACGTTCACTCCTCGCGCCAGCATTGTCCGGGAAAGCACCAAACAGTGCTGCGAATTGCCCAGAATAACGGGTATTATCGGCGAACCCTTGCTCGTGCCGGTGTTCAGCCCGCGCTGTTTGCAGAGATCGAGGAATAGAGCCGAGTTTTCGTGCAATCGCACCAGCCGCTGGGGCTCTTTTATCAGCAAGCGAATGGCCGCCAATGCCGCGGCCGCATTTTGGGGCGAAATTCCGGTGGCGAAAACAAAGCCGGGCAAGGTGTAGCGAAGATAATCGATAAGCGCCTTGCACCCGGAAATATAGCCGCCGCAACTGCCCAAGGCTTTGCTCAAGGTGCCCATCCAGATATCCACGTCAGGGCGGGCGACATCGAAGTATTCGCCGGCGCCGCGCCCGCTGGCGCCTAGCACGCCTATCGAATGGGCTTCGTCAATCATCAGCATGGCCTGGTGCCGTTTTTTGACATCCACGAACTTGGGTAGATCGGAGATGTCGCCGTCCATGCTGTACACGCCTTCGAGGGCTATCAGCACGCGGCGATATTCGTGCCGGAACTGAGTGAGCAAGCGATCGGCCTCCTGCCAGTTGTTGTGTGCAAAAGGCCGGCGGCGGGCGCCGGAAAGGATCGCTCCTTGAATGATGCTGTTATGGGCCAAGGCGTCGTGAAGAACCAGATCGCCCGGTCCAAAAAGATGCCCAATGACCGATTCATTTGTCGCATGACCGCTGGGTAAGGCAACGGCGTCATCCGTGCCCAGGAATTCGGCGATGCTCTTTTCCAGTTCCAAATGGATTATTTTTTGGCCCGATACCAGGCGGCTGGCCGATACGCTGGTGCCGAACCGGTCGATGGCTTCTTTGGCGGCGGCCGATACGGCCGGATCGCCGGACATGCATAGATAGTTAAAACTGGCGAAACTGATGACGTCCTTGCCGCCGATCATCGCGCGATTGTTGGTTATCCCTTCGTGGACCGAGAAAAAGGGATTGCCCAAGCTGGAATGATCCATCAGGTCCAGATTCTCGCGCAGCCTGCGATACTCGGGAAAATGGTCGAAGCGGTAATGTGCGGGAGGAATATCCAATTCGGCGGGGCGCGGGGGTTTTCCCCGCGGTTCGGTGCCCAGGTGCTTGATCACCGCCGCGACGACCTGCCGGGTGGTTTCCATCTCGGGCAGCACTTCCTCGGGAAAACGCCCGCCAAAACGCTCTTCCAGCGAGGCCACGATCTCCATTCGCTCCAGCGAATCCATGCCGGTTTCCACAATCGGCGAGTCCAGGGTCATTCCCTGCACACGATCGCGGGCCACGCGAATGATTTCTTCCAGGACGATTTGCGTTACGCGTTTCTCGATGGCGGAGAGTTTTCCGTTTTTCGAAGCCGCCATCATAAAAGCCGGGGTAACCGCACGTTTCACGGGTTCCCTGCCCGCGGCTTGTTCTATTTCCGCTTCCCCGCCGCCGTCAAAGACCGAACTTGCCGCCGGGCTCTTTGTATCGCCGGCCGCGCTCCAGCGGGCGACCTCGCTTAAGCTCCCGTCCAAAAACGCGTTGCGGCACGCATGACGCTGTATCTTGCCGCTGGAAGTTTTGGAAATACTGCCCGCCTTGATCAGCACGATGTAGTCCAGCGCCAATTCGTGCTCGGCCGACACGGCGCGGCGGATGGCGTCGAAAACCGCGTCCCAATCGCCTTGCTTGCGGCGTTCGATTTCTTGAACCGCCACTAACTGCTCTTTTCCATTGAGCTCTACCGTAAAGGCCGCGCCGGAATCGGGCCGCAGGCGGGGATGGCTGTGCTGTATCGTCCGCTCGATGTCCTGCGGATGATAATTCACCCCGTGGACGATGATCAGATCCTTCACCCGCCCGGTAACGAACAACTCCCCGTCTAGTAAAAATCCCAAATCGCCCGTGCGGAGGAACGGGCCTTCGCTCGTGCCTTTCAATCGGGCTTTGAAAGTGGCTTTAGTGGACTCTTGCTGCTGCCAATAACCTTGGGCCACGCTCGAGCCTTGAACCCATATTTCGCCGATTCTCCCCGGAGCACAAGCGGTCATAGTCTCCGGATCGGCAATCACGATCTTCTGGTCCGGTAAATTATGCCCGCAACCCACCATCGTTTTCACGCCCCTGTCTTCCGGATCGGCATCGAGCACTTGACCGCGGGCCAGGGAGGCCGCGTCAAAGGTCCTCATCACGGGCGGATTCCATGCATATCCCCCGGAAACGATGAGCGTGGCCTCGGCCAGTCCAAAACACGGATAAAACGCCGCGCGGCGAAATCCGCAAGGCTCGAATGCCTCGCAAAAGGCCTCGATGGTCTCGGCATGCACGGGCTCGGCGCCGTTGAAAGCCACATGCCAACTGCTTAAGTCCAGTGTTTTGCGTTGTTCCGGGGTTATTTTGCGGACGCAAAGATCATAGGCGAAATTCGGCCCCCCGCTGGTTGTGCCGCTGAATCGGGAAATGGCCGACAGCCAGCGGTACGGTTTTTGCAAAAAACTCATCGGCGACATCAAGATATTCGGCCGGCCTACGTACAAAGGCTGTAAAATTCCGCCTATAAGACCCATGTCGTGGTAACTTGGCAGCCAGAATACCCCCTTGCACGACCGGGTGTGCTCGAAGGCGTGGGCGATAAGCGCCGAGTTGTGAACCAGATTGGCATGATTCAACACGACACCCTTGGGCGCGCCCGTCGAGCCCGACGTGTATTGTAAAAACGCCAACGTATCGCCGTGAACGTCGGGCATGTCCCATTTTTCTTCCAGGTCCGCCGGTACCCGGCAGGTCGCCAGCCAGGTCAGGCTTTTCAGGTGCGGAGTCTCGTCGATCAACGGCATGACGCGGGAGAGCACGGCGTCGGTGGTCAAGGCCACCTTGGCATCCGCGTCTTCGGCAATGGCCTGAATCCGCCCCAGCGAGCGATTTCGGCGCGGGGGATAGACGGGAACCGCGATTACCCCCCCGTATAAACACCCAAAAAAGGCAGTAATAAACTCCAATCCCGGCGGATACAAGAGCAACGCCCGCTCGCCCACTAAATCCTGGGCTTCCAGCCAGGCGCCTAATGCGCGGGCTTGACGGTCCAATTCCGCGTAAGTCAAGTGAATCTGTTCGTTCTCGCCGTCGACCAAATATGTGAATGCGATATCGTCCGACTGACATCGAGCGCGGTGGCGCAATAGTTCTACCAGGTTCGATGGTCCAAAGAACGTACCAGGCAGGTGATCCAAATGCACGGTGATTTCACTCCCACGTCCGTTTATCAAGGTTTTATCTTAACACATTTTATTTCTTTTTCCACCAGGACGCAACCAAACCCGACTTATGGGTTAAAAGCATGATATAAAAGCCGGTATTTTCTTTTTTCCGGCGGACTATGGTCAATACCATAATTCTTTGGTAAGCTTACCTATAGTCTCATCGGTAAATCAGGTGTGGATAGTGTGATTAGACTGGCAGATGTCGAGATTCTTCGCCTTTTTCTTGACATCTTATTATTAGTCAGTTACATTGTCACATTTGAGGCCGAAAAACACGGGGAGTCGAAATACCCATGATTCGCGTAGTTTGTCCTAGCTGCGGCAGCAAACTCAGTGCTAAGGATAAGCATGGTGGACAAACCAAGCCCTGCCCCCAGTGCGGTCAACCGATTTATGTCCCCGTACCCGAAGGGGTCGAAGCCCTGCCTTCAAATGTCCATACCCTGCCGTCAGTCCCGGTCGAGGAACCGCACCCCGCCCAATTCGGACTCATCGGCAATAAACAACGCCTGCAAACGCACGTTTTGGAACGGCTGAACCGGCAAAATCGCTATTGGGTCTGCGATCCCGCTCATGTCATTGCCACCTGGGCCAACGACGGCAAAGGCTGGCTGCTTAAAACAAACGCGGGCATGGTCAGTGCTTCCCGCTTTCGGGAAAAAGTGCCTTGCGAGGGAAATTTCGTGCTCGTGGAATTGAAAATGGAAACCCCGGCGGAAGGCATGAAATTGCAGGGAATCACCGCATATAAACTCCCCCTGCGCTGGGCCCTGCCCGCCATCGCCGAAGGCGACGACGCCATCTGCGCTAAAATCGCCGGCTATGGCACGCTCTCTAAAGAAGTCAAAGGCGTCATCCGCCTGGCCCTAAAAGAACATTTCATGTACGAAATCTGGGAAGGGGCCACAAAAGTCCTGGAATTTCTCAACAGCCCCGATTTCCACACGCACAGCGTGGAAGATTCTTAGAACTTATCCGAAAACCAATATCCTAGTGTATCCGTATAGACCCCTGTAAGGATTACTAAACGGTTTTTAGGATACACTTTGAAATCGGATCTTCACTTTAACGACCCGTGGTTGCGGCTTTATATATAAACAGGCATCTATTCGCAGGAGTTTCAGATGCACCGCCATATGATAAAACTTGGCGTGTTGGCATTTCTTGCATTGATAATATCATCGCCGGCGGGATTTGCTATCACGATGATTGATGAAACCGGCATGTGGCCCCAAAGCTGGCCGAAAGAATTGGAGCCTCTGCGAAAAGATGCCAGAACGATTCGTACTGCTACCATAATTCATGAAGACATCTATGAAATCCATTTTAAAGATCGGGAGACCTTTGAACGGTCCTGGCCGCTATTGATTGGGCTGAAGTCTAAAGGCGGACCATTGATAATCAACAAGGTTGCAATTTCGCCGCCCAATCAAGTGGTAATATTTTCCAATGAGGTCCCGGCAGTTCGGACATTCATTTCACCGGCAGGATCGATTAGCGGAGGTCTGGCGGTTGGCCCCCCATGGCCATCTTCCGCTCTCCTGCCGGACGGACTACTGCCCGAGTACATAAGGATGGGAGAAGTACAAGGTAAAAAAACTTGGATTCCGGCAACCCGCGGAGAGGGATTTCAAGGATTCATGTATCGCGCGCGAGTTGATATTGAACTAATCATAGACGGCAAGGTCATCGATCTGAATCGCATCCGAATTCCCTCCGATACTCCGATCATCGATAAGCGTTGGCCCGCTGAAGAATCGAAGAGCGAAGATACCAAATGAATTGCGGCCAACATTGCTTCGGTCGTAATGGTTCTAAGATCGAATGGATAACTAATGGGTGTCGCCCATGTATGAATTATTCACCGACCATGCGCGGAAGGCGATGTATCTGGCAAACCAGGAGGCTATACGGTTCAATCACGAATATATCGGCTCCGAGCACATACTGCTTGGATTGCTCGAGGAAGGCAACGGGGTGGGGGCCAATGTGCTGAAGAACATGGGCATTGATTTACGCAAAATCCGCCTGGAAGTGGAAAAACTCATACCAAGCGGGCCCGACGCGGAAACCTTGGGCAAAATGCCGCAGACGCCCCGCGCGAAAATAGTCATAGAGTATTCGCTTGAGGAAGCCCGAAACTTGGGCCACAACTATGTGGGCACCGAACATCTTCTGCTGGGCCTAATTCGTGAACAAGGGGGCGCGGCCGCTCAAGTGCTAATGAA
This sequence comes from Thermoguttaceae bacterium, assembly GCA_049509395.1. Lineage (GTDB taxonomy): Bacteria > Planctomycetota > Planctomycetia > Pirellulales > Thermoguttaceae > JBEKIK01. Next base: position 16,372 of record JBEKZY010000034.1, on the reverse strand, counting down.
CCTCGGTTTGGAATTGGAGGCATTACGATCTGAAATTCTGAACCTTCTTCATTGGAGATGATCGCTACTGAAAAGATTTTTCAGCATCCAACCCGTATAATTCCTCAACCAGGCGGTTTATGCGGGTTTCAATTTCGGGACTTATTTCTCGATGCGCCGCTTCGCTGCAATTTGCCAATTCCGCGTGCACTGTGTTTAACGGATCAAAGCGGCGCAGATTCAAATACGTTAACATGCTCGGGGTACCAAATCCTTTGCCGCCCTGCACGCTGTGCGATTGAACGATATAATTCACCAGCGAACTATTTAGCACCGCGCAAAGGTAATGGGCTTCCTCAAGCGAATCGCAGGCGATCATCACGCAGGTTTCTTGGGGGATGACCGGCCGGCGGCCTAAAAGCGGGCTATCGACCGCTGTTGCCACTGCGGCATTCATGCGCCGGTCCATTCGCCGCCAAACCACTTTAATCGGCGCGGTTGTATAAGGGCCGACGTTGTACATAGAATAAAACGGTCGCCCCTGCTGGTACCGCCGGTAAGCCGCCCGGCGGCACAATTGGCTTTCAAAATGTTCCAAATAAGTCAAAGTCCGGGGATATTTTTCCCGCATCAATGCTTCGTCAATGCCTGTGCGGGCAACGCAATCCTGGGCCAAAAGAAGATATAAACCGGATCGCGTGTGCCACTGCTTGCTTGCAAGCAGTGAATCTCCTGTTGGCTTTAACGGCACTGCTTCTAACGAAGCAGTGGCACAATCATTTTTTAACAGGCCATGAGTCCGCGCGGCATAGCGGGCGATATCGCCCCAGCGCAAAAGCGGGTAAAGCAGATCCGGCTCGACGACGGCTTCTACAAGGTTCACGTCGGTCTTGCCCTTTTGGGGAATATTGCGCACCCGCATGCCGTCGTCGGCACGGCCCAGCAATTCCAACCAATAAACGCCGTTCGCCCCGCCGGTATTTGCGCCCAGGTGTGCGATGTAATCGGACGGGCCGATCAATTCTTCCATATTTACGGAAAAATCTTGGGGCTGCAAAAACCAGGGCGATCCCGGCCTTGTGGCATCGATCGGACAGGCAACAAAAGAAGTCGCAGATAGTGATCCTCCAATTCCAATTTGGCAGGTTTTCTTGTTAGTGTGCCACTGGCTTTGCCAGTGTACATCCTGCCAAAGATCCAAATCTGCACTGGCAGAGCCAGTGGCACACACAGAGCCAGTGGCACTCACTTGTTTTTCAGACCATTTGAAATAAGGCACCGGATATTGCGTGGCCCGGCCTTTTTCAATCACAATTGTGCTCGTCCAATTCGCGGCATCGCCGAATGGTCGCAAGGCAACAAGATCGTCGACGCGCTCCACTTTGAGCCATTCGCCTTGGTTTCCGATGCGAAAGCGGCGGAATCCATCGCCGGCCCCCTTGGTCTGAAACAACGTTTGCGTGATGACAAAGCCCAGCCGGCCCCCGGATTTTAAATGCCGATCGGCAACGGCATAGAGCATCAGCATGGACAGGTCTTTTTTGCCGCCGCCGTGCCGGGCCTCGTTTCCCGAGAGCGAAAACAACCCGTAATGCTCCCATAGCGGTTTGGTGGCCTCCCGATAATCGGCCGGCAGGTTATCCCAGGCGATCCAGGGCGGATTGCCTACAACAAGGTCGAATTTTTCTTTATGCAAGGCGGCGTGCGGGGGAATATCCAAGATCGAATCGCCCAGATAAACCGGTATCTCCAGCGCTTCTATCGCCTCCGCCGGCGGCAGCAGGTCGCGGATGGCAATCAGATAGTTTGCCCGGGCGGTCATTACCGCCAACGGATTTAAATCAACGCCCGCGACATGTGAAAGAATATATTTGCATAGCTCAGACTTCGAAGAATTCGGCAGGTTGCCGCTTTGCGAAGAAAGCCGGGCCGCGCGAATCCGCCCAATGGCCGTCAACAGGAAGGTGCCCGACCCGCAGGCCGGATCCAGCAATCGCTGAGTCAATCCGTCGCTATAGCCCACTTGATCGAGGACATGCCGGGCGAGCCAATCGGGCGTGTAGTATTCGCCCAGCCGGTGACGCAGCGCACGGGGAAACAACTCTTGATACAAGGCCTTCAATAAATCGCCGCTTGAATGGAAAAAGGGGTCAGGTCCAATTTGTGCGACGACCAACGCTTCGCGTCGGTGCCCGCCTTCGGGCCGTGACCAACCTTCGGTTGGCGCCCGCAAATTGGACCTGACCCCTTTTTCCTCTTCCTGCGAAGGGGAATATTCTTCCATGGCGGCGGATAAGCATTTTAGCTCCCCGGCCAATTCGGCATCCTCGGCCCACAAATTCACGGAAAACGGCTCTTCGGATAAATCAAATCCTGCCAGCGCGGGAAATCGCCTTACCAACAACTGCAATAAAATTGCATAATAAGCCTGCAGAGCGAATAAAAATACATCGGGCTTAAAATCGTCGCATTCGATGCCCAATTTACGGGCACAAGTGTGCAATGCCTTTTCCGATCGCTGCCAATCGGTTCCCAAAATCCTGCCAAACCGCAGTTTCCAACCAGCCAACGCGGGATGACCTGCCCGAAGAACGTTCCACAGTTTGTCAACGCACCGCTTGCTTATAGCCGAGCGGGGACCGAAATCCCGGACAAGATTTTCCGGCAAGAACAATTTTTCTCCGCCCGGGGCCGATTTTAACCGCGTGTTCGTTTGCATCGCCGGACATTATCGTGCTTATCCGCTCACCGGCAAGTAGAGTATAAGGGCGTTTGAATGTAGCAGGCACACTCCGTGTGCCGTTTGTGCGTTTGAAAAATTTCAAGACGGCACACGGAGTGTGCCTGCTACATTAAAAAACGTGCCGCACCTCGACTCCGTGTCAAGGTGCGGCTGCTACCGGGGGGGGAGCAAGTATTTGCATCCGACTTGAACGCTGCGCCACACACCGCACAGCGAACTGCGGATGCAATAACCGTCAAGCTTTTTTGACGGTGTATCCTTTGTCAAAGCCCGTGCCAAAGATCATTTCCAATTGTTCCTCCGGCTTGGCCTTGGTAACTTTTGTCTATATCAGTAAACTTGCCCGACCAACATTTCCCATTTCACTTCCCTCCGGATAGTCTTAACAAACGCTCCCCACATTTAAATTATTCTCTGGTCTGGATTAATGTCAAGAATAATAGGCAAATTCCCCTTTATTCCCAAAAATAGCAATATCTTAGAGAACAAGAGGACACATCGGGCCGAAGAATTAATGAATGTTTAATGCCATAGTCATGATTGTATGGCAAAAAAGAATCTCACACCCAGTCCAGGCCGGTTTCGCGTTTGATGCGCGATTCGAATTCGCCCAGCAGTCCGCCGATAACGTCCCAGCGGTCGGCCCGGCGGAGTTCGATGTCGCCTTGGCGGTTAATGCGGACCACGCTTTCATCGCTTACGCCCAACTGGGCCAGTTCATTAGGGTGCGGTTCATCACCACTGAGCACGCGCATTAACGATTTTCCCGACATTTCGATGAATTTCATGTCCGACGCCCTCTCAAATAAAAACCAAGTACAATTTCATATTAATTGCCATGGGTGTCGGAGTCAAATGGCCGCCGCATTTTGCACCGCCCGGCTTAAGGCGATCATAGTCTCTACGTTTAACTGCTCGGCCCGCAAGGAAGGATCGAGGTTAAGCCGCTCAAGAATCGCATCCGCGCCGGATTTATCCAGGCGGTTGCCGGCGGCCAGCAGCAACTGGGTCCGCAGGAATTTGCGCCGATGCTGGAACATGGCCCTGATAAAATCGTGAAAAAATTCCCGATCCCTGATCCGGTCGCGCAAGCTCCGATCCAGGACAATCCGCACAAAGGCGGAGTAGACCTTGGGCCGGGGCCAGAAAACCGAGGGAGGCAATTCCCGCAGTATCGACGCGCGGCACTGGCTTTGAATCCAGATGCTTAAAGCGCTGTAATCCTTTGTGCCCGGCGCGGCCGTGATCCGTTGGGCCAGTTCTTTTTGGATCGTGACTGTCATCGACTCGGGCGGGCGATCCTCGGCCAATAGATTCCCCAGAATTGGCGTGGCAATGTTATAAGGCAGATTGGCGACCAGTTTGAATCGCCGACCCGGCGCTGCATTTAGATGCGACGTTACGGCCGCAAGCACCTCCGGGTTCATGTGATTTTTGTTTTTAAGGGCATCGATCTCGAGCATGACCACGTTCCGCAGCGCGTGCAGCTCCTCGCCGGCAAGTTGGAACATTCGCCGGTCGGCCTCCACCGTCACCACTACAGCCGCCTTCGCGGCCAAAAGCGCGGTCAAGGAACCGGTTCCGGCGCCGATCTCCAGCACCACGTCATCGGCGGTCAAATCGGCCGAATCGGCCAGTATTCCCAGCAGGTTCAGATCGATCAAGAAATTCTGCCCGAGCTTGGTCCGCGGCCTGATGCCCGCCTCCTCGAAGCGCCGCATCAAAAACGACAAAGTCTGCTTGGAAGTCGAATCGCCGGACATAAATTAAGGATGAGGGATGAAGGATGAAGGATGAGGGATGAATAATAATTGTGATGGGCTTTCAGTAGTCAGTTTTCAGCACTCAGCAGTCGGCCACAACAGGTTCTCATGCTGATAGCTGAATGCTGACAACTGAAAACTTATCATTTCCAATTATGCGCCTCGAAAAGCCGTTGCACGTATTTGGCCAGGATATCGGTCTCGAGGTTGACCGTGCCGCCCACGGTCAAAGGCCCCAGCGTGGTAACGGCCAAAGTGTAAGGAATAAGCGCTACGCTGAAGCGATCCGCTTGGCTTTCGACGATCGTCAGGCTCACCCCGTCCACGGCAATCGATCCTTTCGAGGCCATTTGCACTGCCAGGCTGCGGGGCACGGAGAACCAGAACGTGGACCAATCGCCTTGATCGATGCGTTCGATAAGGGCGCCCGTGCCGTCGATGTGTCCGGATACGAAATGACCGCCCAATCGCCCGCCCACGGCCAGGGCGCGTTCCAAATTGACGCGGCTACCCGGTTTTAGTTCGCCGAGGTTGGTGCGGGCAAGGGTTTCCGGACCGGCCTGAAATCCAAAAGTGTCGCCGTTTTGTTCCACGACCGTCAGGCAGCACCCATTTACGCAAATGCTGTCGGCCACCTTTGTTTCGGCCGCAATCTTCGCCTCGCGAACAATAATGCGGCAGCCCGGCGGCTCCATCCGCAATTCGGCCACGGTTCCCAAGGCTTCGACAATTCCGGAAAACATGGATGACTCCCTTACAATTATATTTTTCAACACGGAGACACGGAGTAATCGGTTAACTGTTTTCAATTTTGCTTTCAGCAGTCAGCTTTCGGCCGCCTTTAGCTGATAGCTGATTGCTGAAAGCCGACGGCGAATTCAATTCATCTCTCATCCCTCAAAACAGCGATTCTTCTTCCTCTTGCCGGCGGTGCATTATTTTTCCCCAGGCCATCCGCACTGGACCGTAAAAAACAAAGACGCAGAAAATGATGGGAATGGAATAGTTGCGAATCACCATAATGGCCACGAAGGCGAAGACGACTCCCACAAGATGGCCAAAACTTCGCTGGCCGCGAAACACCTGGTTCACCACGTGCGGATAGGGAACCCGCGAAACCATAAGCAAGGCCAGCATAACCCCGTAAAACGGCAAGATGTATTGCAATACGGCGTCAATTTCACGGGCGAACATCAATGGATTGGTTACGTCGCGAAGGGTATAAAACATGATGGCGAATCCCGCGATCGCGCCCGCCGCCGACGGGCTGGGAAGCCCGTTAAAACTCAAGTGCTCGTCGTCATCGCTGGTCTCGACATTGAACCGCGCCAATCGCAGCGCCGCACAAGCGGCGTAAGAAGCGGCGATCACCCAAACCGCCTGGCTGTGCAGGTACGTAAACTTCGGGCACATCTTGACCAGCAAAAAACCAGGGGCAACGCCGAATGTTACCACGTCGCAAAGACTGTCCAACTGGGCCCCGAAATCGCTCGCCGTTCGCGAAAGCCGGGCAACATACCCGTCCAAACCGTCGAAAACCATGGCCAGAAAGATAAGCCATCCGCTTATCATCACATTCGTCGTGTCCTCAATTTTCCAAGCGTTCCAATCAATCAGGTCAGGCTTGTCTACCCGGGCCGCAACTACAATCGCAAAAAATCCGCAAACCAGGTTCCCCAGGGTCAACAAAGTGGGAAAAATCGATACCGTTCGGATAGGACGCATCTTAAAAGATTCAGGGTTCGGGGTTCAGGGTTCAGATCTCAGCGATTAGATAGTTAAGGGGTGGACAGTTTACTGCCCACCTTTACTTATTTCGTTGGTAACGAATAAGTATACATGCTCTATCGCCAATTACAAAGCCGTCTTATTACGTCCTACATTGCAAATGAACCATTCCACGGCCAAACCAATAGCAAACTCGGCTGGAACAGCCGTGTTTGCGGCTGAATAAGGATCATTGGCTACATCGGAATCAATATGTCAAGATATTTCCTTCAATTTCCCTTCGTCCAACTCGAATCGCCGGGAAATCAAGGCCGCAAGACGCTCGCTGTGGGTAACCACGATAAGCATCATCCCCTCCTGCTGTTGCAGGTCCAGCAACAAGCGGCCGATCCGCTCGGCACTGGTGCGGTCGAGGTTGCCGGTCGGCTCGTCGGCCAGGAGCAGGGTCGGCCGATTTATCAGGGCCCGGGCGATGGCCACCCGCTGCCGCTCGCCGCCGGATAGCTCGGCCGGATGATGCTCCAAGCGATCGGTCAATCCCACGCGATCTACAAGCACTCGGGCTCGATCCATGGCTTCGGCCGTAGTTTTTCCGCCGGCGACCGTGGGCACCAGAACATTCTCCAGCACCGAGCATTGCGGCAACAGGTAATGATCCTGGAACACAAAACCGATTCGCCGGTTGCGAAACTCGGCCAAAGCCGGTTCGTCCAGCCCGGCCGGATCTTGACCGTCCAGCACGACTCGGCCGGCGCTGGGTTTTTCCAACGAGCCGATGATGCTTAACAGCGTGCTTTTACCCGACCCACTGGGCCCGATGATCGCCGCGTTCCGCCCCGCGTCCAATTCCAACGACACGCCGCGCAGCACTTCCAACGGTTCGCCCAGGGTAGGATATTGCTTGGCAACGTTATCGACAATTAATGTTGGCATGATATAAACGGCAACCGTAGGTTATGCTTTAGCATAACTCATTTTTTATCTTGCATAATGTTATGCTAAAGCATAACCTACTTATTCCGGCATTCAGCATTCACAATTCGGCATTCATCACTTTTTTATACCACTGAATCATTCGCCGGGCCATAATATCGGCATTGTACCGCTCGTGGACGATTTGTTGAGCCCTTTGTCCGCACTGGGCGGCGAAATCGGGGTTTTGGATCATCTGTTTTAGCGCGTCGGCCAAGGCCTGCGGTTTTCCCGGCTCGAAAAGCAGGCCCCCGCCGGTGTCTTCTACCATTTCCGGAAACGTCCCGTGCGCGGGCAACACGGCCGGCACGCCGTTGGCCCAGGCTTCCAGGGCAAAAAGTCCTTTGCTCTCGTGGTACACCGTGGGGACGCTGAATACGTCAAGCGATTGCAAAAAGGCGATCTTATGCGGCCGATCCAATTCGCCCAGATATTCGAAGCGGTTGGCCAATCCCCAAATTTCTAGTTGATGTTTGATCTCGTTCAAATAGGGACGCTCGGCCTCGTCGAGGTAGCCCGCCACCCGCAGCCTGACCGCGGGCAGGCCCTTATTGTCGGCAAGGATTTTCAATGCTTCGGCAAGTTGATGCAGGCCCTTTTCCGGGCAAATCCGTGCCAAATACCCGATGGTAATCGGCTGTTTGGGCAAACGGTTTTCGACCTTCCCGGCCCCGTGTCCCTCGAGGTTCAAGCCCGGCGGAATGACTTCGATCCGCTCGCGCGGCACGGCCAGATAATCGGCCATGAAATCGGCGTAATAGCGGTTCATGGCCACAAACGCCGGCAATTCGGCCGCCCGCTGACGCAGCAAAAGCCGGGCGGACGAGTAATACGGCTCAGCCAGTTTTTCCAGAAAAATGTCTTCGCCCGACAGCGTGCAGACCACCGGCACGCCCAACTGATGCTGGATTTCCCGGGCGGAACCGATCAACATCACGTTATTCAGATGCACTATGTCCGGCTTCACGTCGCGGACAAGCCAGCGCACGAGTTTTTGCACTTCCTTGCTCTGCCGGCCTTCCTCGCCCTCGAGCATGGAAACCGTTATGGCCCCAAGATGCTCGGGCCGCACGCTGGCGCTCCGCCGGGTAGCCCAGCGCAAAAGTTCGGGCGAATCGAACAAGCGATCGAGAAACCAGGGCGTATGGCGGAACAGGCCGAAGTGTTCTTGCAGGTACACGTTAATTCCGCCGAAGGCGATATGGTGGATGCTCACGTTTTTTTCGTCCGTGCGGATAGGCGTGTACATCGGGACTAAAATCGCCTCTTCGCCCAAACGCTGCAACGCGGCAGCCAGGGTATTTCCGTACAAACAACTGCCGCAATACATCCCTCCAGCGCCGGCAACTAGGTGAACGATTTTCATAAGGATGAGGGATGAATAAATGCTGATTTCTGAATGCTGAATGCTGAATAAACAACTGAAACCGCTTGCGGTTTCGCGACGGCTATTGACCCAGATATTTCAACAACTCCTTGGCGGCCAAATAACCGCTCCGCACGGCTCCTTCCATGGTACCGGGCCAGCCGGTGGCGGTCCAGTCGCCGGCTAAAAATGAATTAGGTGTGCCGGTCTTTTGCGATGGTCGAAGTTGATCTACGCCTGGCTGCAAGGAAATAACAGCTCGGGGCATCGTCACTATCCGCGAGTTCAATAATGTTGCCTGCCGAGCATCGGGAAAAACGGCCGCCAAATCAGCCAGAACTATTTTCAGCAATTCATCCTGTTTGTATCTAATAACTACGCGATGTGAGGCGCTTATGACAACCTGACAATAAGAACTACTATTAAAAATCCACTGGCTCAACTTTCCAACCAGAGCCGCATGCGGCAGTGGAGTAATCGGCCGATCAAACCACAAATGCACAACGGTAATGGAGGCAAAAGGAATTTGTTTTAATGCCACCAATTTCATGAGAAAATTTGCAGTCGAAGAGGATAGAATAACTCTCTTCAATTTCAGGGGGAAATTAGCGGGTGAAGCGGAAAAAAGATTAGGCGCCTCGAACCACGGCACGGCGACAATCGCGGCATCAAAATCTTGCGCGTTTCCGTTGTATAGAAACACCGACACGGCGCCTTTTTCTCGGAATGTAATCTCAGCCACCCTGGCCCCGCGATGTATTATTACTCCTTGCCGCTCCAACCACTCGGGCACGCGGCGGTCGAATATTTCGCCTAGCGGTACTCGAGGAATGATCAGTTCATAAGCATTGCGGGAAGACATAAAACCATCTGCAAAAACTTTTTTTGCGGCAAACAATGAGGCATTATCGACCGTCTCGCTCAAGGCGCTTACGATAATCGTGGACCAAAACTTTTCTATTAACTCTCCCGATTGGCCCTGTTGTTGGAGCCATAATCCAATAGTATCGAGGCTGTTCTCTACTGATATTTTCAAACGGTTCAATTTGCGTAGCGTTCTAGCGATGCTCCAACACTCCTGCTTGGTGAGATATTTCAATCCGAACAGCCCGGGCAATAAATGCAGTGGCGCGGGCAGCCAGGCGGCGGCGGTAATATCCGATTGCCTGCCGTCCGGGCCGATAAAATGCAGCGTTTTGTGCCTCTGAAAGCAATCTTTCACTCCGGTCCGGCGGCAGAAATCGAGGAAACTTCCGCAGCAACCCATGGCCACGTGCTGGCATTGATCTATCACCTGCCCGTTCCATGGTTCTTCCATCGAGCCTGCCCGCCCGCCCAGCCGGTCGCTCTGCTCGAACAAATCAATCTGCAAACCGCGTTGACTAAGCACTGTGGCGGCGGCCATGCCGGCCAATCCGCCCCCGATAATGGCCACCGATTTGGACGAACGGGCGACGCTGGCCGATAGCGCCGGCGCCAACTCGGCTTGCGTCAGTTTATCCGGCGGGGTATTTTCGGACCGTGCATCCGCGGCCGAGTCGATCTCGCCAAATTCAAACAGCTTGGCTAATTTATTCATCATTTAACGTAGCAGATATGATTTCGCTGAAATTATCCAAATGCTTCGAGATGTGAAAAATCGATACGCTGCACCTGAGCCAATCTAGTTTAGTAAGCTTGATTTGCCGGAAAAAAACATTCCCGGGGCGTCGCCTGATTTTCTTTAACAGCATCACGTAGGCAACCATCATAACTTCGAAAATCGGCCGTCCGTCGCGATTCAGGAAATTCAATAGCTTGGCGCCCTCGCCATAAAACTGCTTGGCACGGTCGATTTCCAAACGCATGAGCCGGTGAAAGGCGTCGTTTACAACGCCATTTTTAAGTTCATCCTCCGAATATCCGCAGGTTTTAAGGTCTTCCAAGGGCAGGTAAATTCGGCCTGCCACGGCGTCGGCCTTCAGGTCGCGCAGTATGTTAGTCAGTTGCAGCGCGGCCACGCGCTGGCAATACAGTTTGAGTTCATCAAAGGTCTCGTAACGATGACGGTCCAAATCCATTTCCACGCCGTCGAAGACCGCGAACAAATATTCAGAGGGAATTTGGTATTTTTTTACGCTATCGACCAAGGCGGGCAATAAGGAATCCGCAATTGAATCGGCCTCCGTAATCGATCGCATCCATGGCCGGTCAGGATCGGCACCGTGGAGATCTTCTTCCGACAAGGCGTTTTCCAGAACGGTGCGCCAGCGATGCAATTGATTCCGCCGCCGATCGATCGATGTATTGAGGCTATCCGCCTGGCCGGGCGGCGCATCGACTATATCGTCGGTGTGCCGCATGAAGGCGTAGAGCGCTTCCATGGCGCGACGCTTTTCGCGGGGCAAAATTTTAATGCCCTGGTAGAAATTTGAACCCGAGCGGCGGGTTAAGCGGCGGCAAAATACATAGCTTTTGTCGAGGGCGTTGCGAGCGAAAAGCATTTATTTTATTCCTTATACTCTGTAGTGCGTGCTTTATGCAGCCGCCGCCGGCAATTAAAGAAAAGCCGCAATTTTTCCATTTTAGAAATCCTGGGGCGCCGGGTCCAGACATCATAATCCTGCCGGCGAATCGCCCGCAAAATCGCCAGCCCTCCCTGAATGAATAGCGCCACGTCGAGACGCAAATCCCGGGGCATCATCTCTATCAGCGGCAGCTCGGCACGCAGAAATCCTTCCGCCCGATCCACTTGCATCCTCATTAGCCGGCGAAATGCCTCGTTGCACTCGCGCCGGGCAAACATCGCCTCGATATAGTCGCAGCGGCGGCAATCGGCCTGGGGCAAATAAATCCGGCCCCGATCCCAGTCCCCTGCAACGTCCTGGCAGAAATTGGCCAATTGAAGACCCGTGCAAATCGAATCGGCCAGCTCGACGCGCTCGGTCGAATGACACTCTCCCAAATACAGCACCAAACGGCCCACCGGATTGGCCGACCGGCGGCAGTATTCCAATAATTGTTCCATCGTCTCGTAACGGCTTACACGTTGATCCTGCCTGAAGGCCGCCAGTAAATCCACAAACGGATCAATGGGAATTTTGAAGCTCCGGATGGTTTCGGACAGGGCAATAAAAACCGGCTGAACGGTCTGCCCGCGATAACATTCGCGAAGTTGCGTTTCCCACCAATCCAGCAAAGCAAGACTTTGTTTCGCATCGCCTGTTTCGTCGGCCAGATCATCGGCCCAGCGGCAATAGGCATAGACGTTGTAAAAGTGTTGGCGCAGCCGCCCGGGCAGCAACCAACTTGCCACGGTAAAATTTTCATAATGCCGTTTTGCCAATTTCCGGCAATACCGGTTCGCCTCCCGCAAACTCGGCGGCGAGCCTGGCCGTGCTTGGGGTCCAAAAAGTAGTAAATCACGTGAAAACATTAGTACAGCGATCAGGAATGAGTGGCCTTGGCAAGCAGGAACTTTTGGCAGCGGTCGGCGAACTTTGAAATACCCAAAACCGCGAACAATATAATTCTGTAATCAGCATTCATCCCTCATCCCTCATCCTCACGCCGTCCCCTGTCCGCTGTGCCCTGTTCCCTGTTATTATGATATTTTCCGACTAAAGAGGAAACCATGCATATTATCCTGGCAAACTCCCGGGGATTTTGCGCCGGCGTGAATATGGCCATCGAGAGCCTGGACCTGGCAATTCAGACATTTGGCACGCCGATTTATGTGTATCACGAGATCGTGCACAACCGCTGGGTAGTGGAGTATTTTCGCAAGCAGGGCGTGGTTTTTGTGGATGATTTATCCCAAGTCCCCCAAGGCTCCCATTTACTGTATTCTGCCCATGGTGTTCCGCCCGATGTTCGCCGACAAGCCGCTGCGCAAAGGCTTATAACTATCGACGCCACTTGTCCTTTGGTGACCAAGGTGCACACCGAGGCCATTCGTTTCGCCCGCGAAGGTTACATGGTTATCTTAATAGGTCACGCGGGCCACGACGAAGTAGTAGGAACCATGGGCGAGGCCCCGGACTCGATTATATTAGTGCAAACACCCCAGGACGTCGATCGACTCGATTTGCCTGACTCCGTCAAAATAGCTTACCTGACCCAAACCACGTTGTCCGTCGACGATGCCGACGCCGTCATCGGTCGCCTGCGGCAGCGATTCCCGCATATTGTCGGCCCGGCCCGGGCGGACATCTGCTACGCCACCCAACATCGGCAAGAGGCCGTAAGGATGCTGGCTCGAAAGGCGGACATGGTAATTGTCGTGGGGAGCTGCAACAGTTCGAATAGCCAGCGTTTGGCCGAAATGGCCCGATCTCAAGGCGTCCCGGCCTATCTGATCGACGGCCCCGAGGACATAGATCTAAACTGGTTCACAGGCAGCAAAACCATCGCCGTCACCGCCGGGGCCAGCGCCCCGGAAGCCGTGGTTCAGCGATGCGTCGCCGTGCTGAAAGAACATTTCAATGCAACAATGGAATCGCTCGATACCAAAGAGGAAAAAATCCACTTCGCCCTGCCCGAACCGCTAAGAGAAAAAAATTGGCGAGTGTAGGTGATTTGCTTGATGCGCGCAAAACGTGCTTAAACCTTTACACAAAGAAACTGTCCCCCGGCCCGTTCCGCCATGTCTTCCTTCCGGCTGATCATCGCCGCTTTTCTCCATCACTGGCGGATGAATTTCGCAGTGGCCGCCGTGGCGGCGGTGGGCACTGCCGTGTTGGCGGGCGCATTGCTTGTGGGCGACTCGATGCAGGGCAGCCTCCGCAATCTGGCCCTGGATAAGCTGGGAAATATCGACGAAGCGCTCATAGCCGATCGCTTCTTCCGCGTGCAATTGGCCGATGAATTAGAAAAAATGGGGACTGGCTCCGAGCAGAATCCGATTTCCCTTATTAAACCAGTGTCAAGCGAGGTGCCTGTCCCCATTTTTTCCGCGCCCGCCATCATCCTTTCGGCGAGCATGGAAAATCCCGCCGCCAACCGGCCGATTCGGGCGAATCGCGTACAATTGATTGGCTGCGATCAGCAGTTTTGGCAATTGGGTACAAGTTCATATCCGTCGCCCTCGCTAAAACCGCGTGAAATCGTGCTCAACTGTCCTTTGGCCGAAAAACTGGCCGTGAAACCGGGCAATGAAGTGATCGTGCGGCTGCCGCGTCCGGGCGCAATTCCAGCCGACAGCGCCTTGGGGCAAAAACGCGATACTGTGCAAAATTTCCGCCTCACGGTAAGCGGCATTATTCCAGCCGACGGTCTTGGACGCTTCGGCCTTAGGCCCACGCAGCGCCTGCCGCTAAATGCCTACATCGCGCTTGAGTGGCTGCAAGATCGTTTGGAGCAACCAGGCCGGGCAAACGCCATTTTTGTGCAATTGCAAAGCGGCGAGCAAAAATCCCCATCCGCCGCCGGTTCAAAAGTGCAAAATCTGCTCCGCCCGAAATTGACCGATCTGGGCCTTGGCATTCAAAAGTCTCCACTGGGATATATAAACATCACTTCCAATCGAATGATTTTGGAACCCGGCGCTGAAAAGGAAATACTTCAAGTACTAAACAATAAACTGCCGGAAGGGCTTGCAGTCCAACCTGCGTTTACCTACTTGGCCAACACCATCGCCGACGGTTCGCGAACAATCCCCTATTCCACTATCACCGCGATCGACTTTGCCGACCATCCGCCGCTGGGGCCGTTTTTATCCACCGACGGCAAACCATTGCCGCCGCTAAACGATGACGAGATTGCCCTGAACTCCTGGGCGGCCGACGACCTGAAGGCCAAAACCGGCGACCGGATTTCTGTTACCTATTTCGAACCGGAGAGCGCCCAGGGCCAAATCCGGGAAACCACTAAATCATTCCGCCTGGCCGCCGTGGTGCAACTGGCCGGCGCGGCCGACGACCGCGCATTGACCCCCACGGTCAAAGGCATGACCGACGAGGCGACCATGGCCGACTGGGATCCGCCCTTTCCTTTCGATGCCCGTCGGGTCCGCACCCAGGACGAAAAATATTGGGACCAACACCGCGCCGCGCCCAAGGCGTTCGTGTCGTTGTCCGCCGGGGCGCTTCGGGGGCAGCCGCTTCGGAAATACCACAACCCGCCGCATTTTTACATCACCCAAATCCCCCCCCGCGCCCTTTGGGAGAGGGGCCGGGGGTGAGGGTTTGGATCAGGAAACCTTGGAAAAACAATTCTCGGCCCTGGATCCCGCGGCCTTCGGCCTGGTTTTCCAACCCGTCAAACAGCAAGCCTTGGCCGCCGCTGCCGGAACGACGCCCTTTAACGTGCTGTTTTTGGCCTTTAGTTTTTTCATCATCGCCGCCGCGGTGATGTTGGTGCTGCTCCTCTTCCGCCTGGGCGTGGAACAGCGGGCCCGCCAGATCGGCATTTTATTGGCCCTGGGACTCAAACGCAGGCAAGTGCGGCGAATCCTCCTGGGCGAAGGTTTTATTATCGCACTGGTTGGAGGCATTTTTGGTTTGATGCTTGGCATCGGTTATGCCGCACTCATGCTCCTGGGCTTGCGCACCTGGTGGCTGGCTGCCGTCGTAACGCCGTTTTTGCAGTTGTACATAACGCCGCTCAGTCTCAGCATCGGCTTTGTAAGCGGAATCCTGATCGCCATGGCCGCCATCGCCTTTTCGGTCCGCGGCATAACACGCATCGAACCACGCCGCCTGCTGGCAGGACAAATATCTCAAGAAACTTTATCCTTGAATTCCGGCCGGCAATCGAGGCGCAGAATGAACTGGTCCGAACTCGTTTTGCTCCTCATGGTGGCCGGAACTATTTTGCTTTTATTGCTGGGCGGTCTGAGAGAAGATTATCAAGCGGCCGCTTTTTTTGGCGGAGGCGCAGTCGTGCTCCTATCCTTGCTGGGACTGGTCTGGATCAGGCTTCGATCCGGGCGCACCGGGCCGGCAGTGGCCGCGGGCCGGGGAAATCTCCTGCGCATGGCCTTGCGCAACGCCGCGCGAAATCCGGGCCGCAGCACGCTCACCGTATCTCTTGTGGCCGCTGCTTGTTTTCTGATCGCGGCCGTAAGCGCATTCCGGCTTGATCTCAGGCGGCAAATTCCCGCGCTTGCAAGCGGTAACGGCGGATTCAGCCTCGCGGCCGAATCCGACCAGCCCATCTATCAAAACCTCGACACGCCCCAGGGCCGGGCCGAATTGGGCTTTTCCGCCGATGATGAAAAACAATTTGCCGGCGTACGGGCCTTTCCCTTGCGCGTCAAATCGGGCGACGACGCCAGTTGCTTAAACCTTTATCGGCCACGCCAGCCGCGCTTGCTGGGCGTGCCGCGACAATTCATCGACCGCGGCGGCTTTGACTGGGCCAACAGGGGACTGTCCCAATTTTCGCGAAGAGAAAAGGGGACTGGCTCCGAGCAGCATGAAATTCTCCATGATAAATCCCGGACCAGCGAGGTGCCTGTCCCCTTTTTCGATGGCGATAATCCCTGGACGCTATTGCATCAAGACCTCGGCCAAGACCCGGACGGCGTGGCCCGCGTGCCCGTGATCTTGGAAAAAAATACTGCCAACTATTCGCTTAATTTATGGGGCGGGCTAGGTGAAACTTTTGAGATTTCCGACGGACAAGGCAAAAAAATCCGCCTGCAAGTCGTGGCCTTACTGGCCAACAGCATCTTTCAAGGCGATCTGCTTTTAGATGAAGCGGCATTGCTCAAAAATTTTCCCCAGGTCGCCGGATATCGTTTCTTTTTGTTCGAAACTCCGCCCGATAAAACAAAAACGGTGCAAACCATCTTGGAACGCACGTTGAGCGATTATGGACTAACGGCCGAGACCACAGCCC
>JBEKZY010000339.1:0-5424 GCA_049509395.1 Thermoguttaceae bacterium | reverse complement strand
ATTTCGAGGCCGACGTGCTTCGCATCCGCGGCAAGGGGCGGCGCGAACGACTCTCGCCCGTAGGTTCGTACGCCATCCGCGCCCTTAAGCGATGGCTAAGCCTGCGAAAATTAAGCTCACGCGAACCGTCCGGCCCATCCGCCCCGGTGTTCGTCAATAAATTCGGCCGCCGCCTGACCACGCGGAGCGTCGCCCGAATGCTGGAAAAATACCTGAAAACGAGCGGCCTCGACGCCCGCACAACACCCCATTCCCTGCGCCACAGTTTTGCCACTCATCTTCTCGACCGCGGGGCCGACATCCGCAGCGTCCAGGAACTCCTCGGCCACAAAAGTCTTGTGACCACGCAAATCTACACCCATGTAAGCTCTTCCGCCTTGCGCAAAGCATACGAGAACGCCCACCCCAGGGCAAATTGACTCGGTGCGGGGCGTTTTTCACCTGAAATGCCGGGGCGGAAATCGCAATTGACTCCATGCCTAAAAGCGGCAATAATCCCCCTCGTTTGCCGCAGTAGAAGGCCACTCGCCCAACACCGGCTGCCTCTCTCAATGCAAGCCGGCCGAATGTTTTTTTCAATCGAACATGATTGCAATTGCCACATCTAAAAACGCTCCTAAGCGCGGCGATGGAAACCAACAGAAATGGTTCCGTCTATCGCTGCTGGTTGTGGCGACTTTATTGATCGTCAACGTTACTTTATTGTTGGGCATACACTCCGGGTTATGGGACGCGGCAAATCTCTTTTGTCCATTTCAAATGCTGCTGGCCGATTATGCCCGGCATGGAGAATTTCTGCTTTGGACGCCGCTTTTAAACGCAGGTTATCCGGCCGGCATCGATCCGCAATTGGGCGCATTTTCCCCAATTTCCGTCGGCCTGGGATTGCTCACCGGCGGTTATGAGTTCGGATTCCGCGCGTACTGGTTGATCGTCTGGGGGCTTGGCGGAATCGGAATTGTGGTTCTTGCCCGGCATTTGTCGGCACCGCGCTGGGCCGCTTACATGGCGGCCGTGGGTTTCATGTTTTCCGGTATTTACATCGGCCATGCCGAACACACCTGTATTCTCACAGTCATCTCGTTCCTTCCTTGGATCCTGTGGCGATTAAACGCCGCCATTGCGGAAAGATCGTTGTCGGCGGCGGCCCAGGCCGGGGCTTTGTTCGGGCTTTCGGCACTGGCCGGGTATCCGGGCATGGTCATCATCAGCGGTTGTTTTGCTTGCTTCTGGCTGCTCGGCGGCGTTTGGTTGCGCTCGAATCCGGCCATGGAAGAAAATCCATCCTCCAATCTCGGCTTGTCCGCCTTGGCTTATGACAATTTATGCCGCACCGTTGCGATTGCCTTTGTATTTCTGGCGGTGGCCATGGTGGTTATGTCGCCCGCGTATTTGGGATACGTCGCTGAGGCGCGGGATTATTCGTATCGCGCCGACGCCCTGCCTCGCGACACCGCGGTCAACATCAATGCCTTGCACCCGGCGGCGACGGCCACGTTTGCCGGCCCGTTTTTTTCGATTGTCACGCTCTCAAACCAGGATGAGCTATATCCCGGCACCGATGTCTCGACCTGCAGCATTTACATTTTTCCCCTGCTCCTCGTTTTAGCGGCCGCCGCCTTGTGGCAAAAACCGCGCGATGCCTTCCGCTGGTTCCTGGCCGTCTTGGGCATGCTATGCCTGTTCTGCGCCATGGGAGCGTCGCTCCCCTTGCGAGGCTGGCTTTACGATTGGTTTGCACCCATGCGGTATTTCCGGCATAGCGGAATTTTCCGTTGTTATTATGTTTTTGCCCTTGTGATCTTGGCCTTATTGGGCAGCCGGGATTTGAAACAGGCATTTTCACAAGATAACAAAATTTGGAAAAACATCGCCTTCTTCTGCTGCCTGGCGACAATTAGCGCCATCGGCGTATTTGTCTGGATTTGCACAAGACATGCCTCGCTGGTGAGCAGGTATTACTTGACACTTGGGCTCATACACCTGGCATTGGTTTGGCTGGGCACAAGCGCGGCCATGCTCATCGCTTGGAGAAGTAAAAATCGCAGGATCCGAGAAAGCATTCTCAACCGGTATTTGGCCGGGCTGGTAATTGCGGACGCAATTTTATCGGTCGTTATTTGCACGCCCATAATGTATATAAACAGGTTCGCGGCATGGGGCGCCGTTGACGAAAAATACATCAGCTCAATCGATCTTTTAGTTCAAGGATTCCAGCGGCAACTAAATCCCGATCCCGGCTGTCTGAACAACAATTTGCCCCAAAAAAAGGCCGTTTTTTGCAGTTACATTTCTTTGAAAAACAACTTCCACCTGGAAACCGGCAAGAATCCGCTACTGGCCGATATCGCCTTGGGATCGGACCGCATCTGGTTCGCCCGCCGGGCCGCCGAGGTCCGGCTCAACGAAGAATCTTTCCGGCAATATGCCCAATTTGCGGAACAAAAGGGCCGGCCGTGCCTTGTTATTTCCAACCCGTCGCAAACGCCGTTCATAAAATCAACCTCAACATCCGGCCTTGCCGATCACTCCGCAATCGGCCCCCTCGAGGACCTTCCCCCGCTGGAACATCAAGGCGTGAATTTATTGAAATACGGCTCCCGCGAACTTGTCTTTGACGTGAATTGCCCGGATAAAGGCTGGATCCTGGTCACCGATCGTTGGGCGGCCGGATGGAGCGCCGCGGTCAACGGCCAAACACAGCCCATAGCCATAGGCAACTTTATTTTCCGCGCCCTGGCGGTGGAAAAAGGACTAAATCACATAAGTTTCTATTATTCTCCTTTTGGTTATCCCTGGCTTCTGATCGCCAGTTGGGCGACGATGGGAATTATCTTCGCGCTTCCCGCAGTCGCACTGATGCGCTCGAAATTCTCCGCCTCCCGCCGCAATTATAAACGCCCCATCATGCCCGATTTGGAGTTTGCCGAAACTCTTAAATACAAGCGAAAAATTGTCCGTCCCGTGCAGCAAGTGAAATAATTCCGCCCCGGACTCCCACCGCTCCGCGTTGCATCATTTTGGTCAACAAATCGCGATTATTCCACGATCGGCCGATGGATGTTCTCATTTTATTTGGAGTCAAAATCGCGATTTTTCCACGGTTGGGGAGGGCTTCGCCCCTTTGATTTCCATTTAGTCGGATTTCCAAAGAACACCAGTGCCACAAAGCGATGAGCGTAGCAGATTGGCGTGTGGATTTCCAGAGCAAGAATTGGCCACCCCGAAAAAGGGTTTAGCGTTCGGGGTTCAGCACATTAGGTTATGCTTCAGCATAACGAATTGTTGTTCTATTTGGATGTTATGCCGAAAAATAAGCTATGAGGCTGGACAAACCAGTAGCGGCATCCAGTGCACACTACCTATAGCAGAACTGATTCTGGCGAAGTGATTGACCCAATTTCATCATAATAATTACTTTTGTATAATGTCAGGATAATTATTTAATCCTGTACTGTCGAACGACCCAGCAGTGGTATCTGCGTGTGTTTTGATTTTTTAATAATGTTAGATTCATTTATTACGAAATATGGAACTTTTTTATGCACTACTTACCTGAACCCCTAATTTTATTTCCATATGCATTTAGACCAAATGTGAGAGGGCATACAATACCATTATTGTGGTCAGGTAGTATTATTACATTCTTGCCAGGATTCGTAACGAGTTTTCCAACCATTCATTTCCAAATTGTAGCTGAAAAAGCAGAATCATCGACCCTTGCTCCTATCTTTCATCTTGTTACTAAACACGCCATTCTTGCAAAATCACAGGTCGAATCAGAAATTACGAATTTGAAACCACTTGATAAACGCATTATTAAGGTAATTGCGCTTGCTTCAGGAACTCCAGACTCATACGTCGTTTTAGAAAAATTACCATCTTCATGCCTTCCTATGGCTACTCAATTACTCACTAATACTCAGATTTTAAATATCGCTTCCGTAGAATTCATTTGGCGAGTATATGAGCATTGCCTAGACATGGGTGCCTCGCCTGAACATCCTTTATATGATCCAAAATCAGTAATCCATTTTTTCGAGCATAGGGCCAGCCAACTCGACTCTGCTGATCTACTATTAGGCGAGTGTTTGCTTCATCGTCTCCAGAATTTAATATTACTTGTAAAAAATGATTCATCTCCATCACTCTTAACGGACCAAAGCGAAATTTTACAATTATTGACTACAATTGGATCTAGCCTAATAGACAAAGAAGAAAACTTTGATAAATCAATTCCAAGTGTTTTAGAATCGCAAATTGCATTTTCACTGTTCTCAGCGGCTCTTTCCCCATTATGGAAACCCATTGAGGGTCAATTTGCACAACACCTTAACACAATATTTGAGAAACGAGCAGAGGAATTATTATCTGTAAGACAAAACTGCCTCGATGAAGCCAAAATGATTCTCGCTTCCCATCATGATGATGATGCTATTATTCATGCATTTTCAACATCGATTAAAAAAATGGAAGAAGAGATTGGCGCAATAACTGACTTGAATCGACAGAGTGTTCGAATGGTTTTACATCGATTGACAGAGGACCCTAAGATGTGGTTATGCATATCTACTATGCTTGGTTCTGCCTTGGGATCATTACCTGCCATTGCACCAGCTGCCGCTGCTGTTACTGCATTTTCACTATTGGGAGCGACAGCATTGAAAGAAACTAGAGCCAGAAAGGAAAAGCTTCGAAATTCCAAATGGTCATTGATCTACTATCTTCAAAATTGAACTGATTAATATTAAGTTTCATGCCATGACCTAATTTGTTGATATAAGTGAGACATGAGTTCTATTGGTATTTTTATCAGTTCCATGTAGCGACTGATTAATCGGCATTTTTTCCGGGTGGTCAATTTTTTCTATGGAAATCCAATTCACAATTCCAGCATTTACTCGGCCACTTGAAATTGCATGGTCCTTGTTTCGGCAACTCGTTTCGAGGCGTCCAGAACCTCGATGCCGATGAGATTGCCGTCTTTGTCGTAATCGAGGATAACGCCGGGCTTGTCCTCATCGCTTTCGGCCACGGCCCGGATTTAAGCTCGAAGGTTAACGGATCGGTCTTGGGATCGTAGGTCGCTTTCATATTGGACTTCTGTACTTTTCAATTTTACCCGTGCTGTACACGGTTACAACCTCCGCCGGGTGTAAATTCACCCATCCAGGACAACGCTGGGAATTGATCGATCTGCGTGATGATCAGGAATGTCATCCGCAGATTTCGCAGATTGATGCAGATTGGGCTACGTGATAGATGGACGCAAGCCGTTCCCACGGAGGACCGTGCGAACTAGAAAACCACTGGCAAGATGCCAGTGCCACCCGGCCGATTCCTCGTTCCCACGGGGAACCGTGGGAACGAGAATTTTTATGCCAGCAAGTTGGAGCGACAGTTTAACTGTCGCTCCAACATTGT
>JBEKZY010000338.1:0-5428 GCA_049509395.1 Thermoguttaceae bacterium | reverse complement strand
TTGATCATGTCGTAAATGCCTTCGCCGCGCTTGTTTAACTGCCCTTCGATTTCCAGGGCGGGAAATTTGTTGGGAACCACTCGCACCCGCCAGCCCTCGCTGTTGCGCTGCGTGCCCGGCTTGCGATAAGCGATGATCTCGCCGGGCGTCTTGTCTTCGTTGCCTTCGCAGAACGGGCAAAAACGGCCCCGCTGGCGCTGCGGCGTAGTGTCGAAATCGTGCGGGCGCCGCGCGCGGCTGGTGGCTATTATTACCCAGCGGCCGACAATCGGGTCTTTTCGCAGGTCGGGCATAATAAGGTTCAGGGTTCGGGATTCGGCAAGTAGGTTATGCTTTAGCATAACGAATATCACTTTGGTTGTTATGCTAAAGCATAACCTACTTTTTTAATTCATCATTCATAATTCATCCTTTGTTGTCACGCTTGCCACATAATCAATTCGTAATCCGGCGATGGAACCATGGTTTCGATCGCGCCTTCCTGCGGGATGCGTTCGACTGATTGTCCTGCGCTCAGCAATTCCACAAAAAACTGGATGCGATCGTCGGTTTTCAGGGCCAGGCCGCGAAAAGGAATCGCCAGTTCCAAAAGCAGGTCGGCCGCCGCTTCCAGGCCCGCCGCCATCACCGGAGCATCGCTGAGCGTCAACTCCACAACGGGTTTCTTTTGCGATGGATTTTTTACGGACAAGATAAAACCATTAGGGCTTAGGAACCGCACCCGCAAGGCGTCGATCTTTGTCAACTGTTCGCGGAATGGACCGCCCCGGGAATCGAACCGAAGCAACAACCGCTCCAGGTCGAATCCGAAGTACAAATCTGAAATCAATCCCAGGGTGACCATGTTCATCGTGCCCCGCGATCCGCCGCACACATAATGCCCGGCGTTGATCCATTCGAAATACGTCCGCCGACCGTCGACCTTGACGCGCAGCAAACCCGTGGGATCGGAATATATCCGCCGGTGGAGTTGACCTTGGCCGATGGGTTTGGCCAGTTCGGCGGGCGGGGCTTCGTCCAGCACAAGGTACACGTTCTGCATGTGTTTGCGGAACAACCGGTCGAACAGCCCCTCTTGCGCTGAAGTATGAGCGTCGCCGAACCACCAAAACCAATCGCTGCCCTCGGCAATGTAAAGTTCTTCCCACGCCCGGGCGATTTTTTCGGCGGGCTTGCTTTTTTTCGCGGTCACTTCCGCAAGATGCCGCCGGGTTTCAAATAGCAAATCCCAGGCGTTGTTGCACTCGGGATGACCGATCCAAATGCCGAAGTTGTGCTGGATCCAACTGCCCGGAAATAAATTTCCGAGTTTATCGCCGGCCGGATAGCGGGCAAGATAATCGTTCACGCGAACCGGCTTGATGCGCGGATGCTGCACCACGCGACGATACAATCCCCGCAGGAATTCGAGGCCGGAATTGGGATAGTATTCCCAGCAATTCTCGCCGTCGAGAATAATATTCACCATCGAGGGCCGATGCCCGGCGTTTCTGCTCGTGGCGTTGCCGATAGCCTCGATCTTGCCGATAAAATCATTTACGGCCTGCTCCGGCGCGTAGCTCTGATACTGGAACCCTATCTGATCGCTCATGGCGTGATCGCGGAACACGATTTGCAGCGGCTTGCCCTGCTCTTCCACCCGCCAGGGCCGATAAAGCATTTCCGGATTGCGCAGATATCCGTTGTTGTCGCGCGAGACCCATCCGTCGGTAGCCGAGGCAAGGATCTCTTCGTCGGTGGCGATCCATTGAATGCCGGCGTCGGCTATGGCCGGAATCATCGCCTGGCAAACCGCGCCCTCCGATGGCCATAAGCCCCGGGGCTTTCGGCCGAATAGTTTTTCGTGCAACTCGACCGCGCGGCGGATCTGTTCTTTTCCGTCTTCGGCGTAACCGTCCAGGTATTTGGGCAGGGCAACGCCGGGCATCGCCCGCCGGGCCAGCCGCTTGTCCCACAACAACGGTAAAATCGGATGATAAAACGGCGAAGTCGTCAATTCCACCTGGCCCCGGTCCTGCAATTCGCGGTGCAAAGGAATCACCTGCTTCAACAGGTCCATCTGCTTTTCCAACAGCCAGGCCTTTTCCTGTTCCGTCCAATGTCGGCCTTTTTTGCGGAATTCGGCCAATTCGGCGTCCAATTCAAAGGCCAGCGGGTGGATCCATACCAGGTTCGACCAGCATTGCAGGTCGATAATGTCTTTTTTGTTGAAACGTTTCCGGGCGTGATCCGCCGAGTCGATCGAGAGGCCGCGTTTCTTATATAAATCGAAATACCGCTGGTACGGGCGAATCATCTGGTCCGGATGGACCATGAAGAAATTGTCCATCAGGTAGTTCGTATCGGCCTCGCTCAGCCCGTCCGCCGGCAGGCGCGAAATCCGCAAATGCTCGTCCTGGCGGCCGCCGTCGGTATAGGCCAAAATCTGCGTTAGCAAACTCGGCACGAGATTGATCGTGGCATGTAGTTCGGGCGTTTCGCCCAACAGCATGGCCATGCCCCAATAGTCCTTGGTGCCGTGCAAGCGAACCCAGGGCATAAGATTCTCGCCGGCCACATCGTCGGGATAATACGGCTGATGCTGATGCCAAAAAAAAGCCAACGCGACTTCGTGCATGGCAGTCCTTCAAGATTGTCCTTGTCCCCATGCTCCTGCGCGGGAACACCGCTGTTTAACGCTCGGCGTTAGTCGCGCTGCCCTGCCGAAACCGGGCGACGGTCGTCTTGTACAGTTCAACGTATTGTTTCGCGCTGCGGTTCCACGACCAATCTTGTTTCATGCCCGTGGCGATCAAGCGGTTCCAGACCTCGGGCTTGCGATATACGTCGCAGGCCTGGCGCAGGATTTCGCTCAAGGCCAGCGAACTGTACTCCTGGAAGCTGAAACCGTTGGCCTGCCCGGAGGCGGTGGTTTGCTCGTCGTAACCCACGATCGTGTCGGCCAGGCCGCCCGTGGCCCTAACCACCGGCACCGTGCCGTAACGCAGACTGTAAAGCTGATTCAGCCCGCAAGGCTCGAAGTGGCTGGGCATGAGGAACATGTCGGCCCCGGCCTCGATGCGATGGGCAAGCGGATTGGAAAATTCCAGTCGAACTGCCGCCTTTTGCGGGAATCGCTGCGATAAATTTTCTAAAAGTTTGTGATACTTGGGCTGGCCCATGCCTAAAATCACCCATTGAACGTCGGCACTCTGCACCCAGCGCTGCATTACGTCAGAGATGAGGTCCAGACCCTTTTGATCCGTAAGCCGGCCCACCAGGCCGACCAGCGGCACTTCCGGCTCCAGGGGCAGACCCAATTCTTTTTGTAAGGCCGCTTTGCACAAGGGCTTGCCCCGGGTAAATGAGTTCACGTCGTAATTTGCCGGCAAGAATTTATCTGTGGCCGGATTCCACTCCTTCGGATCGATGCCGTTGAGGATGCCCGAAAGCGCGTCGCGCCGATATTGCAGTACGCCTTCCAAACCGCATCCCAGCGGATTGCTCTGGATTTCCAAGGCATAACGCGGACTGACGGTGCTGATCGAGTCGGCAAACACAATGCCCGTCTTCAAAAAATTCAATTTTCCGTGAAATTCCATCTGGTGCCAGTTGAAATACTTCCAATCCAGCCCGGTCAACAACATGTCCCAATGCCAAAACTGGCCCTGGTACGAGATGTTGTGCACCGTAAACAAACTGGCGATCTGCTGGTAGCGCGGCAGATTGTGATATTCGATCTTCAAATAGGCGGGGATAAATCCGGTTTGCCAGTCGTTGGCATGGATCACGTCGACGTTCAAATCGAGCAATCGCACGGCCTCCAACACCGCCCGGCTGAAGAACACAAACCGCTCGCAGTTGTCGTTGTAGTCCTTGCCATCGACGCTGTAGAGTTGGTCGCGGTCGTAATATTGATCCTGCCGCACAAGATACACGGGCACGTCCGTGCCCGGCACAGTGCTCCGCAACAAATGGCCGGCAACCGTTTTGCTGCCAATGGGAACTACGAATTCGATTCCCAGGTCTTCAATGGGCTGCTTGCAATAACGCGTTTGGCGATACGCCGGAAGTATAACCGCGGGACGATGCCCGAGCTTTGCCAACTCTATCGGTAGCGCTCCACAGACGTCGGCCAGTCCACCAGTCTTGGCAAACGGTACTGCTTCGCTAGTCGCCAGCAAGATATTCACGAGTATGCTCTCCTAAGCGAAATAGCTAATTTCCAATTATGTCTCATGCCCGTTCCGTACAATAGACGGGGGTCAGTGGAATCGTTAAATTCT
Source organism: Thermoguttaceae bacterium (assembly GCA_049509395.1). Classification (GTDB taxonomy): domain Bacteria; phylum Planctomycetota; class Planctomycetia; order Pirellulales; family Thermoguttaceae; genus JBEKIK01. The sequence continues at coordinate 1,163 of JBEKZY010000338.1, read as the reverse complement.
CCGGCATATAATATTATCGCCCATATATACCATACAATTTATTTTGCCCATTTTCTCATAAAAATCAGACGCAGGGTTTCCCCCTCTTGCCTTATCGTTACCATCGGAACGTAAGTTCAATGGGGATGAGTGTTTTCAAGTGTAAGTCGGGCAAGATAGCCAGTTTTTGCCACCCCCCTATCGAAGTTATTGGTGGAAACGATTTTGACGAGGTAGAAAAAGGGAGATTGATAAGGGGTGGACAGTTTACTGCCCACTTTTTCCGGCAATTGACGCGAATTCGTTATTCATAATTCCGCGTTCTGAATTCATCCTTCATCCCTCATCCTTCATTTGGCGGCTCGATGCCAAAATCGCGGATCGTAAGCAGGCTGGAAAACTTGTAGCCTTTCGCGGCGAATGCCTCGGCCCCGCCTTCCATGCGGTCGATGATGGCAATAATCCGCTGGACCTTTAGCCCAAAGGCCTCGACCCGTTCGATGGCCTCCAGCGACGATCCGCCGGTGGTCACCACGTCTTCGACAATGGCCACGCTGTCGCCGCGCTTCACCGGCCCTTCGACATATTGATTCGTGCCGTGCCCCTTGGCCTGCTTTCGCACCAAGAACCCGGCGATCGGCGTGCCGCGCACGGCCGACATCACGACCACCGAAGACGTAATCGGATCGGCCCCGATCGACATCCCGCCGATGGCCTTGGGCATGCCTTCCGCCGCCAATAAATCCAAAATCCCCTCGGCCACCCATTTCGCCCCATAAGGATCAAGCGTAACCTGCTTGCCGTCAAGATAATAACTGGCCTTTTTCCCCGAAGCCAAGGTAAAATCCCCAAACTTAAGCGCCTTTGCGCGGACCAGGGAGATCAATTCTGATTTGTCGTACATTGGTAATAATCTTTCATTGAAAAACTGTATTATACTTAGTGTGAACTGCAATTCTCTTTAGTGTGCAATCGTCTCAATATTTCGAGCCTTTTTCAGTGAAAATACTCTACAGACAAATTTAATATGCTCTACTGTATAACAATCCGAAGGAATTTGGAAAAGGGGTCAGAGACAGGCCCCAGTCACTTCGATTGGCAATAACCTAGTGAGTTATCGGTGCAGAATTTTTAACAGAAAGTGCTCATTTCGAGCATCTACAACCCCAAGAGATTGCACAATT
>JBEKZY010000337.1:0-5443 GCA_049509395.1 Thermoguttaceae bacterium | reverse complement strand
GCCGTTGTGCTGACTGGAGTGAACATCTGGTTCCAAACGCACGGAGAGCATCTAGAGATGCGAAATGCCGGTTTTGCAGAACGTTTACTAGGTGCAGGGTGCGTGCCGTGGTTCTACCTATACAAGGCTCTGTTGCCGTTCGACCTGGCCTTCATCTATCCGCCCTGGCATATCGAGGTCGTCGATCCTTTGTTGTGGCTGCCGCTGTTGGCGGCGCTTATCGTTACAGCCGTGCTGTGGCGATATAGAAAAGGCTGGAGTCGGCCGCTCTTGTTTGCCTGGGGTTTTTTCTGCGTGTCGCTTGTGCCGGTGTTGGGTTTTACCGACGTGGGCTTCATGAAATTTTCGCTGGTGGCGGACCATTATCAGCATATTGCCGTCATCGGGGTGATTGCGCTGGCTGCGGCAGGCTGGAGCATTTGGCATCAGCGGGCGCGAAACAGAGCGCTCTGGGTGAAGACCGCCGTCGCAGTCGCGGCCATTGGTACACTCGCATTTCTGACTTGGCGGCAAAACGATATATACCATGACGCCATCAGATTGCACCAGGCAACGCTGCAAAAAAATCCAGGCTTTTGGCTTGCCCACTATAACCTGGGCCTTGCCCTGGCAAATGAAGGCCTGCTGCAAGAGGCTATTGAACATTACGAGCAGGCCCTGCGGTTAAAGCCCGACTATGTCATCGCTCAAAACAACTTGGGCCTCGCCCTGGTCAAGGCAGGCCGACTGCAAGAGGCCATCGGACATTACCAACAAGCCCTGCGGCTGGAGCCTGTCTATGCCAATGCCCACCTCAACCTGGGCGTCGCCCTGGTCAAGGCAGGCCGGCTGCAAGAGGCTATCGAACATTTCGAGCAAGCCCTGCGGCTGAAGCCCGACAATGCCGATGCCCACAACAACCTGGGCCTCGCCCTGGCCAAGGCAGGCCGACCGCAAGAGGCCATCGCGCATTACGAGCAGGCCCTGCTGCTGAAGCCTGACTATGCCGATGCCCACCTCAACCTGGGCGTCACCCTGGCCAAGGCAGGCCGGCAGCAAGAGGCTATCGAACATTACCAACAAGCCCTACGGCTGAAGCCTGATAATGCCTATGCCCACATCAACCTGGGCATCGCACTGGTCCAAACAGGTCGGCATGAGGAGGCAATCGAACATTTTAAGCAAGCCCTGCGCCTTAAACCCGACATCTACAATGTCCACTACAACCTGGGCAATGAATTTGTCAAAACAGGCCGGCTTCCAGAGGCAATCGAACATTACCGGCAAGCCCTGATATTGAATCCTGATTACATTGAGGCTCACAACAACTTGGGTCTCGCCCTGACCAATGCAGGCCGGCCGCAAGAGGCGATCGAGCATTTTAAGCAAGCCTTGCGGCTTAAACCCGACTTCACCAATGCCTATTACAATTTGGCGTTGGCCTATGCCAAGATGAGACAATCTGCCGAGGCCGTTGCCGCGGCACAAAAAGCCTTGGAACTTGCCCGATCTCAGGGAAAGACGGCACTGGCCAAGCAAATTGAAGATTGGTTGAATTCCTACCGAGCCGGTTCGTCAGATCACCCCGACGCGCCGCCCCCTCTTAAATCCATTTCCCCGCCGCCTTAACCGAGTTAACCGCTTTTTTTAAACATGAACATGCTTAGCGATACCACTGACCGTCGGTTTTCGATGCTGCCTTGCCCGGCGACATAACAGAATACGGGCTGGGCGAAACGCTCGCTTTGGCGGCAGGCGTGGGCTGCGGTTCCTGGAAGGGTTGCGCTGTCGGAGAATTATTGCAGGTCTCGGCTGGGACCATCGCCGGGCATCCATTGTAATGCACCCGAGGCGTGCCTACCCGGGTGAAAAATGCCTGCCACTTGGCCTTTTCCTCGCAATACCCGTCCCAAGCATTGTCGCAATCCGAGGGCGGGCATTCGCAACAGCCAGGCGCTAAACAATATCCCGCCGGTGAATAACAAGCCGGACCGCGATAGGACCGGTAGCTTCCCATATCATTGCCGCCGCAGGAAGCACACCCGGCGTATGTTATTGATGAGTTAACCAGCAATAAAAGACTAACAGCGGTAGCCCAACCTAACCATCGCATGGTCATGCTCCTTTTGATCTAATCGCCCGAAGGCCACAACAGCCCGGTGAACCGGCGGCTAAAAATAATCACTCTACTTGTATTTCTTCGGCCAATCGGGCGCGTAATAAAGCTTAAAAATTATCATGCTCGATAGCTTTGGTAAATTGGGAAAACTGTACTGTGGAGCAGCGGGGCGAAGACTGCGGACCTGGGACAACAGATAGGAGATAACGGATAGGAAATAGCACTTGAGTAACAATAAAAGCGGCCTTCCCTGGTTCTTGGCGATAAATATAGCTGTAACAAAAAGCCCCCGGTGTGTTCATCGGGGGCTAAATAAACGGAATCTCTAATTCCTACTATCTAATCCCTAGTCTCTAATCCCTAGGCTCTTTACATGTCATAGTACAAGCAGAACTCGTAGGGATGCGGACGCAACTGCATGGCTTGGACCTCGTTGGTAAATTTGTACTTGATCCAAGTATCGATAACGTCAGGGGTGAACACGTCGCCGCGGAGGAGAAAATCGTGGTCGGCACGCAATGCATTTAGTACGGCTTCCAATGAGCCGGGTGTTTGCGGCACCTTGGCCAACTCCTCCGGTTCGAGGTCGTAAATGTCCTTGTCCAGCGGTTCGCCCGGGTCGATCTTGTTCTGAATTCCATCGAGCACAGCCATGAGAATCGCCGCGAAAGACAGGTAGGGGTTGCAGCTCGGATCCGGGCAGCGGAACTCCAAGCGTTTGGCCTTGGGGTTCGGGCTGTACATTGGAATACGAACACAAGCCGAACGATTGCGTTGCGAATAGGCCAGATTAACGGGGGCCTCAAAACCCGGCACCAATCGCTTGTAACTGTTGGTCGTGGGACAACAAAAAGCAAGGATGGCCGGGGCATGCTTCAGCAGGCCGCCGGTGGCATAGATGGCCATGTCGCTCAGTCCGGCGTAACCGCTGCCGGCGAATAGATTCTCGTTGCCCTTCCAAATCGAAGTGTGGGTGTGCATGCCTGAACCATTGTCGCCGAACAGCGGCTTGGGCATGAAAGTCACCGTCTTGTTGTATTTTTTGGCCACATTCTTGGTGATGTACTTGTACATCATCACCTTATCGGCAATGGTGACCAGGGAATCGTATTTCAAATCGATTTCGGCCTGGCCGGCGGTTCCGACTTCGTGATGCTGGGCCTCGATGCTCAATCCGCAATCGATCATGGTCTGCATCATTTCATTGCGGATGTCCATCAATTGATCGGACGGCGGCACCGGGAAGTAGCCTTCTTTGTAGCGGAGCTTGTAACCCAGGTTCGGCTTTTCCTCGCGCCCCCGGTTCCATTGGCCTTCCACACTGTCGATAAAGTAATAGCCGCTTTGGGTGTTTTGATCGTAGCGGACATCGTCGAAAATGAAAAACTCGCATTCCGGGCCCATGTAACAGGTATCGCCTATGCCGGTGCTCTTTAAATAATTCACCGATTTGCGGGCGACATTACGCGGATCGCGCGAGTAATCCTCGCGGGTAATGGGATCCTGAATGTTGCAGATCATGGCCAGCGTGGGAATAACGCAAAAAGGATCGATCGTAGCGGTCTCGGGCTGGGGAACCACGAGCATGTCGCTCTCGTTGATCGCCTGCCAGCCGCGAATACTCGATCCGTCGAATCCAAGGCCGTCTTCAAAAACGTCTTCGTCGAGCTTGTCGACCGGTATGGTGAAATGCTGCCATAGACCGGGGAAGTCCATGAAACGCAAATCCACCGATTTGACGTTCTTTTCCCGGCACAACGCTAAAACTTCTTTAGGAGTCAGTTTCTTTTCTTCTTTCATAGGAAAACAAACCTTATATATTGTGTTTACTGGGTATGGTTACAGCCTCAACGGCACTTATAAGCGCCTCGGGCAGACGAACGTTAATTTTATCACCCGCTCAATTGCAAAGAAGATGCCACCCTGGTGATAAATTCCATAAAAAAAACGTCGTAACTTCTTTAAAAAGATAACCTTATCGCTGAAAGCCTGTTTTTCCGCGATTTGGCATGGAATTTCATTCTTGCATACTTATTGTGCATTTGATGGCTTTTTTTAAGGCAAATAATCCGGAGTAATCCGGGGTCATGCCTCAATTAGTGATTAGCAACCTTTTCCAAATGCCCTTGGTTAAGCAAAAACACCTGATCGGTGAGTTTTTCGCGAAACCCCCGATCGTGCGACACAAGAATCATCGCCTGCGGCAGGCGGAGGAGGATCTCCAACAAGCGCTGGACGGCTTGGTCGTCCAGGGAGTTTGTTGGTTCGTCCAACAACAGCACGTCGGGCTGCATGGCCAGCACCGTGGCCAGGGCCGCCAAGCGTTTTTCACCGCTGGAAAGTTGGTATGTAATGCGGTTTTCATATCCGCCTAGTCCCAGCTCGGCCAGGGTTTGAGAAACGATTTGCCGCGCTTGATCGCGTTTAAGGCCGAGATTCAGCGGTCCGAAGGCCGCGTCTTCGGCCACGGTTGGGCAAAAAAGCTGGTCGTCGGAGTCTTGAAACAACAGTCCGATCCGCCGTCGCACTTCGTGAAAATCGGCCTCTTCCCGCCTTTCCTTACCGAAAATTTCAATCCGGCCGCTGCCGGGCCGCATCAGGCCTACGATCAAGTGCATAAGCGTGGTCTTGCCGCTGCCGTTCGCCCCGGTCAAGGCCACGCGCTGGCCCGGCTCCAAGTGAAAATTGCAACCGCCGAGCACCGGCCGGTCGGGCGAATATGAAAATTCCACCTCGCGAATATCTATCAATGCTTCGATCATAGGAACTCCGCGGCAAATATTGTTAGGCAGATCAGGACCGAAACTGAACAAAAAATCACATCGCGGGCTTGAAAACTGAAATGATCGAGGAGATAAAATCGGCCCTGAAAACCCCGGCACTTCATGGCGGCAAGGATCCGCTCCGAGCGGTCGTAACCGCGGACCAGCAGCATGCCCAGCATGTTTCCGAAGCTGCGATAGGTGTGCCGATTCATGCGCGGATGGAAACAGCGGACCTTCATGGCCCAGCGCAAACGCAGATATTCGCGATGAAGAACGTCCAAATAGCGGACAGTGAATAAAAACAAGTGCGACAAACCCGCTGGCACGCGGAGATGGCTCAAGGCGTGTCCCAGCGTATTTACCTCCATAGTGCCGATAAGAACGAGAATTGCCAGGACGATGGCGTTTCCTTTAAGTGCGATTTTGGCGACCAGGAGCAGCCCTTCTTGCGAAAAACACAAAGGGCCGATCGTTGCAATAGGTTTGCCGGGCAAGGAAAGCGGCAACAGGATCGCCAGGAGAAGCATCAAGGCATTAAGCGGCAGGAGCCGCTTGACCAGGGTCGCCGCCGAGAATCCGG
>JBEKZY010000336.1:0-5443 GCA_049509395.1 Thermoguttaceae bacterium | reverse complement strand
ATTCCCATTTGGGCATACCACGGCGTAGCAGACACCACCGTTCCGGTTACCTATACCGACGAAATGTTCGACGCGGTCGAGGCCGCCGGTGGAAACATGGAGTATACCCGAGTGGATGGCGTCGGTCACTCCGGTTGGGAAACCTTCTATGACGGTTCGACCTACAAAAATTCCAGGGGCCAAACCGTGTATCAGTGGATGTTCGCCCAATCGTTGCCGGTTCCAGAACCGTCTTCGATCTATCTTGCCGCCACCGGGATTTTTTTGGCCTTTTCTTTTTTTCTCAGACGGCGACTAAGTGGCCGAGGAGTGTCGTGTGATGATCGATGCCACATTCTCAAGAGTTTGATCTCACAGTAGCCGTCTTGAGTTTACGCAATCGTTGCTAATCATTGGCAGATACAACGTGATGTAGTCGGATGCCCATTACCCAGAGCGCCCAATTTGGCATCAGCACAAACGTAAAAACCCTCAAGTTCCCCCCATTTTGAGACCGACGTTACATTAATGATGGGCGGGGCTGCACGGCTATAACTAATTACGTCCAGCTATTAAGAATCTTCGTTTTCAGTAGTTTATGCCAACGAAGCCTGAAATTGCCCTGATTGTCTCGACTTACCACAGGCCGTTGTACCTAAAACGAGCCCTGTTGTCGATCGCCATGCAACGGGATGTCCAGGGCAAGATGGAAGTTGTAGTGACAGACGACGGTTCCATGGATGAGACTCCCGATGTTATCGAGGCATATGCCAAAAAAGTCGATTTTCCTGTAAGCATGACTACCCACCGGCATGACGGTTTTCGTCTGGCCCGGTGCCGGAACGAGGGTGTGGCCGCGAGTAGGGCGCCTTATTTGTTGTTTACCGACGCGGACTGCCTGCTGCCTCCACATCACATCAAGCTTCACTTGCAGCATCAGCGCCGCGGCTTTGTGGTTGGGGGGGAGTGTTACCGGCTCGATCAGGAAGCCTCTCAACGGATTGCCGAGCCGGAGATCATTAGCGGCCAGTTTGTGCAATGGGTTTCACAGGAAGAGAAGGCGCGGATCCAGGGTAAAGCTTACCGCGCTAATATCTACTCGTTTTTTAGATGTCGCATGCTCCCGCGTTTGACAGGCTGCAACATCGCGGCCTGGCGCAATGACATCGAAAGAGTCAATGGTTTTGATGAAAACTTCATAGGCTGGGGTTGGGAAGACCGGGACCTGCAACTGCGCCTGGGCCGCCTGGGATTGCGAGTCAAATCGATTCTAAGCCATACCGCGGTATATCATTTATGGCATCCCCCCCACTCGACGTTTGCCCGCAACGGCGAGGGCACCGCGAACCTGCGCTACTATCAACGCAAGTTTGTGCCTACCTATTGCCAAAACGGTCTGGACCAAGACCGCCCGGACACCCTGGTGATCCAGTTTTCCAACGATAGGATTCTTTTTCCGCAGCACGCTGGTCTGCGCAGGGCAGCCTGACCGATTGCCATCGCTAAGTGCCGCGGCTTCTTCGCTTGAGTGCATCTCTCAGGCGATGACGGTTGTCATTCCCGAGACCACCGACAAGACGGCGGCCGGTCCTTATAACAGTTCGCGAATCTCGCAAGGGGACGGGAAATGGATCCAAAGGCGAGTCTTTCGATGACAAACCAGACTGTCCACTGGGCTGCCGGTTAGATACCTAAGTCCTCACATGGCAATTGATTAGGACGTTTTCTCTTGCCCGTAATTGATGCTTCTTGGCTATGAATTTTGACTGAAGCTAACACTGCGTTAATATAATATTAACAAGTCAATCTGACAAAATTTCTATTATCTACCCGAATCAACCCCGTCCGAGGCAGCGCCCGCATCCAAATGAAAACGTCTCAATGGTGAGATTCCTTCTACTTTTGGGTGCATTCTTGTGGTCTGCTTAATCCAAGCCAGTTCCAAAGTTTTTTGTGAAGATGGGGATTTTTATGACGTATTATTATCCCCCAAGGCTGCAATGACCCTGCAAATTAAGCATGGACAACCGTTGGCCCGGGAAAATTCCTGAAGGACGTTAACATGCAAAATGAGTTTTATTCAAGCAGTTTAGATCGTGTCGGGCATGCGGTAATTGTAGGAGTTTCCCCTTGGGCAAAAAAAATCCGATCCGAAATTCTCGCGGTGTCGGCTTGCCCGTCAAATGTGCTCATAACAGGCCCCACAGGAACCGGCAAGGAAGTGATTGCCCGGGCGATTTACGCCCATAGTTCCCGGGCCGACAAGCCCTTCATCCCCATCGATTGCGCAGCCATACCCGGCGCCTTGTTTTCGAGCCACATCTTCGGGCACCTTAAAGGCGCGTTCACCGGCGCCGATTACAGCGCTCTGGGCTGTTTTCGCGCGGCAAATGGCGGAACGGTCTTCCTCGATGAGATCGGCGAACTGGAAGCCGACATGCAAACCAAATTGCTCCGGGTTCTTCAACAGCGCGCGGTGTGTCCGGTCGGCAGCTACGAGGAAATTCCCATTGATATACGTGTGATTGCCGCCACGAATCGCGATCTTGAGCGTGAAGTGGCCGCGGGACGATTTCGGGAAGACCTTTTCTATCGCCTCAACGTGGTTTCGTTGCGGACTGCGCCGTTACGCGAGCGGCCGGAGGATATTGCCGACCTCACACGACACGTTTTTAACAAATTGTCGATCAACTACGGTCTGCCGGCGAAACAACTTTCCCAAGCGGCCCTTGTGCGATTGCAGCGATACGATTGGCCCGGCAACGTTCGACAATTGGAGAATGTGCTGGAACGCGCGGCATTTTTGAGCCGGGGCGAAGTGATCGGCGCCGAGGACGTTTTTGCCCCAGAGGAAGCAATTGCCGGCTCCCAGGCAAATGCTCCCCAAAGCGAGTTCCTTCCGCTTGTTTCCCCCGCGACAGGACTCGTAAAAAGAAACCGCCCCCCGGAATATCTAAGGGACCGCAGTCCCGCTGCCGTCGATAGGGGCTGGTCCACCATGGCGGAAGTGGAACGCGAACACATCCGCAGGACTTTGGGGCTTACCAACGGCAATCGGAGCGAGGCGGCGCAACTGCTCGGCATGGAGCGTCATCAACTCGCCCGGAAGATGTGCAAGTACGGTTTGGAAGTTCCCGCCGCCAAACGAGTTTCGGCATCCAAGCGCACGGCTTCAGCCGATCTCTTTTGCCATGAAGCCGGCTGACGCAAATCGTTTAGTTTGCAGGTAAGGGACGTTTCCCTGCGGCCGGCGATCCGCCTTTGTGCCCGTGGCGGCAAATCCTGGACGGCGCCGCGCTTCTCTTCTCACGATGGCTGATCTACTTCGCCCGCCGAATATTCCATCCGCGCCATGCGGTCTGTGGTGCGCAATGTACCAAGAGGATTGGTGCAAAACGTTTCAACATTGGTAGGTTTTGTACCAGCGCCCTTGTCTTGCTCTCGTTCTATTCGGAACCAAGACCACCGGAAAGTTTTTTATCTCCTTTGAAAACAAAGATTTAGCGTTTACATCTTGGGGCGGTATGTGGTTTTGGTATGAGGCGTGCTATTAATCGCCGCCAGACTCAGATGCAATGAGGAGTTACCAACCATGCGTCCCTTAACATTCAATCTCGCAATGATCTCTCAGCGGCTCGTCTGGATCGTGGATGCTCGCCGTTTGGACTACGGTCATTTGTTAGCCGATCCCAAGATGCGGCAACTGGACATCCGCTTCCTCGCTTCCGGCCGGGAATTGCTGCGCTATTGGCAAGTTAAGACGCCTGACGTTTGTCTGGTGAATCTCCGGATGCCGGACTTTAGCGGTTTTGATCTGGTTGAGATGATTCAACCGTTCCATGCAGGTACAACTGTGTGCCTGGTAGCCGATAGATACGTGCTTGAGGAAGAGGTTCGCGCGCTGAGTTTGGGGGTGCATGTCTCTCTCTGCACACCCCCGGAAGCGGCGGTGTTTTTCGAACTCTGCCTCCACCCCAGAGCGAGGCGCGAGGCGGCTTTGCATGCGGCCGCATCGCCTTCGGTCAGTTTACTTATGGAAAATGACATAAATGACTCGATCTGTTCAGACCTAAGAAAGTCGGAAAGGAGGTTGCTCTATTAAGCGGATTGTTACGCAATCGGCTTCCATGGTTTTTTCGGAAAGAGATGTGGGCAGAACGTATTGTTTTTGGAACTGTTCTATAACGCAACAATTACCGGCGATGTCGGCTGCAGTCAGACCGGCCCGCCCCAATCAAAAGGAAAACTAAAAATGAAAAGCTTCTTAACAATAATCATGATAGCGGGAGTTTCGATGTTTCTGGTGGCGCCGGCGCATGCCGATTGGAACGTTGGCGATCCGGCAAAGTACGTTCAGTTACCCGACCTGAGCACGTCTTTGCCTGGGGCGATAACCGGGATGGACGTCAATGCCACATGGATGAATACCAGCACAGTGGTGCCCCCCACCCCTGTTCTTCCTTTCGTGAAAGTACTGGCCGACGACTTCCCCTGCTCGACCACGGGGCCGATTACTGGCATCCACATCTGGGGCTCCTGGCTCAACGACGTTACCAACCCCAATACCACGTTTCACTTGAGCATCCATGCCGACACGCCCGCCAACTCAGCCACCGGCACGTACAGTTATCCTGGGAGCGTGCTGTGGCAGCAGAATTTCACCCCAGGCAATTACATCGCAAAACCCTATGCAACAGCGCAGGAGATGTTCTACGATCCGAACCAGAACCGGATCATCGGCGCCGACACGCAAGTGTGGCAGTACAATTTCGCGATTCCTGCGGCCTCGGCCTTCGTGCAGCAAGGGACTGCCGCCAATCCCATGATTTATTGGCTGGACGTGCAGGCAATGGTGCCTGGGCAAGAGGTGTTCGGCTGGAAGACGTCTGATCCCACCCTGAGCCCACACTTCGGCGATGACGCGGTGTTCGCCGACACGACCCTTCCCCTTTCCATGGGAGGATCACTCTACGGCCCAGCTCCCACACCGGTGTTCTGGCAAGATATGGTTTATCCCACCGGCAATCCTTATGCCGGGCAGAGCATCGACATGGCGTTTGCAATCACCACTGTTCCCGAGCCAGGTACGCTAGCGTTGCTCGGCTGCGGGCTCGTGGGCCTGCTCTGCTGCGTTTGGAGAAAAAAGTAGAAAACTACAATGAAAACTATTGAAACTCACAAACTATTAGTTATTCCCACAAGAGAGCGCGGTGTCGCGCGCCAAACCATTTTTAAATTCCCAAGGAGTAAAAACATGAACACTCGCACGAACCTATTTTTTGCCTGCGCTGGCCTGCTGTTGGCCATTGCAATTTCCACGCCGTCAGCGGGGGCGAACATGCTGGTTGATCCCGAATTTGACGGGATACCGCCTCTAAACGCCTTCGGAACCGTATTCGGTCCCCCCTTCATCACCGGCCAGTGGGGCGCCGAGAATGGCGCCATTGTGGGTGTCGACGGCGGT
>JBEKZY010000335.1:0-5501 GCA_049509395.1 Thermoguttaceae bacterium | reverse complement strand
CCGGGTGATCGTGGCCGGGGGCGGCGGCGTCGGCAGCCGGGATAATTTTAAGCTGATTCACGATCTGGCTGGAGCAATCGCCGGGGCGGTAGGCGCAAGCCGCGCGGCGGTCGACGGCGGGTACATCGGCAAGGAACACCAGATCGGGCAGACGGGGACCACCGTGCGCCCGGCCCTGTACATCGCCGTGGGCATCAGCGGCGCGATACAGCATCGGGCCGGGATGGAAGAGTCGGCCAAGATCGTGGCTATAAACAAGGACCCCCAGGCGCCGATTTTTTCGGTGGCCCATTACGGCATCGTCGGCGATTTCAAGCAAGTTATTCCTATGATGATAAAAGCGATAAAGGAAAAAGTGTGAGGGGAGCTGGAGATTAGGGACTAGAGATTAGGGAGATTGGAGATTAGTTTAGCCGCGGCACTTGTGATCTCGTTCCCAGGCTCTGCCTGGGAACGTTGAAAGCGTTTCCAGGGAGACGTTCCCAGGCAGAGCCTGGGAACGAGGTATTAACGTGACGTCCGCCGGAGGTTTTTGTGGCGAATTTCTTTCTCGATAACGAAGACATCCAATTCCTGTTCAACCATATCGATCTGGCCGAGTTGGCCCGGATCCAGGAAGACAATTTCGCGCGCGTAGACAACGGCGACGCCGATTACGCGCCCGCGGATGCGGCCGACGCAGTGGACAACTATCGCCGCGTTTTGGAGATCGTCGGCGACGTGGCCGGCAACATGATCGCGCCGAATGCCGAGCAGGTCGACCACGAAGGCAACACGCTGAACGAGGACGGCACGGTCACGCTCAACCCGCTTGTTCAGCAGAATCTCAAGCGGCTAGTGCAGGCCGACGTGATGGGTTTCACCCTGCCGCGAAAGTACGGCGGGATAAACTGCCCGAACCTGATCTACACCATGGCCGTCGAGATCATCAGCCGGGCCGACACCTCGCTGATGAACCTGTTCGGACTGCAGGGCATTGCGGAGACGATTTACGCCTTTGCCGACGACCGAATCAAAGACATGTCGCTGCCCCGCTTCTGCCGCGGCGAAGTGACCGGGGCCATGGTGCTCACCGAGCCAGACGCCGGCAGCGATTTGCAGGCCGTGCGGTTGCGGGCCTATCAAGACGAGCAGGGCAACTGGTTTCTCGACGGCGTGAAGCGGTTTATAACCAATGGCTGCGGGGAAATCCTCCTGGTCCTGGCCCGCAGCGAACCGGACATTTCTGACGGCCGCGGCCTGAGCCTGTTTTATGCCGAGCGCTCGGAAAAAGTGAAAGTCCGGCACTTGGAGAGCAAGCTGGGCATCCACGGATCGCCCACCTGCGAACTGGTATTCGATAATTGCCCGGCCCTTCTGGTCGGCGAACGCCAGCGGGGATTGATCACTTATGTGATTGCCCTGATGAACGGCGCCAGGGTCGGGATCGCGGCCCAGTCGCTGGGCGTGGCCGAGGCGGCGTACCGGCTGGCGCGGACTTACGCCCACACCCGCAAGCAGTTCGGCGGACCGATCGAGCGCTTACCCGCCGTGGCCGAAATCGTCACCGACATGAAAATCTCCATCGAAGCCGCCCGGGCGTTGACTTATGAAACATCGCGGATCTGTGATCAGGAAAACAACAACCTCCGCCGGCTGGAAACCGGCTTGTGCTCGAACAAAGACGAGGAAAAACGCCTCAAACAACTCTCCCGGTCGTTTAAGAGGCTTAACGGCATGCTCACGCCGATGTGCAAATACTATTGTTCGGAGATGTGCGTAAAAGCGGCCAACGACGCGATCCAGGTGCTGGGCGGTTCGGGCTATATAAAAGACTATGCCGCCGAACGCTATCTGCGCGACGCCCGCATCACGACCATCTACGAAGGCACCAGCCAATTGCAGGTCGTGGCCGCCGTGCGAGGCGTATCGTCCGGAGCGCTCGAATCCTGGGTCGAACCGCACGAAGCGATGCAATACTCCGATCCGCTGCTTATGGAACTCAAAGGAAAGCTCGTCGAAGCCAAGCAGCGTCTTTTGGAAGTCATGCAGTTCGTTAAAACCCGGGGGACTTCGTATCTCGACCTTTCCGGGCGGCGACTGGTCGATTCGGCCATCGTGATCGTGGCCGGCCACCTGCTTTTAGGCCAGGGAGCGGCAAACGAGCGCAAAAAAAGGGTCGCCCGGCGTTTCCTCCAACGCGAGTTGCCTGTGCTGAGCATGAATTGCGAACAGATCATGTCCGGCGACATGACTCCATTGGACGAATATGCCCTGTTGGCCGGTCCGGTCCCGGCGGCCGATTGACTCGGAGTATATAATTTTTCGTATTGGCGTCTACACCGCATAAAGCTGCAACGCAACCCACCGGCGTGTTCACCGGGGGCTAAATTTTATAGTACTTGATCCGCGCGAATGCGTTTAAAACTTCACATAAAGATCCTGATCCTATTTCCTATCGTCTGATCCATGGGCATGTTTGACAACAAAATCGGCGTGATAATGGGCGTGGCCAACGACCGCAGCATTGCCTGGGCGATCTGCGAGGCATTGTATGCCGAGGGTGCGGAGTTAGCTTTCACCCACTTGCCGGGCCCGTCCAGCCAGAGGCGCGTGGGTCAATTGCTTGAACCGCATCATCCCAAAATCCTCCTGCCCTGCGACGTGCAAAAAGACGAAGACATCGCGAGCCTGTTTCAAGCGGTCAAAGAGACCTACGGCAAGATACATTTTCTTGTACATTCCATCGCCTTTGCCCCGCCGCACGAACTTCGCAATCCATACGTGGAGATGAGCCGCGAGGGATGGCGCCTGGCCATGGAGATCAGCGTCTATAGTTTCGTGGCCGTCAGCCGGGCGGCGGCGGCTCTGATGACCGAGGGCGGCGCGATTATCACCATCAGCTATTACGGCGGCGAAAAAGTCGTGCCCGGCTACAATGTGATGGGCGTGTGCAAGGCTGCATTGGAACACAGCGTGCGCTATCTGGCCTGGGATCTGGGCCGGGAAAATATCCGCGTGAATTGCATCAGCGCCGGACCGATGCGTACGCTAAGCGCGGCCGGCATAGCGGGCTTTGACCAGTTGCGCGAGCACGCCGCACAAAAATCGCCGTTGGCCCGCAATGTCGAACCCAAGGAACTCGGGGCCGCCGCCCTGTATCTGCTAAGCGATCAATCTTCCGGCGTTACCGGTGAAACTATTCACGTTGATTGCGGTTACAGCATAGTGGGGCTATAGAGGCGAGGGGACTGCGGACAGGGAACAGGCGAAAGTGGAATAAAGAAAGGCTGATAGCCGACTGCTGAAGGCCGAGTACTAAAACTGAAAACAGCAAACGGTAAACCGAGAACTGTAAACTAATTACCACAACCTACTTGCACTTTTCGTCGATATTCGTAAAATTCTTGGATTCAAAGAAATTTCCAGATTGGCCTCCTTAGCTCAATCGGTCAGAGCATCTGACTCTTAATCAGAGGGTTGTAGGTTCGAGTCCTACAGGGGGCACTTTTAGCTCGCTCAATAGCGGGCTTTTTTTATTATTCTAATATGTAACATCTTGCTATTTAAGAAGTTAGTAAAATATCATCTTAATCACTTCTGTATGGTATTACTGATATGGTCTAAAACAGGGCTAATTTGTGGGTTGTCTTGGGCAAATTTAATGGTATATTGGAGGGCATCTTTCATTAATTTGTTTCCCAAGAATCAAAAAATAAAAATGTCCAAGAAGACCTATAGAGGTGCTCTACCGAAGCCCGATTCGCAAGGCCGATGGCGTCCTGTTGTCGGTCGCTCACACAATGGGAAACCGCAACGGTTCCAAATAGGTAATAAGAAAGATGCTAGTGAGTCGGTAGCTAAGCATCGTCTAGATTACATTCGTGATTTATATGATCGTCAATGTGCCGAATTAGGTATCGATTTCTGGGCTAGATGGACTCTTCCTTGGGCAGTGCGTCTTGCATCTGATTATCCAATCAAAGTTTTTGCTTCAGAGTATGCCAAGAAAAACGACGGACAAGCTGCCGAGGAATTGTCAGTAATTTACCAATTACAATCGTGGGGCGTTCCAATAGAAATCATGGATTCTGGGCTGCTAACTTCAGGAAACAATTTTCTGCGTAAGCAAGTTGAAGAAGCAGTAAATAATGCGGTTGGGCATGTCTTACTAAACTTAGAAAAAGCGTGGGGGAAGGACACAATAAAAAATATTAGACGTGACACAATACCTGACGATTTCTCAGCGGTCGAAGCAAAAACACTTTATGAAACCTTTGATATTTACATCGAGCATCTACAAGACACTGGAAAACGTGATGAAAACGGCAACCTATCAACTCACATAAGAAATTGTCAGGAACGCCTTAGTTACCTTAAGCAACACCATGATAATTGTCCTTTGTGGCAACTCAACTTGCCTTATGTAGAGAAAATGGTGGCCTACTGGAGAAATCGCCCAGAGACAAAAAAGGGCAAACGTTGTTCCTGGCACCATGCACATGATATGGTAAAGGAATTATTCAGATTTTTTTCATGGCTTGATAAACATCCCGATTATAAGTGGGAAAAACCTAAAGGAATGGATGACATCCCTCGTAGCCCTATCAAAATGCCCGAGGACAAACATCGTGAGGCATTCCAAACAACTCACAAAAAAACATACACCCCTGAACAGCTTGCAATTATCACAAAAAATGCAGGTGATTTTGGAAAAGCACTGATAGGAGTGTGTGTCAATTGTGCTTTTGGGGCTTCTGAAGTTGGACAGTGGAATACAAGCGGCTTTTCGCTGTACAAGGCACATCCTCATGCCGACAAGGTCGGTTTCAAGTCAACGAACGCTGATTCATGGATTGTTGGTCCTCGACCAAAAACGGGCGTTTATGGAGAGCATCTGTTGTGGCCTCAGGTTGCTAAAGCAGTGGCTCCGTTTCTCGATGGCAGACAAGTCCTACCCATGACGAGTCGAAACACTCCATGGTACAGAACGCATAGCCGAAATCCCCAATCAACATTCAATAATTGGTGGACTATTTTGATTGATCGAGTTGAAAAAAAGCATCAGGGTTTTTTACGCTTGCCTTTTGGCACTTTGCGGGATTTGCTGCCAGACATACTCCGTCGTGAATTTTCCGATGATGTTGCCAGCATATGTCTACAGCACAAACAAATCAGTGAAGATGATCTGCTAAAATGCTACGCCAATGTGCCATTTAAAAAACTGTTCGAGGCTACCCGCCAATTGGAGCAGATGTTCCGCCCATTCTTGGACGTTCTGAATGGTTGAATTGGCAGCCACAACCTCTCTTCACACAGATCGCCTAGCCTCCACAATCTTCCCCGATGGTAAACCCTCCTGGGATTGCTGCGGCCGTCGGGACTACTAAGCAGACTGTATACCGACGAATCCAATCTGGAGAGTCTCCCCTCATAAGCAATCGCTTTGGAAATCGGTGAGGGGCTTTCTGTTGCCTTCGCTTGGATTGCTAAACCTCAGGGCAGATCATTCATTGTTGGAT
>JBEKZY010000334.1:0-5520 GCA_049509395.1 Thermoguttaceae bacterium | reverse complement strand
ATTTCATTTTGATACCCTTTGCCCTTTAATGAAATCCTTAAAAAGTTCTTCCAATCCCAGGTCTTGCACCTCGACGTGCTCCACGCCATCAAGCGCACTGACTTGTTGCACCTTATCCGGGGAAAAATCGCGGACAGTGGCAATCCATTCGCGCCCGTTGACGCGCTGCCAAATCGTGCCCTCGGGCGGGCGTTCCGGACGGCAGCCGTCTTTAAGCGTGGCGCAAATACGTTTTGTCGTGGTCAGTAAATGGTCGATATTGTCTTGTACCAATAGACGCCCTTCATTCAGAATACCGATGGTATCGGACAATCGCCGCACGTCGTCGAGCATGTGGCTGGATATGAGCACCGTTTGCCCGCGCGAACAGATTGTCCCCAAAACGCCCTCCAGAAATTCCTCGCGCACAATCGGATCCAGCCCTGAGAGCGGCTCATCGAGCAAGAGCATTTCCGGCTCGTGTGAAACAGCCAGCAATAGCGAGAGTTTGGCCAGCATGCCTTTTGAAAGATGCTTCACTTTTTTGGCCGGATCAAGGGCAAATAGATCGAGCGTCTCCCGGCATGTTCGATCGTTCCAGGGCTGGTAGCACGACCGGCAAAAACCAATGACCTCGCTGACTCGCATCCAGCGATAAATGTGGTGCATCTCGGGCACATAGCCGACCCGCTGTTTAACGAGTTTCGGATTCGTACGAACGTCGACTCCCAGTACCTGCAATTTTTCGGCCATGGCCGAGAGTATTCCCATCAGTATTTTGATGGTCGTGCTCTTGCCTGCCCCGTTGGGTCCGAGCAGGCCGAACGTACTGCCGCGGGGAATCGTTAAAGAGAGATTATCGACCGCCACGGTGCGGCCAAATCGCTTGGTCAAACCCTGAATCTCTATGGCCGGAGAGGTGTCTTTTTGCGGAGTCATCGGCGTTTACTCCCGATTTTAATCATGCCTTGGATGGCTTTATTGAAAAGTTCACGAACTTGATCCGCACTCATGCCCGCTGCCTGGCCGGCCCGAACGGCCTCGTCAAGCACACGGCGCACACCGTCGCCTGCCTGCGATTGGGCCGACGCAGTCCCTTTTTCCGCGACAAAAAGGCCCTTGCCTCGCTGGGCATATATCAGGCCTTCCCGCTCCAACTCGTCGTAGGCCCGTTGCACCGTATTCGGATTGACTTTAATTTGTATCGCCATGTTCCGCAGCGAGGGCAGTGCCTCACCCGGTCGATATACGCCGGCCGCCACTGCCGCGCGGATTCCCTCGGCAATTTGCAGGTAGATTGGCACGTGGCTGCTGGGATTGATTTTCACTCGCTCCTCCTTAGTGCACTATGATACTAATGCACACATGAAGTATATCGGCGTCTGCCATTAAATACAAGAGATTTGCGAGAAAAAAGGGAAAAATATATTGGGGGATAAAGAATCCACCAGATTATACTATTCCGTGATGCTAAACTTATAGCGATATGGCATCAGTTTGAATAGTATTCATGGCAGAAAAACTTAATTAGAATAACGGCATGTTTTATTAAAGGCTAGGCATGATCACTTTAATACTTGAAATCGAACCATTGGCAACCAAAGTCCAGGTAAGCGAAGATCGGCTAATTGTGGAACTGGCCGATGGACGTAGCATTATTGTGCCTCTGTCGTGGTATCCTCGTTTAATCAACGGCACAGTGCAAGAACGACAGCATTGGCAGTTGCTGGGCGATGGATATGCCATCGAATGGCCCGACTTGGATGAACACATCAGAATCGAAGGCCTGCTTGCAGGCCGACGCAGCAGCGAAAGTGAAAAATCAATTAACCGGTGGTTGGAAGAGCGAAAGAAAGGACCTTGAATCAGAAAAGGTGAAATTATGTCACAAGGACCAGACTTCACTCCAAAAACAAAAGAAATCCTCGCAAAACGTGCAGGGCAAATTTGCTCTAATCCTGATCATAAACGTTTTACGAGTGGGCCACACACGGATTATTACAAAGCGGTTAATCTTGGTGAAGCTGCACATATCAAAGCCGCTAGGAAAGGTCAAGCCAGATACGATCCCAATATGACAGATGAGGAACGAAGAGATATATCAAATGGGATATGGCTTTGCAGAGAATGTGCGAGAAAGATAGATCTTGACGATAAAAAGTATTCAATTGAACTTCTTCACCGTTGGAAGAAGGAACATGAAGATTACATTGCTTCAGGAAAACTTATAGATATAGATGTAGCTACGAGAGAGATAACATCAAGGGATGGCAGTATTGGTAGTATTATTCAAAATACAGGTAGTGGAATAGGACTTGATTTGTTACATGACAGAGAAGGGACCGCCGAACGAATCACGGTTGAAGGTTCAGGTGTTGGGGAAATAACAACAAATACAGGACCTGGGATTGGCAAACGGATAGTCGCAACAGGTGGAAATACTGCATCTCAGAGCAAAGTAATTGTTGATAAACCAGTTAATATGGCATTTGCACTGGGTACTTTCCTCGTATCAACAAGTTGCAGTCATTGTGGTCACAATTTTACGGCACAAAAGGTAATTCAGGGATTTGCAGGAAACAGTATACCTAAAGTCGAAGTTAATTGTCCAAAATGTCGTAGACCTGTATTGATATGATCGCAAAATGGTAGCGACAACAACAAATCCACAAACATTATTTGCATTTGTGGTTATGCCGCTTTATCGATCGAGGCACTTGGGCATTTAATCTGGAACAGGCCGAAGAGTTCTTCTTGGGTTAGGCCCAGTTTTTGATGCGTGGCGGCGTCGGAGAAGATGGTGTCGAAAAGGTCGCGTTTCTCTTGCAAAATGCGCTCGATGCGCTCTTCGATGGTGTCGAGCATGAGAAATCGCGTCACGTATACAGGGCCATCGATGCCGATGCGATGGGCGCGGTTTATGGCTTGATCTTCCACGGCCGGGTTCCACCAGCGGTCGAAAAGGAACACGTAATTGGCCATTTGCAGGTTCAGGCCCACGCCGCCGGCGCCGTAAGTCATCAGGAGCACGTGGCTGGAATCGGCGGAGCGGAATCGCTCGATTATGCCGTCGCGCCGGGCGGTCGGAATCCGCCCATGATATTCCAGGGGGCCGAATCGGGCTAAATGCCCGCTCAGTTTTTTGATTGTAGTCACCCACTGGCTGAATACAATTGCCTTGCGCCCGCTTTGGGCGATTTCCTCCAAATCGGCCTTGAGCCGCTCGAGTTTTGCGCTGGTTCCAGAAGCGGGATCGAAATTGCAAATCTGTTTTAAACGCAAAATCAGTTCAAACACGTGCCTGATATTGGCCGAAAGACCCAATTCCGTCAAACGCAGCACGCCCTCGTCCTCGGCCAGTTTGTAACTTTCGCGCTGCTCGGGCGACAGGTCAAGTTGCTCATCGTGAACTATTTTGGGCGGCAGATCGGCGAGCACCTGATCCTTTGTCCGCCGCAAAATATAGTCGCTTATCGTGCGGCCCATTTTCCGCGGTTTCATATCGGGCGAGAGAAATCCAGGGGCAAGGAACTCGAATATGCCCACCAGGTCGTCGGTGCTGTTTTCCACGGGCGTGCCGGTCAAGGCCCAACTCCGCTTGCGCGAGATCGAACGCACAATCTGGCTGGTCGCGCTTGTGCGATTTTTTATACGCTGCGATTCGTCCAGGAGCACCAGATCGAAATTCACCTGAGAAATAGTCCCCTCTCCCTTTGGGAGAGGGTTAGGGAGAGGGTGTTTATCGTCTTGCGACAATCCCGCCCTCACCCCCGGGTACCCTCTGGGTGCCTCTCCCAAAGGGAGAGGGGAGTGTTTTGTCCAGCCCTCTCCCAAAGGGAGAGGGGAGGAGTTTTCAAAGATCTCCCGATCGCGCAGGAGAATTTCATAATTGGCGATCCGCACCGGCACGTCCGGGAGTTGCCATTGCCAGGCGCGTTTGGACTGATCGCCTTCGATTACTAGCACGGGCAATTCCGGGGCCCATTGTTGAAATTCCCGCTGCCAGTTGGTTACCAGCGTTTTTGGACAAACCAACAGTACGCGGCGAACTTCGAGGCGATGGAGCAAAAGCCGAACGGCCGTGATGGCCTGCATGGTTTTGCCCAATCCCATTTCGTCGGCCAAAATGGCCGCGTGCCTGGGGTAAAGAAAGGCCATGCCTTCGAATTGATACGGATATGGGCGGCAGGGAAAGGTCAGCGAGCCTTCGTTTAATAGCGATTCCAGCGAGGGCTGCAACAGGTAATGCAGCCGGTCTTCCAGCTTGATTACGTCGCAGGGCGGCTTGATGCGAGTTGATCGGGCCGATGGCTGTGATGCCGAAAAAACAGCTTGTTTTGCGGGTTGCTCCGCGGCTGCCGCAGTCAGGGCCGGTAGCGCCGCCGGTTCGGGGAATATAAAATTTCGAACTCGAACGGGGGGATTTGCAATGGGAATTGTTATGGCCCGAGGCGGATTGTCTGCTACCGGCAGCGAAAACACCCGCGGCTCGGCCGGCAGCAAGAGACCGCTTAAATCGATTGCCCTTAACGGCGCGTCAAAGTGCAGATCCACGCCGACCACAGCCGGAGACGAAGGCCCCTGCCGGGAAAATCGCTCTACGGATCCGCTCTCGCTTCGATCATTCGCATCTTTTTTCATCGCACGGCCTGTTGCGCTTCTTCGATGGCTTCGCGAATTCGCCCGAAAGGCTCAACCAGGTCGAACAGTTCGGGCAAATCATTGAGGCGTTTTTCGATAACCAGGCGCTGGTCTTCGTCTTTTACGGGCAAGGCCAGCCGATTGCGGCCCAACTCGAATGTCAGCAATTTCGGCCCGCCGCTATGCGGCTGGTCGAAGCGGAAAATTCTTTGCTCACACTCGACGGCTACCGACTGCTCAGGTGGAAGCACCAACACCACGGGCAATGAAACATACTGGCGGACAGCCAAGGCCGGCTCGCGATCGGTGCAAACCATAAGCGGCTCGTGGCTGGACTGCCCGAGCAATGTCTGCCCGATCTGCTCGCCATAAATGAATGCCTCCAGCGTCGGCCCATAGAGAATTTCTTGCGCCCGATTAGGTTTGATGGGCGCGGTGCAATGGAATTCTAACGGGCGCCCCGACATATTCAGAATTAAATACCCGCCGAAAAATCCATGCTGCGGATTATTGATTATGGTTAAAAAGCCCAAGGCCGGCATCGATAACGTGGGTTTTGATCTTGTTTCGGTGTTGCCCATCGCAGCGCCTTATCTCCCTTATATTATCCAAACTACGCATTCTTCAAGCTTTGCTTCTAAGGCAGGGTTAGCCTCCAGGGGGATCGGGTGCGGAGCAATAACGACTTTAACGCCAGGCTGGGAAATTATCTTTTCCCTCGCGACGGCGGTAATTAGAAAAGCCATAAGTATAAGTAATTCAAGTCGTTATAGCCGCCTCTCACAGCTAACTCCATATGCGGATTTTTGAGATTTTTGGCAAATAATATGGCCTGGGTACTCGACTTTTTATGTGATTTCTTGTTATACTGGACTCGAATGGAATGTTTTGTTTCAGGGG
>JBEKZY010000333.1:0-8261 GCA_049509395.1 Thermoguttaceae bacterium | reverse complement strand
AGTGATGGCGAATTGCACAAAGGAATATCCCTTGGGTATGGTTACTGAGGCCGGGACGGTCGCTTCGGTTGTGTCGCTGCTGGATAAGGTTACTACCGTGTCCGCGGCGGCCGGACCAGTATTAAGAATAACAGTCCCATAGCCCAATTTACCGCCCGTGGTTTCCACGATGCTGTCCGGACGGATCTTCACTGAAAGCGAAGGATCCACAACCTGCACGCTCCCCGTGCCGTTCGCAAAACCGGCAGCCGACGCCGTTATTGTCACCGTCGCTATCGTCCCGTCCGGGGTCGTATCAGGCACCGGAGTGATGGCGAACTGCACAGAAGAATATCCTTTGAGTATTGTAACTGAGCCGGGCACTGTCGCTTCGGTTGTATCACTGCTGACCAGCGTTACCACCGTGTCCGCAGCGGCCGGACCGGTATTAAGACGCACTGTTCCGCTTCCCGGTTTTGCTCCGGCCGCTTCTATGAGTGTATCCGGACGGACACTCATAATAATCGCCGGGGCCGGCTTTGGAGGCTGAATCAAGGCTGCCGGATGCAATGTTACCGCCAGCAGGTCCCGGGTCTCTAATTGTTCGAATCGTGAGCGACGCATTCTTTGGTTTTTAGTTTTTTGTTTCATGATCTTTCTCCAGATTCATGTTGTACCAAGCCATGGAAAGAACTGTACGAATATATTATTAACTCTTGCAGGCAGTCGTCATTGGATCTACGCGCTTCGAGAAAAATCTGCACGGCAAGAGCCACAAAACATCGTGATTTGTGTTTTGCGCCAACCGGGCTACAATTACGTTTTATGGCGTAAGCAAAAGCGGGACGCTGCCCTTTGCATCACCACTATTTCTGTAATTCTTGCTGATTGTGAAAAAAAACGCAAGTAAATATTATCTTATTATCATTATTAAATGATTGAATCGGTTCTGTATAATCATAGTTTAGCAACATAACATTGAATTGATGAATCCACGTGAGATATCATAAATTACATTGTTATCTTGATGTGTTCCGAACAAGAAGTAAAAATGGGAGGAAAGGGATAAGCGGGAAGTATCGTTCGCCATCGACAACATTCAGTCGCTAGACCGTGCTAACATATTTCCAGAACATCACTCGATTTATAACGAGTGGCTACGAACAGCGGCAAACGGTTGTTTAAAATGCGGCAATGGGTTGCCAAAGCCAATGCCGGCGTGTTGTTGTCGTGGGAAAGATGGGCCAGGCAGACCCATTTCATCCTTTTCGATGAGGCTGATAGTAGTGTTTCAGCGGCTTCAATATTGGAAATGTGTCCGCCCGGGCCTTTGATGCGTGTTTTGAGCCATTCGGGATAACGGCCGCCGGCCAGCATGTCTGGATCGTAGTTGCTTTCCAAGAGTACGGCATCCAAAGACCCGATTATGTCTTCCAGATCATCGAATACGTGTCCCAGATCGGTCAAGATGCCCAAACGATGTTTCCCATCGTCCACCACAAACGCCACACTATCCACGCTGTCGTGCGGAGTAGGGATGGTTTCCACCTTAACCTTTCCAAATCGCAAGACTTCGCCCGAGCAAAAGTGCCTTAGCTCGTTTATTTCTCCCAGTTCGTATCGGCTGGCAGCTCTATAAGTCTTGGCGGTAACATAAATTGGCAAATGGAATTTGCGATGCAAGACGCCCATGTTGCGAGAGTGGTCCACATGGTCGTGCGAAATTAAGACCGCATCGACGCCAGCCGCATCCCGGTTGTGCAAGGCGAGCCTTTGTCGTACCCGGCTTCCGCTTATTCCGGCATCGAATAACAAATTGACTCCACCTGCTTCAACGTAGATGCAGTTGCCGTTGCTGCCGGATTGAAGAGATATAATTCGCATGGGCGTATTATACCGACATGGTAATGAAAGTGAAAAGAGTGACTGCACAAGCAATTACTGACGTTTGCGTTGAGAATTGTCGGTGATGCCGGACATTTTTACATAAATTATCGGCTCCACTTTGGTCGGTCTCAGTCGTAAGCCATGCAAATGTCGAAAAAGTTGGCCCAAGAAACGAAGAAACCCGCTCTTTACATAAGCAGGTTTCTTCTTAAACGATTAAAAGTGCTCGAAGAGGCGATACGTCAACCTCGGTTGCATGCCATCCTCAATTAATGTGGACCAGCCCTTGAACCCGGCGTATCGGCCCTTCATTTCAAAGATATGATTTTATTTCCTTGCAGAACAGTTTTGAATATATAATAAATTTCCCATCTGTCAAGTATTTTTTCATGATTATTTTGGCAAATTTTCATTGCCGCCAAAACCGCGCTAAATCTTTATTATTAAATGAGACCTTGACACTATTCAAGCGGCGGCATCAAGGAGCCATTGGATTTCCCCGGGCGGCCGACGATTGTCGAAATTATCCAACATTAAAACTTGAATTACAAACCGCTTGTTTGTGGGCTTTTTTCGCACCCTGGCGGCCCGCTGACGGATGGCGGACCGGAGCGGAGTTTGAAAGGTGTTTGCAGGAAGAATTGGTTCCATCTTGCGTTGTTTCAGTTCCATCAACAAATTCCATCGTCATAATAGCTATCCAAAAGTATCTTTTTAGTGGAGGGCGGAAGTTGCGGCAATCATTGCTTAAGCACATGGTTTTCCGCAAACCTTGCGGCCTTTTGATCTTTTTAACGGTCATCAGAAAAAAAGCTTTCATCATAGCCAGCGGCGGGTATTCGTCGCACGACGACGTCGTGTCATGGCTCAACCTCCTTGTCGTATGGCCTTTCTTACTCTAAAGCCAAGTGCGGCAAGGAGGTTACTGTTTTTTGTTAGTTCGTGTAAATAGTGTCAAGGTCTTATTATTAATTGTAAGCAGCGCAACGGTTGTCTGTAATCAGTTGATTAAGTGGATACTGATGCTGAGAGCCGCACCCCTATTATGTTTAAATCATCAGATCTTCTTTAGCAAATCCTTCAAACGTTGCCATGCCTCCTGGCTGGCCTTGCGATTTGCAGCGTTGGCATCCGGGGCTTCGCCGGCGCGCATAAATCCATGACCTGCACCGGGATAGATTACAGGTTCATATTGTTTTCCGGCTTTTTTCATGAGTTCGGTCGTTTGTGGAATGGTGGCATTTACTCGTTCATCGTTCCCGCCGTAAAAACCATATACCGGGCAGTTGATTCGCGCGATGTCATTCTCCTTATCCGGGCCGCTGCCGTAAAAAACAAACGCGGTCTTGATGTCCTTGTTCTCCGTTGCTAAGCGGAAGGTTTGGCCCCCGCCCCAACAAAAACCCACAACCGCCACTTTGCCGTTGCAGGCCGGCAGCTTGGCAACGTACTGCACCACGGAATTCAGATCGGCTGTGATCTGGTCCGGCGGCAGGGACGAGATTACCTTTCGCACTGCATCGGCGCCGCCCAGTTCATCGGTGCCGCCGCCTTTTGGCGCGCTGCCCCAGAGCAAATCGGGCGCAATGGCGATGTAGCCCGCCTCGGCCAGTTGATCGGTTACGCCCCGCGCCCAGTCGGTCAGTCCGAAGATTTCGTGGATCACGACTACTGCCGTGGCCTTGTCTTTCACTTCGGGATAGGCGATGAAACAATTCACCTCGCGATTGTCGTGCTTGATCTTAACCCATTCCAAATGCCGAGGTGAATTATCGAGCCGGGTTTTGGCCCAGTCCTGCGCCGAAGCGGTTGGGCACAAGATCATGGTCGCGATAAAGAGAATCAACAATTTTTTCATGGCATCTCCTTTTATTACAGTTTGCCGTTTAACCTCGATGACTTCAAAATCTGCCAAGCAGGCCAGTGAATCCTCGATTTTGTGCAACAATCTTTTAATCTACAGCGGACACGATTATTTAAGATGGCATACTTAAAAAATCGATAGCCATGCCTATTCCCAACGACATCGCGTATACTCGCCCGTCACGGCGGCGTCAACGTAAGGTTATATAGATAAAGAAGTTAAGAAAATGTGTCATATGGCTTATGCCCGAGATAATCAAGATACTACGGTATTGATCGATATGCCGGACACTTAGTCATTTTGAGACCAACCGCCTGTCTGAAGATATGACTCCGCATTCCTGGGCTTTATGATTGCCTTAAAAGACTTGCAACAGGTCATCGAACATAATAAGCAAAGCATGAGGGCCATTGCCTCCGGCAACTTAAAACACATAAAAAATGTTGTAATTATGCATTATTTTTGTTATCATCATTAGATTAATCAATCAAATATAATCGGTATATTATTAAAATTCACTCGTCCACTAAGGACAGGCGACGACCTTACACAACTTTAGGCGCTATCATCTTACGCCCGATCTTTTGCCATAGCGCATTCGATTCAGGGAGGAAATCATGTTCCGTTATTTCAGAAAACATCAGGGATCGATAATAGCGGCATTTTCTCGGCGGAAAAGGAAATCATCGCTTTCGTCGCGCGTCCACAATGGGCGCCATGCTCAGCATTGCCGGCTGAATATCGAAACGCTTGAACATCGCTGGATGTTGAGCAACGGGCCGATCGTGATTAACGAACTCCACGTCGATCCCAATATCAAGACCGAGCCGGTCGAGTACATCGAGCTGTACAACGCCGGCGCTTCAACCATGAATCTATCGGGCTGGTACTTTTCCAACGGCGTGGGATATACGTTTTCCAGCGGCACCCAATTGGCGGCGAACCAGTACCTAGTGGTCTCGGAAAATCCGGCTGCCGTGCAAACCAAGTACGGCGTTTCCTCCCTGGGTCCATTCACCGGCAAATTGAGCAACGAAGGCGAAACCGTAACGCTTTGCGATGCCTCGGGAACGGTCCAGGACGAAGTGACGTACGGTCTAGGATTTCCCTGGCCCACGGTGGGCGACGATCCGGGAAACTCTATGGAACTGATCAATCCCGCTTTGGATAACAATCTGGGCGGGAGTTGGCGGTCCTCCATATCCGTTCCCGTAACCCGGCAGACGATTATCCCACTAAACTCGACATGGCGTTACTTTAAAGGCACGATGGAACCATCGACAACTCAAGGACTTTGGCGGCAGCAAACGGGATTTTCCGATGCCTCCTGGCCTCAAGGCCAGGCGGCCATCGGTTACGGCAACGACGCGGACGAGCAGGGATGGATCAAGACGACGCTTGGCGACATGAACGGCGGATATTCATCGCTTTACTTACGCAAGACCTTTAACGTATCGAACCTATCGACGCTTACTTCTCTGCTCTTGGAAATGCGGTACGATGACGGCATTAATGTTTGGGTCAATGGTCATTATGTTGCCAACGCAAATGTAACCGCGGAAAACCTGGCCTATAACGCCACGGCGATTTCTTCGATCGAAGCCGACGAACTTGTCCCCTTCACTATCAACAATCCGGCGAGTTACCTCGTTGCCTCTGGAAACGTAATCGCGGTGCAACTGTTGAACTGCGCCAAGTCGGATGTCGACGCTTTTTTCGACTGCCAATTGACCGCCATATACGGCACCAAAGCTGGGGTGACGCCTGGAGCTAAAAACTCGGTATATGCCGCCAATGCGCCGCCTCAGATCCGCCAGGTGAACAACTTCCCCAAACAACCCGTAGCCGGACAAAACGTTGTAATCACCGCCAAGGTCACCGACCCGGACGGCGTGGCCGGCGTGCAGCTTAAATACCAGTTGGTCAACCCGGGCGATTACATTGCAATCAACGACGATCGCTACAACGATCCGGCTCAATGGAACACGGTGACTATGTACGACGATGGCACGCACGGTGACGCTACCGCCACCGACGGGGTATACACGGCAGTTTTGGCAGGCACATTGCAGACAAATCGCCTGCTGGTCCGCTACCGCATTTCCGCCACGGATTCGCTTGGGGCTTCGATCACGACTCCCTATGCCGACGACCCCCAGCCGAATTTCGCCTATTACGTTTATAACGGAATACCTGATTGGACCGCGGCGGTCCAGCCAGGCGTTACTACCCCTGTCACTTATCCTTCATCGTTGTTGGATGATTTACCTGCCTTGCAACTCCTTACTACGAAAACCGCACATGACGACTCTCAACATATTCCCAACTCCACAACATCGGCTTATACGGGCAGCGATTATCTGTGGTACGGCACGCTTATATATAACGGCGTGGTTTACGACGACATTTCCTATCGCGCTCGCGGCGGCGTTTGGCGCTATGCGATGGGCAAAAACATGTGGAAGTTCGAATTCAACCGCGGACACGAGTTCCAACCTCTTGATAATTACGGCCAACCGTACGGCGTTCCCTGGAAAAAGTTGAACTTAAGCGCCATTATCCAACAAGGCAATTATTGGCACCGCGGCGAACAAGGCTTGTTCGAATCGGTGGGCTTCGAGCTCTTCAATCTGGCCGGCGTGCCTGCTGAAAATACGAGTTTTGTAGGATTCCGCATCGTGGAAAACGCCAGCGAAACCGGTTCAAATCAGTACAACACCGATTTCCAAGGGATGTACCTCATGGTGGAACAGCCCGACGGCAACCTTTTGGACGAGCACGGCCTACCCGACGGCAACCTCTACAAAATGGAAAGCGGCACGGGCACGTCCAACAACCAGGGGCCTACCCAGGTCAGCGACGGATCGGACCTGGCCAGCTTCCTTAATACCTATAATAACACCACGCCCACCGCTCAATGGTGGAGCGACAATCTCGACCTGAACGAGTATTACAGCTACCGCGCCATTGTCGAGGGCATTCACCAATACGACATCGGCGATGGCAAGAACTACTTTTATTACCACAACCCCGATACGAACAAATGGGAAGTATTGCCCTGGGATTTGGATCTTACCTGGGCCAATAACATGTACGGCAGCGGCAATGAACCATTTTTAAGCCGCGTGCTGGCCAGTTCGCAGACCACGTTTAACCAGGATTATCGCAATCGCATGCGCGAAATCCGCGATCTGCTTTACAATCCCGAGCAGACCGGAATGCTGATCGACGAAATGGCGTCTTTTATTTACACACCGGGCCAGCTCTCTTGGGTCGATGCCGATTGCGCCATGTGGGACTACAATCCGATCATGACGTCGTCCTATGTAAATTCAAGCAAAGCGGGCGTGGGCCGATATTACGCCGGCGGCGCGGGCGACCTGCCCACTAACAATTTCGCCGGCATGATTCAATTGATGAAAAATTACGTCGCCTCGCGGGGTGCATGGATCGACAGCACCATACTAACCGACAACGCGCAAATCCCCAATAAACCCACGGCGACCTACGCGGGCCAGTCGGGATATCCGCTCGATCAGCTCTCTTTCAAGGCCTCGGTTTATTCCAGCCCGGTCGGCTTGGCGGCGGCGGCTATGGAATGGCGAATTGCCAAGGTTACTGACACATCCAGCCCCAATTATGACCCCAATGCGCCGCGGGACTATGAAATCACCGCGCTCTGGGAAAGCGGCGAGATGCCCGTGTCCACCAGCACGGTCGCCATCCCTGGAAATAGTCTTGTGATAGGCGCGACGTACCGTGTGCGAGTCCGCTTCAAGGACGCCGCCGGCCGCTGGAGCCATTGGTCCGATCCCGTGCAATTTGTCGCCGCGGCGCCGGCTGTTCCTTTGAATAACTACCTTCGCATTACGGAAATTATGTACAACCCGCCCGCCCCCACGGCCGCCGAGATCGCGGCGGGTTACACCGATAACAATAGTTTCGAATATGTCGAAGTAACTAACACCAGCAGCTCGAATTTACAACTTTCAGGCGTCAAATTCACTAAAGGCGTGACATTTACTTTCGGCAATATGACCCTCCAGCCGGGCCAACGCGTTTTGGTGGTCAATAATGCCGCCGCCTTCACTTTCCGCTATGGAACGGGCTATAACATCGCAGGCACTTATTCCGGAAAGTTCGACAACAGTGGAGAGGAAGTGAAACTGGAAAGCGCATCGGGCGTGGTACAAGATTTCACTTACGACGACAATGATCCCTGGCCCGGCCGGGCCGACGGCAAAGGCAGTTCGCTGGAAGTTAAAAACACCTCCGGCGATTACAACGATCCGGACAATTGGCGCTCCAGCAGCGAATACGGAGGATCGCCGGGCCGCGCGGGCATAGGACCGATCCACGGCGTGGTGGTAAACGAGGTTTTAAGCCATACCGATTACCCGCTCTACGACTCCATCGAACTGTACAACACGACCAATGCGGCCGTAAACATCAGCGGCTGGTACCTGAGCGACTCGAGCGACGATTACAAAAAGTATAGAATTCCCGACGGCACGGTGCTGGCGCCGTATGA
>JBEKZY010000332.1:0-5557 GCA_049509395.1 Thermoguttaceae bacterium | reverse complement strand
TCCGATCCGGTCTTGAAAACATTAAACGAGGAAATTTTGCGGCGGAAGATGGATAAGGAATCCGGTTCGCAGGCGCAGGCACCGGAAGACAAATCGAGCAAAGACGCCGAAAAACGCCAGGCCCAATTAGAACGGTTCGAAAATGAATACAAAGATCGCATAGGAAAAATAAAAGAAGAAATCCTGCACAAACGGCAAATCGACGTGGAAAAGGAAATCAAGCGCCTTGAAGCGGCCATTGAAATCGCCAATAAGCAACAGAAGGCCAGCGAAGAACAGGTGCAACACTTGAAAAAACAGGCCGAGCAATTCGGCAGTTCATCGGTCGACGTGCAGATGCTGCGATCCGACATAGCCGTCCGCGAAAAGTCGCTGGACGCCATCGCCGCCGAGCGGGATAAACTCAAGGTCGAATTGCGTTCGCCTCTGCGAATAGAAGTTATGTCGGGCAAGGCGAAAGCGGAAAAGCGGCCGCCGCTGTTTTTTATCCCGTAACATGCGGATTGTGAAATAGTAAATTCCACTCAACCCCGGGTGTATTCACCCGGGGCTAAATATGGGCGATGCATCCCGGCAAATTTATTTCCGCTTGCTCTGTTGACGTATTTCCGCGATCCACTTTACCACTTTCTCCACCTTAGCGGTGATGGCCTGAAAGTCGCCGGCCGCCACAAGATCGCTTTTGATCAGGTTCGAGCCCATGCCCAGGCAGGTTACGCCGGCCTTGAACCAGGCTTCGATACACTCGCGGTTGTCTTCCACGCCGCCGGTGACCATGACGCTGGTCCAGGGGCACGGGCCTAAGAGGGCCTTGACGAAATCCGGCCCGCCCAATGTTCCGCCGGGAAAGATTTTTACAATCTCCGCGCCCAGTTCTTCGGCGTTGGAAATCTCGGTCGTCGTGGCGCAGCCGGGTATGTAGGCTATTTTGCGGCGATTGCAGAGCCGGGCGACCTCGGCGTTGAGCATCGGCCCGACTATGAAATTCGCCCCCGCCCCTATGTACATCGCGGCCGTGGGCGCGTCGTGGATCGTGCCCGCGCCAAAAATCACCTCCGGCAGTTCCTTTTGGCAAAACTCGGCCAGTTGAACGAACACCTGGAAGGCGCGGTCGCCGCGATTGGTGAATTCTATCGTCCGCGCCCCGCCCTTAGCGCAGGCCAGCATGATGTTCTTGGCAGCCTCGAGTTGAGAATTATAAAAAATCGGCACCAGCCCGCTTTGCCCGATCGCATTGAGCACTTCCAACCGCTTAAAACGCGCCATATCATTTTCTCCTCTATAAATTGAAAAAGGTATTAATCAACACGGAGAAACGGAGATCACGGAGAATGAAATTGTAAATGCATAAAGCAAATATTATCCTCTAGAACTTGTGTTCCCAAGAATAATTAAATCTTTAATTATTCTTAATTCCGAATGCAATCTCCGTGTACTGCGTGCCTCCGTGTTGAATTTATCTTTAATATATTTTTATTGCTGATAAATCTTTCCCTCGCGAAAATCCTCCCAAGCCGGTTCAAAGGCGGCCAGCGGCTTGCCGGCAGCGCGGGGAGCGACGTTTCGGCACTCGAACAGATCCGCATTTTCAGGATCGAACTGGACCTGCAGGATTTCCTTGCGCAGTTCCAGGTTTTCTTTCTTGAACCGCAGGGGCCGACCGGTCGATGGGTCAATAACGCTGGGATGAATTTCCACGCCGTCTTCGCTAAGCACCAGGTGCGAACCGCGCGAACCGCCGCCTTGTTCCAATAGGGTTGCGATGGCCTTCAGGTACGCCGCGCTGGTTAGGGCCAAATGTCGGGCCTGGATGGCCGCCACGGCTTCTTGCGCCGATTGTGCTGCAAATCCGCGCTGGCCGATTTGCCGGCACAGTTCCACGGCCTTGCCCAGCGCTACACGGGCGTCTTCCAATCGCCGGATGTGTCCGGCAGAGGCGGTCATGCGGCGGCGTATCTCACCCATCACATCATCGCCGGCCAGACCGTCGCCGCCTTGCTGGGGCGACAGTTTAACTGTCGCCCCAACAATGTCTGCACAACAATTGAACATGGCTTCCATCTCGCCCACGATACCTTTGAGTTTTTTCTCCAACACTTTCGACCGAACGCCCGCGGCTCGTTTGCCCGGCGTATATACGTTGGCGATATATTCGGCCGCCCGCAGCCCGCCGGTCTGCCCGGCGTTAAGGGCCGATCCGCCCGGCCGCTTTATGCCGTGCGTACCTGCCATCTCGCCGATGACAAAGGTGTGCGGGATGCTCGACTCCCACCACTTGTTCACCGCGAACCCGCCGTTGTTGTGCTGGGCGCAAACGGCAATTTCCAGCGGTTCTTTCCCGAGATCGATGCCATGCTCGGTATAGATATCGATGGCCAGCGGATTCATTTTCATGAGCCGGTCGATGGGCCGCTCTTGCGTGGCCCCGGTATACAAGAGATACATGCGGGCTTCAAGCTCGAGGTCCTCGAGGTCGAAGGCCCCCATCTCCGCCGGGCCGGCCGGATTGCGGAGAAAATCCATGAACACCCGCCGCCCCTGCCTGGTTTCGTTAAATACCAGCACGTCGATGAGCGACGATTGCAGGTTCTCGATCCGCTGCGGGTCGAACGGCCACTGATAGCCCTTCATAAATATTTTGCTTGCCATTTCCCGCATGGTGGGAAAGACACGTGCCAGAAATTCGCGATCGTTCGATCCGTTGGCGTCCGTGCTGTAAATCCGCGGTATGACCTGCATGTACGAGCCCGAAACGTTCCAGCGATATTTTATGCTGGCCAGCCCGAACTGCGATTCGGTCAGGTTTTCGCCCGCCAGGCCCGCCTCGAATGCCAGGCCGTGGATGCCAAATTGTCCTTGGGGATAGACCGTAGTTTCATAAAGTTCGCCCGGTCCTCCGGCGGCCAGCACCAGGTTTTCGCAGGCAAAAACGTTGATCGCGTAGTCGGTCGGATCGATTCGGGCGCGGTCCACGGTAACAACCGCCGCGATACGTTTATTGATAGTCCCCTCTCCCTTTGGGAGAGGGTTAGGGTGAGGGCTTTGTGTATTTTCGGAATCCACTGTAATCAGCCGCGCGACCTCCTGGTTGTCGTGAATGGCGATTTTATATCGTTCCACCTGGCGCTGGAGACATTCGCTCATGAATTTGCTGGTCTTCGGACCGGCGGAGGTTGCACGCTGGTACGGATCGTGATCGGTCTTGTATCCGATGTAACTCCCCTGGGCGTCGTGCGGAAAGGGCACGCCGGCCTGGACCAGGTGATAAAACTCCCGCAGCGATCCGATTCCCTCGGCCAAGGCAAGGTCGTGGTGTGCGCATCCGGCGGCCGTGATGCTCTTGGCGAAATCCTCGGCGCTGTCGGCCACGTCCGGGCTGGTGCCCAACTTGTAATATGTCTGCTTGTCCGACCCGCTCATCCGCGACGCCCCCAGCCCCAGCCCGGCAGTGATGACGCCTATCTTTTTTTCCGCCTTATCCACACCTTTTTGCGTCATAAACTCGTACAGATGCACCGCGCAATTCATCCCCGCCGCCCCCGCGCCAATAATCAGCGTGTGGTATTGGTGGAATGTGATCTGTTGATTTTTAATATGAATTGTTTTCATGGCCATCTCTGCATAATATGGCTATACAAAAATATTATTCAAAATCAAACCGAACCTTCTTTAATTTATCGACCTCTTGGTCAGTAATTATGCGAAATACACCCGACGCTAAAAAATCACGGAAATCTATTTGTGATCGATTTAAAAGAAATCCTAATATATCTTCTTTTGGAATTATCGACAATTGATCTCGTGGAATCATGCACAAACGATTTTGATGATGGCGTAATATACTATCAACGGTAGCCCCTTTAGATAGAATCTCTATCTTGTGATTTGGTTTTATCAAGTATTTGGGTATAGTTAATTCCTCACAAGTGAGCAAGATTGTTCCGTCCTTAAGATCTGTTCGTAGTCCTGCTGCCCACACCGATTTTGATTTAGATCCTAAAGTCGCATGTATAAATGATATATTCCATAATGTATCGCGTTCACGGTTGACAAGGATGCATAAATATCTCAGTTGGCAGCCTATTGTATCACTCTTATGCAACACGACCTTTTCGAACCCAAAACGCTCCGCTTCATTTATTCTTTTTTGGAATTCCAATTGTAAAGTTGGAGGTAAGTCTTCTATCTTTATAGGATACAATTCTTTTGGGAATGCCTGTGCATAGGATACGGAACGATGTCCTCCCAGAGCCTTTCTTATTGCAAATAATAAACGTATTTTAAAAGGCCAATTATATCCACCGCCACGGAAGATCACAGAAAATGGATACATTGTTATATCGTGTGTGTAATAATCGGTCATAAATCCAAATCCCCTTACAATATCACCGCCCTCACCCTAACCCTCTCCCGAATGGAGAGGGGACTCTCAAAGTCGCCGCAAATGGAATCCGCCGTCGACGTTTATCACTTGCCCGGTGCAAAAATCCAACCGGCCTTCGGCGATGGCGCCGACGGCCTTGGCCACGTCTTGGGGCGTGCCCCAGCGGCGGATGGGCGTCAGGCCTTCGGCGATCATCTTGTCGTATTTGTCTTTCACCACGGTTGTCATGTCCGTGGCGATAATTCCCGGGCGGAGCTCGAACACGCCGATGCCGTATTCGGCCAGGCGGTCGGCGAACAGGATCGTCATCATGCCGATGCCCGCCTTGCTCATGCAATACTCGCCGCGCGCGGGCGAACTGGTGTAGGCCGAGATCGAGCCGGTGTTGACGATGCGGCACTTGCGTCCCTGGTTTTCGGCAATCTGTTCGATCATCCAGCGTGCGATCCGCTGGGTGAGAAAATACGGCCCTTCGAGATTGATCTTCATCACCCGCCGGTAACTTTCCACATCGGCGTCCAAAAGGTCGGACCGTTCGAGCGGGGCAACGCCGGCGTTATTCACCAACATGTCGCAGCGCTCGAAACGCTGCTCAACGGCGCTGACGAGCAGTTGGCGGTCTTCGGCCGAACTCACATCGGCCCTGAGCGACATGCAAGCCGCCCCGCAGGTGTGGATTTCATCTTTCGCGGCCTGGGCTGCGCATTCGTCGGGCCGGCCCTGGGCGTCGAAGTCGAAATGGCTGATCACAACGTCGTACCCCAAGCCGGCCAGTTCCATGGCAATTCCCTTGCCGATACCCCGGCTGCCCCCGGTCACAATCGCAACGGGTTTATCCGCCATTTTGATATTCCTTCATTGTTTATTGAGTCTCAGATTAACAATGCTACTAGCCGGCGGTCAACGACCGCCGGAATATAGGCGAATTCCCATCGGCGGCTGTTAGCCGCCGGCAATTGAGTGTGACATAAGTTATTCGATTCGCAACATCCAGGATCTTGCTCCGGGCGTTTTTGTCGCGATTTTTCTGTTCCTGTTCCCGGTTAATTCATTCCATAATCATGCCGAAATTATATCAGGCAAAGCAAATCAATGTAACAGGGGGTAAGGTGGCCGCCCGACGCTGTTAACCTGAATCTGAAAATGAAGTATAATGTTGTCGCCCGCATCTAC
>JBEKZY010000331.1:0-8771 GCA_049509395.1 Thermoguttaceae bacterium | reverse complement strand
TGCCACAATAGTTCACGGCCAACCTCCTTCTGTTGGTAAGGACTGATAAAGTGTAACGAACAAAATCAGTATCCTAACCGATGGACGCGAGGTTGGCTCACTTCATAGCTTCTCCTATTGCCCGTCGTGAACCTCATAATGTTTGGTGGAGTGATACAAAAGTTACGGACCAATTTCTTGATCCTCTTTTTGATCGCTTTTTTAAAGAGCTTGAGATGCCAAATCTCATGCAAAAAACTAACTACCACGTGCTGACAAAATATCTTACAAAAGATGACATCGACCTTGAAATAACAGAAAAACTGGATGCAATTGTTGCAGTAGCATCCCAGGCAAAAACACTATCATAAAGATGCATTTTATCATGCCAGTTCTCCCGACCAATTTTAAGTCGTCGCCTGGCCGCGATTAAACAAATTACCGATCCAAGATCTTAATTCCGCATAACATCCCCTCGTCCCTGCTACATATTCCCTCACATCATGTCCAGCGGATCCACGTCGGCGATCCACTGCACGCCGTCCGGCTCTTTTAGGCCATCGGAAACCCGGCGCACGGCTGCGCGAAGTTTCTCGCTGTCCGGGCCTTGGAGCTGGATTTGAAAACGATACATGCCGCGCAATCGGGCGAACGGCGCGGGGGCGGGACCTAACACGCGGGCGCTGGCGCCTTCGGCTTGCAGCGATTCTTTGAGTCGTTGTGCAAGAAAATTCGCGAATTCCCGGGCGATCGGTTCCGACGGCCCGCGTATCACCAGCCGGATCATGCTGGCAAAGGGCGGATAGCGCAGCATCTGCCGGATGGGCAATTCGCCGGCGGCAAACGCGGCATAGTCGTGCCGGATGGCGGCTTGAATGGCCGGGTGCTCGGGATTGAACGTCTGCACCAGGACGTGGCCTCCTTTCTCGCCCCGGCCGGTCCGGCCGGCCACTTGAGTTACCAGGTGGAAAGTCCGCTCGGCCGCGCGGAAATCGGGCAGGTGCAAGGCCGTGTCGGCGTTTATCACACCGACAAGCGTGACATTGGGAAAATCGAGGCCCTTGGCGATCATCTGAGTTCCCAGCAGGATGCTCACCTTGCCCGAGCGGAACGCCGCCAGCGCCCGTTCGTGACTTCCGTGGCCTTGCATGGTGTCGGTATCCATGCGCAGGCAAGTGACGTTGGGAAATCTGGCCCGCACTTCCGCCTCCAAGCGCTGCGTGCCCAGCCCGCTGTAACGAATACCCGAGAATTCGCATTTCGGGCAAACACTGGGCGAAGGAATCTGGTAGTCGCAGAAATGGCAAAGCGCGATCTCCTGCGTGCGATGATGCGTAAGCGCGATGTCGCAATGCGGGCACTGAACTACGTAGCCGCATGCCGGACATTGAATGTGCGTGGAAAATCCCCGCCGATTCAAAAGCAAAATCACTTGCCCGCCCGCGTCGAGGGCTTTGCCGATGGCCGCGTGCAATTGTCGGCCGATGGACCCGCGGGTAATTGCCCGCCGGGCTTTATCGATGCGAAGATCGACCGTACCCACCGCGGGCAGCGGGCGGTCGAAAACGCGCCGGGGCATTTCCGCCAAAATATATTCGCCCGTTTGCGCGCGGTGCCAGCTTTCCAGCGAGGGTGTGGCCGAACCCAGGACCAGCGGCACCGATTCGGCCTGCGCTCGGACCAAGGCCACGTCCCGGGCGTGATAGCGCGGGGCGGAGTCTTGCTTGAACGACGATTCGTGCTCTTCGTCCAACACGATGAGCCCTAAATGCGGCGTGGGGGCGAAAATCGCGCTCCGCGCACCCACGACCACCGAAACCACGCCACGCGCGATGCGCTGCCAATGCCAGTGCCGTTCGGCGTCGCTCAAATGGCTGTGCAGCACGGCCACTTCGCCGAATCGGGAGCGGAACCGTTCGACAGTTTGCGGCGTGAGACTGATTTCCGGCACCAAAACAATCGCCTGCCGCCCGAAACGGATCACCTCTTGTATCGCCTGGATGTACACCTCCGTCTTGCCGCTGCCCGTAACGCCGTGAATCAAAATAGTGCGATGCTCCCGGGAATTCATGGTCTCAAGGATCGCAGACAGGGCTTTATGCTGATCGGCGTTTAAGACCAGGTGCTTTTCCCGTTTGACCGGTGCGGCCGAATACTGTGGCATTTGCACGCGCTCGGATTGCGAGCGGATAAGACCCTTGCGGCACAACGTTTTTATTGGCGCCTGGCCGCACTTGGCCGCCCGGGCGAGTTCCGCCACAGTCATCGGCGAAGTGGCCTCGGACAACTCTTTTAGCACCGCCGCCTGCTTGGGCGGAAATTTTTCTTGCGATATGCGTTTTGCCGCCTCGGGATCGATGCTCAGGAATGTGGTCAACCGCGTGCCCGCTCCGGCCCGCACGCCGGCCGGCAGCACCGTTTCCAGCACTGTCGCCCAAGGACATAGATAATAATCGGCCAGCCAGCGCGTCAATCGCAACATGGGCGGCGAGAGCAAGGTTCTGTTGTCGATGACGGCTTGAATCGATTTAAGCCTGCGTGAGCCAATCGGGCGGCTTTCCACGCGGATGCAGTATCCCAATACCGGCCGATTCGCATGTCCCAAAGGCACGCGAATCCGGCGGCCCGGCTCGATCGACTCGCAAAGCTCGTCAGGCACCAGGTAATCAAACTCCTGCTCCGGCCCGGTCGATAATATCACCGTGGCGATCAATCGCTCGGACTGGTCGTCGGCTTCCCAAGCTTCGGGCTCTTTGTCAAAAAGGCTGCGCTGTTGGGGCATAGGGCAAGCAAGTAGGTTTACAGTTTACTGTCTACAGTTTACAGTATTAGGTATTCTGTTTGTATATGCCAGTTTGTATATGCCAGTAGGAACAGTAAACGGCACACGGTAAACTGTATACTCATGAAATTAGGCATTTTCGGCGGTACTTTCGATCCCATTCACTACGGCCACCTGATGCTGGCCGAGTGCTGCAGGGAACAGCGCGGGCTGGATGCCGTTTGGTTCCTGCCCGCCGCGGTGCCGCCGCATAAACGCGACCAGGAATTGACGCCCGCTACCAAGCGGATCGAAATGCTCAAACTGGCCATTGCCGGCAATCCGGCCTTCTCGGTCTGCACGTACGAAACCGACCGCGGCGGAGTGAATTATACCGTCGATACGCTTACGCATATTCACGAGGAAGAACCGGGCCGGGAGTTGTTTTTCCTCATGGGCGAAGACATGCTCCTGGACCTTCCGCACTGGAAGCAGCCCGAGCGGGTTTGTCAGTTAGCGCTTCCGGTCGTCGTGCATCGCGCGGGCATGGCGGCATTGGATTTTAATTGCTTGACCGCCGTTGCTACGCCGCAGCGGATCGAACAAATCCTCCGCCACCAGGTCGAGATGCCCGAGATCGGCCTAAGCGGCAGCGATATCCGCCGCCGCGTGGCCGCCGGAAAGAGCATCCGCTACTACACACCCCGCGCGGTGGAAAAATATATCGAGACGCATGCAATGTATAAAACAGAAAATAAATAATTCTACTGTTTTTTCAAAACGAACTTGATTCCAAGCTCATGCAACATCTCAAAAGTATTAACACATTCTACGCCAAATTGACGGCATACATTGGGAATCGGTACTTTCTTTTTTGCATCCGGAGCATATTCTTCGTGTGTCACAACAATCATCCCATTAGCTTTTGCATAAGCTATTAACCATCCATCTGCGACCTCTGCGAACTCGGCCTTGGCTTCAGGTTTATATTGCGACTCACTTTGCACCCACCGGATCATTTTTCCAAACAGTTTGACAATTGTTTCATTGTCAGTCATCTTAAAGAATTGTTTTGGGGCTTTGAACCGTGTCCATTTGTCAAGTTTATCCTTGATTTTAGCGATTTCTTGTTTCACACGGTCGATGCTAAAAACGCGGTTGGCCTGATGCTGTAGAATAATTGCCGTCCAAAAGCCCGGGCATAAATCGAATCCATAGTAACGTTTATGCGCCTCGATGAGGATATTGGAATCCAGCAAAAATTTCCTTTGCTCAGCCATTCCGCATCCTTTCAATGAGGCGTTTGGCGTATTCATCAAAGGTGTCGCCGCGGAGGTCAGTCAATTGGTAAGCATCTCGATAAGATAGACGGCCTTCGCGCGTGGCGCAAACCACGGCATAGGCAAATCGATGTCCTAAACGTACATTCTGGGTAGTGTAGAAATTACCCCCGGATTTCTTCTTGTGTAATTTTTGTTGTTGCCATTCTGCTTGATATTGGTTGTAGAAGATGAAAAATTTCGTTTTAGAAATCATTTCCAAATCAAGCGCACGTCTTGCCACAACCAGCGGGCTGACCTTAAATCGACGAGCAAGGGTTTGATATGGATTTTCATCATCGCGGACTTCCGGCCAACTCGCGGTGAATATTTTGCCGGGAATTAAAAATTCGGCGGCAAGTTGATTGCAATATATTTCTCTTTCATCATCATATGGCTGCATATTAATAAGATTGAACAGTGCATCATATCCCAGCCAAAGATGCGCCAATTCGTGGGCCATTGTGAACATCTGAGCGGACTTGGCATCAGCGCCGTTCACGAAAATAAGTGGCGCATAAGCATCGCAAAGAACAAATCCGCGGAATTCCTGCGGATCGAGGTGACGATAATTATTTAGTCCGACAACACCACTTATGGCCACGAGAATTCCCATGTCTTCTGCCGCGTCGCGCAAAGCAATCAAAGCATCTTCCCAGGTAGAATGTCGGGATGCCCAATCTTCAGGCAATGCCAACTTCTTTCGGATTCGCTCTGCTGCCGTCTCAATTTTCACGGCGCGATTTAATGAACCGATAAAAGGAAGCTCCGACTGACCTTGTTCTATTAGCTCGTCAAGCATCCACGCCTGGCGCCGTTGCATCGTCTGAATGGTTTCTATCAAGTTCGGGCTAGGGCGACCGATTGGCGTGTCGCCGATCGTGCGAAAATCGGGTATCGGTAACTTTTCTTCCGGCGGTGCAGACAAAAACATATACCCGAGCGGGGTCATGGTCCGTTTGGCGAACTCTTTTAATTGCGAGAGTGTTGGCTGTTCTTCTCCACGTTTCCATTTCTCAATTTTTTCGGGATATTTAAGTTCCTCTAACGGCAAACCAGAGCGTTCAATCGCCCAGGTTATGAGTTCTGGTTTTACGGAGACGGTAGAGGACATGGCTTGAACCTGAAGGAGACGAATTCTTACCTCATAATCCCATTTTACTATCGGCAGAAAAACAGTTCAATGAAGCACTAGGAAGATGCAAGTATGACAAAATTGGCTTTATATTTGATTTTATGCACTCTTCCGCACCGCCAGCAGTTCGCGCAATTGATGAGGCATGAGCAGTTTCAGGGCGTTGCCGTCTTGACTAAGCGTATCGATGACCGAATCGAGTTGTTCGGCCGGATCCAGGGCCAGATCCAGGAAGAAGATTTTTTTGCCGTGCAGTTCACAGCCTCCGCCCCCGTTGCCGCTTTGCCCAGCCGAGTTCGACGATACGGTCAGGGGGGCTAACCTTTTGATCCGCTTAGAGTTAAGAAGCGAAGTTCCCGCAAAACAAAAAGAACGCTCATGCTGGGGCAATCAGGCGAAACAGGCGTTCTGGAAAAAATTACAATATTCAGGCGATTTGGATAGACTTTTGGAGCACTTAAAAACCATGAATGGCCGCGACGATTATTCCCATTTACAAGAGCAGATCGAAATCCTCAAGCAGCAGCTTGCCCAGGCCCATCGTCTGACCGCCCTGGGCGAACTGGCCGGGACGACCACGCATGAGTTCAACAACGTGCTGACGACCATTCTGAATTACGCCAAGATGGGCATCCGCCACAAAGATACCCCCACGCGCGACAAATGCTTCGACAAAATCCTCACCGCCTGCAATCGTGCGGCGCGAATTACCAGCACCATACTGGGA
Source organism: Thermoguttaceae bacterium (assembly GCA_049509395.1). Classification (GTDB taxonomy): domain Bacteria; phylum Planctomycetota; class Planctomycetia; order Pirellulales; family Thermoguttaceae; genus JBEKIK01. Next base: position 2,850 of record JBEKZY010000331.1, on the reverse strand, counting down.
ATGGCCCGAAATCGTTCGGCCGGTCAGGAACCCACAGATCTCAAGCAACTCATCGAGGACACGCTGCTTTTACTCGAACGCGAGATGAATAAGTATCGCGTCATCGTGGAAAAGCAAATCCAAGCCGTACCGCAGGCCTACGTCAACGGCAACCAGATTCAGCAGGTGTTGATGAACCTGTTGATCAACGCCCGGCAAGCCATGCCCAACGGCGGGCGGATGTTGATCAAGCTGGTTTACGACGCCGAGAACGACATGATCGACCTGGTGATCCGCGACAACGGCTGCGGCATTCCGCCGGAAGTGTTGCCAAAGATTTTCGATTCCTTCTTCACCACCAAAAAAGGCCCGGACGCCAGCGGCAAGGGCGGCACCGGCCTGGGGCTTTCGATGTGCCGCGACATAATCGAATCGCATCACGGCCGAATCCGCGTGGACAGCACCGTAGGCCGCGGCACGGCCTTCACGCTCAAACTGCCCACGGCAAGCAAGGCCGCCCCAAAACGCCCGACGATCGCTCCCATTTCCCCTGCGATCATTCCCATGCCCGGCTTGTCCGATCAACACACGGTGGGCAGCTGATGGCTCCAACTGGCTTTTCGCGGTATTCGGCGTATTAATGTCGGCTCAAGCCGACATTAATCAGTCTTTAACATTTTTCTTGACTCGTTTTTAGCCAACTCCTATACTGAAATCTGCGGGGAGTTGGCTGTCTCTATTTTCGGGCATAGAGACCTATCTTTCATACCGATTTATCGGAGGCAGTGTCCTACACCGATCTACCACGTGCGAAACGCCTTAAGCCAATCCAACGCATTGAGCATCAAGCGATAGTTCACGATCAAGCATCTGGATTCGGCAAGCGTTCGCGCTAAAACGCAAGTGCGCAAAATCTGCGGCATTTCCTGCATGCTTCTTTGCGCTTGCGTTTTGGCATGCTGTGTTCGTATGACGAATTTATACCATTTATTTTCGACCGAACCTTAACAGGAGGGCTATCATATTGAAAAGACAAAATTCTGAATCTTGTGCTTTCCACCGGCAAGTAATCCAAGTGCTCTTCGCGATCGTAGCGTTTGTGTGTCCCGCGCCCGCTTCAGCGACGAATTTTTATTGGTCGGTTACTAGCGGCGATTGGTCGGATCCGCTCAGTTGGGGCGGCGCCGCGCCTACCAGTATGTTTACTGACATGGCCTATATTGCAAACGGTGGAACGGTCAATATCACTCAATCTGAGAGCTGCAATTCATTGATCGTTGGTTATACCGGTCTGGGTACGGGGCACGTTAACATGACAGATGGAATATTAAACACATATATCTCTGGTGCTTTTTCGATCGGCCTTACAAATGATGGCACTTTCGATCAGTCCGGGGGTAGCGTCGGTACTGGCTTTTTTACTATCGGCGGGAGTTCAAGCTTATGCTCTGGCGTAACCGGAACCTATCATCTGAGCGGCAACTCTGCTCTGACCTCTAATTCCGGCCAGACTGTTGGCCAATATGGCATCGGTAAATTCACGCAAGATGGAGGATCCAACCACAACCTTGGCATAATACTCGGAAGTTATGCCAATAGTTTTGGAACCTATACCCTCAATGATGGTTCAGTGAGTGCTGCTTCGATAACAGCCGGTGTCAATGGTACGGGAACATTCAACCAAAACGGCGGCGCTGTTACGATATCGTCAGACACGCCGGGGCTAAATATCGCCTCTCAGACCGGTTCAACAGGCGCCTACAACTTATATGGCGGTATGCTTACTCTACACTTCCTTAAAAAAGGCAACGGCAATGCGTCGTTCAATTTCGGCGGAGGAACGCTCCAGGCAGGCGCTGCATTTACCAGTTCGCTTGACATGAACCTAAACGGCATCGGCAGCGTCGTCGGCACCCTTTATAACGCCACGGTCGACACGGCCGGAGTTCCGGTTACGCTTTCCGGCATACTTTCTGGTGTGGGCGGACTGAATAAACTCGGCTCGGGCACGCTCACGCTCAGCGCCTCTAATTCCTATAACGGCAACACGTTCATTAACGCCGGGAAATTGTCTTTAACTTCGAGCGGATCAATCGGCTCCACACCGATCATAGATATTTTAAGCGGGGCAACGTTCGATTTAAGCGCGAAAAGCAGTTTCAGCCTCGGCGGCACGCAAACCATTATGGGCAGCGGAAACATTTTAGGAAATGTCATAGCCTCTTCAGGAAGTCATGTCTCCCCGGGCAATTCTGCCGGCACACTAACGCTTGCCGGCAATCTGACCCTCAACGACGGCGCACTGCTGGATTTTGAATTGGCCAGCACTTCGAACAGCGATATGATTTCCATGAGCAGTTCGACTTTGTATCTTAACAACCAGGATTTTTTCGATTTCAATTTCACTGCACTTAGCGGATTTGGACAAGGGACTTACACGCTGATCGACGCCGGCACTATCTCCGGCGATCTGGGAAATAATCTCACCGGCACAATCGGCGACTATTCGGCTACGTTATCCAAGTCCGGTAGCGACCTGATTCTAACCGTCGTGCCCGAGCCGGGCACGTGTATGTTATTAGCCGCCGCCTGCCTTGGGCTGTTTGTTGTAAAACGGATGGGGAAGAAATGATGAGGGATGATGGATGAGGGATGAAATCCGCTTGCGGTTTCGCTATGGATATTCGCCGGGTGATCACGAACAGGCAAACTCGCTCCCGGAGCAAGCTCCGGGACTAAACTAATATGTTGGGACAGCAGTTAAACTGCTGTCCCAACATAAGTGCTAAACGACGAGGTGAAATATGAATCGGCCGACCAGCGTCACGGTTTTGGGAATTCTGAACATCGTATTTGCCGCGATCGGATTGA
>JBEKZY010000330.1:0-5582 GCA_049509395.1 Thermoguttaceae bacterium | reverse complement strand
TTCCTGACTAAAACGGTTGAACTGTTGATGCAATGCGTCTTTGCTATTATACTTATGTTCATGCCGCTTAATGTTGAACTCCTCCGACTTCCACTACGTAAATATGGGTAAGGACAAGCCGTTTACGCCGGGTAATGGCGACGCCTCGACATTTCTCTTTTGTCAGTCCCGTTTCACGGGACTCCCGCTTATTATGGCGGCGGATTGGCACATTTTGTCCGGCGCCACATATTGATATAATCTCAGTTACGGCCAAACCGGAATATCGCATTTTCATTCAACATTCAACATTCTGCAATCAACATTCTGAATTCCCATGTCTGTTCTTCCTCCTTCCCGATTTTTTCCGCCGGCCGAGGATGCCGACGCGGACGGAATCGTCGGGTTCGGGGGAAAACTTTCACCCGCCTGGCTTTTGGACGCTTACCGGCACGGGATCTTTCCCTGGCCCATAGGCGACATGGATAAGCCCATGGCCTGGTGGTCACCCAACCCCAGGGCGATAATCGAACTGGACCGCTTTCACGTTTCCCGGCGGCTGCGGCGAACCTGCGACAGCGGGCGGTTCACAGCGACTCTGGACCGCGATTTTGTCGGCGTGATTCGCGGCTGCGCCACGGCCGGCGACCGGGTGGGCAATACTTGGCTTACCAAAAAGATGATCGCCGCTTATATTCGCTTGCACCGGCTGGGCCATGCCCATAGCCTCGAGGTCTGGCATGAAGAAAAACTGGCCGGCGGCACCTACGGCGTCGCGATCGGCGGTTTGTTCGCCGCCGAATCGATGTTCCATCTGGTGCGCGACGCCTCGAAAGTCGCCCTGGTGCATTTGGTCGAACATCTAAAACAACGCGGATACGCGCTGTTCGACATCCAGCAGCTCACCCCGCACACGGCCCGCTTCGGCGCCGTAGAAATTCCCCGCCGCGAATATCTCGCCCGCCTGGCCGAGGCGATATACAAGCCGATATGCTTTATCGACAAATAACTTTCGTAAAGCTTAAACCGTCCCCTCTCCCTTTGGGAGAGGGTTAGGGTGAGGGCGAATATGGTCTAATTTTCCCTTTGAAAATCGCCCTGAACAAGATTATGTGTTTTGTTCGACAATCGCTATTTCTTCCTCGGTCAGACCATAGAGTTCATAAACCAACTGGTCGATCTGCCGGTCGGTGGCGGCGATCTGCCTCTCGACGACCGTTTTTTCATGCCCGCCCTTCATTTCCGCCGCTTTTTTGTGTAATTGCAACATCGTCTCGACCAACGACACCATCCGATCATGCCGCTTGTCAGATTTGTCGGAAAAGTCAATTTTTCGGATTGGTAATTCTGATATGAGTGTTGGTTTTACCTGTGCTAATACACGTTGTTCTTCCATCGCCAAAAGGCGATAAATGAGCACAAACAACTTAGAGTTAAGAATACCCATCAAATACTCAGGTAAAATATCTTCACGGACTCCAAATAAATATAATCCATCAGTTGCGAATAATTGAGATTGATCCAAGGCAACAGCTATTCGATCTTCAGTAATAACGCCTAATATTTTCTTTTCTTTAAGAAAGATATTCTCATTTCGTGCCCTATGAAGAGAATATAAAGAGTGTTTTTTCTTCTTTACTTCTTTACAGGTTATTTCATTACGGAATTGATTAATATATGCGCGAATATTTGGTATTTTGCTAAAATCTGTTTTCCGATCTGTATAAATAAGCAGAAGATTGGGTTGGGTAATAATGTATCTTTTTATATGTTTCCCGCCTGTTAATACTTTCCGAAGATATTGCTTTTCCAATTTCCATTTTTTGGCTGTTTTTCTATTGACGATAAATGCTTCTTTTAAATCTGGACTTACTCCACGTTGTATCCCATGTTCATCAACAAATTCTCCTAGTAAAACATGAGGTATTGTTTTTATTTTGTTCCAGATCAAATAATTGGAAATACTAGAAGTTATAAATAGTTTGTTTGGTAATGCTAATATCTCATCCTGCGATACTTCAATATATTTATTATTTTCCGAGATGACTGCGGGTTTGTCTGACTTATTTATGTCTGTGAAATTAGCTGCCTTTATACGCCCTCCCTTTGCATCCGATAGTTCCAATATCAAAATACAAGCAGGACGTGTCACTTTCTCAAAAACATTACCTAGATTTAGAATCCTGTGAATCCTAAATGTGTCTAAAATGTAATTTCGCAGTTTTATATTATCAAGTTGGTAAAGAATTACATCTGGAAGAATCATCCCTAAACGTGCATTTCTGCTTATTTTCTTACTCGCGGCATGAAGAAAATACATAAAGGAATCTATCATCCTCACTATAATATCTTTATGTTTATTTCTGAAATAAATCAATTCAGCTTCTGTAAATGATGCTCCCCAGGGTGGATTACTGATGATCGCGTCGAACCCGCCCGCGGCCATGATTTTGCCGAATCCGAGTTTTTTATCATGCCAATCAAAGACGTTTACGCGGAGTTGTTCTTCGTCGTCGAAAAGTTTTAACTGATTGCCGTTGTAGAAATCCGGCCCGATCAGCGAGTTGCCGCATTTTATATTGTCGCCCAGATCGGGCAAGGCTCGTTCGTGAAACAAGCGTATTTGATTATCTACTGATTCCCCCGATTCGCCCTCTAAAACCTTCAGTAGCAACGAAAGTTTCGTCACCTCTACCGCCTGCTCATCGATGTCGACGCCATAGATGTTATTCAATAGGATGCGTTTGCGTTCCGCGCTGGTTAGTCTCCAATCGCCCGAATAACTTTTATAGAGTTTCGGATTTCTGCCCTTTGCATGTTTCTCTGCGCCGTCGGCCACATACCAATCTCGATGCCAATCCAGTAAATATTGGTAAGCCCCGAGCAAAAACGAACCTGAACCGCAGGCCGGATCGAGGACGCGTAGTTTAGCGGCTTGACTGGGAGTCATTTTCGCTTTTGATCCGCTTCGGACAACAGCGTCAGGGTCAGACGATTCGTCCGATTCGCCGTTTAATAATTTTCCCACCGTATGGCGGACTATGTAATCGACGATATACGACGGCGTGTAATAAACTCCGCCAGCCTTGCGAACCTCCGGCTTTTCCTCGACCTTTGCCTGATGCCCTTTAGTGAGCCGTATGACCTTGCCCAAAAACTGCTCATAAACCTGCCCGAGAATTTCGACGGGAAATACAGAGAATTCATAGGGGCTTTCCGGATAGTACAACCCGCCGAGAATCTCCTGTAGCGGCTTGTCGTCAACCGTTAGATCGAGAGTCAGTTCATCGGGCGGCTCGGATCGCTCTTTTTCCTGCGTGAAGTGGAACAGGCCGGAATTGTAACGGTCATCGGCTCGCTGGAACAGTTCCCGCATTCGGCGGTAAATATTCGGCGCGTTTTGCAACGATTCCAACGTTGCATAAGGCTCGATTCCTCGATCTTCGCATATCCGTAGAAATATGATGCGGTCGATAATCCGCTGCACGGAGAAGTTCAAGTCTCTCGAGGAAAGTCCCTCGTTGCGCAATGCCAGATGCCGGGCAAGTTCCGTCCGCCATCCTTCGATTTCGCTTAAAAATGTCTTATCAACCTCGGCCGTGCCCTTTTTGATCCTTTTGCTCGTGACGAATTTTTCCAGCGATCCTCTGCGAATCGCCTCCGGCGAGAACAGCCCGTATAGTTCGTCCCAACGCTCGATATACTCGCTGTAATTAAGATAAATGACCCGGGCAGTGGATGCCTTGTCGTTTTTGTCCGGCCGTATGCGGCAATCGTAAACGGCGAACTCCTCGAAGTCAGTGAGAATGCTAACCGGCAGTTTCGCCGACCAAGCATAGCGTCGCAACTGATAAGCCGGACTGATCGCTCCGCCGATATCGACGGATGGTTTCTTGGCCTCGACGAAAAAGATCCGCTGCCCCCCGCCCGCTCGAAAACAATAGTCCGGCGCTTTCGTCCGCCCGCCGACTTTAATGGCGTCCTCGTGAATGACTTCCTTATAAGCGTCGGCATAGCCCTGTTTGTTGTAAATGTCCCAACCGAGGGCCTCGAAAAACGGATTTATAAACTCCTCGCGCAATTGGGCCTCGTTGTATTGGCTGGATTGATAGGTTTCCTTATGGGACTCGAACCGTTCAACCAACTCCTTCACAACCGCGGGCGCTGTCATGCCAAAACCTCCCCAAATGCCGGAGCAGAACGTCTTATTTAAGAATCCTATTCTACCGAGAATACGTTGCGAGGGGTAGGGAGCGGGTAGCACCGGTTCTTGAACCGGTGGGACAAAATCCCAAGAGGTTTTTGACAAAGTTTGTTGTTTCTAGTTCTGCTTCTTGCGGCAAAGCCGCCCAGGTTCAAGAACCTGGGCTACCCGCTTCATTACTGTTTTTGACGGCGCGAACGGAGGTATTCGATCACCATCGGCATTACCGAGATGATGATGATCGCCAGGATGACCCAGTGAAATCTGGTTTTTACCCAATCTAGATTGCCGAACCAATATCCGAGAGAAACAAACAGACCGACCCAGGCCACGCCGCCGGCGATGTTGTAAACTATGAACCTCGCATAGTTCATCGCGCCAATGCCGGCAACAAATGGCGCGAAGGTGCGGATGATGGGTATGAATCGGGCAATTACGATCGTTTTGCCGCCGTAGCGCTCGTAAAAACGATGCGTGCGCTCCAGATGCTCTTTTTTCAAAAAGCGGATATTGCCGGAAAAAGCCTTCGGGCCGATGTAATGTCCCGCCCAGTAATTCACCGTGTCGCCAGCAATGGCCGCCACGCTCAGTAAAATAAAGAGAAAAACGGGGTTCAACGATCCCAAGGCCGCAAACGCCCCGGCGGCAAATATCAGCGAGTCCCCGGGCAGAAACGGCGTTACCACCAAACCGGTTTCACAGAAGATTACTACAAACAAGATTACATAGGTCCATGGTCCGCATGTGTCCAGGATCTGTTTCAGGTGTACGTCAAGATGTATGAACAGGTCGATGAAGTATTTAATCCACTCCACGAAAATCTCCTGGATGAGCGTATCCGGGTAAAATCCGAGAATAAAAAATATCGTCCCCGCCACATATCCAAGTAAAAAAACTCCCGGCACAAGCGCCGGGATTAAACTCGCATCGCCCACTATTCACCGCACGCTGCCCCCTAATCTCTAATCTCTAATCTCTAATCCCCAATCCCTAGCCCCTAGTCAGCTTGTGGAAACGCGCCATCATGTCGCGGGTCAGCGGGCCGGGCGCGCCGGCGCCGATCGTGCGGCTATCGACCTTCACCACGGGCACAACCTCGGCGGCCGTGCCGGTCAGGAAACATTCGTCGGCGATGTATACGTCGTGCTTGGTCAGCGGCGTTTCCAGCACAACGATGCCGGCCTGGCGGGCCAGGTCGATGACCACGTCCCGGGTAATGCCTTCCAATATGCAGGCATCCAGGGGCGGAGTATACAGCCGGCCCTGGCGCACGATGAATATGTTGTCGCCCGTGCATTCGGCCACCTCGCCCTTGCAATTAAGCATCAGGGCCTCGATGCAGCCCGCCTGCACGCCCTCGATCTTCGCCAATATGTTATTCAAATAGTTGAGCGACTTG
>JBEKZY010000033.1:0-33697 GCA_049509395.1 Thermoguttaceae bacterium | reverse complement strand
TATAGCGGCAGCAGCCTGACGCTGGGGGCCGACATGAACCTGACCGGCAGCCTGGATTTGGCCAACGACGGTTCTGTGTTGGACATGGCTCATCATGCTTTAAATGCCACTACGATTTATCTCGGTTGGAACGGGGGATCGCCCACGTTGTCCAATCGCGGGCAGTTTACGGCCTATAACCTTTTGGTGGCAAACCATGCGTTCGATCTAAACCCCACGGACTCGATAACCAATTTCTACCTGAGCAACGGCACAAGCACGCTTAACGCCCCGGTGACATCGCTAATCCTATATTCCAATTCGACGGCCATGACCACTGCGGCAGGCAACGTCTCCGTGAACGTGTCCATATCCGGCGGCAGCAGTCTAACGCTGGGGGCCGATATGACGCTGACCAACAGCCTGGATCTGGAAGACGCCGGCTCGACATTTAACATGGCTCATCATGCTCTAAACGCCTATCAAATCAACTTCGGCTGGTATGGGACGGGTACGCCCACGTTGTCCAACCGGGCACGGTTAACGACCAGTTTCCTTTCAGTGGCCAACCAGACGTTCGATATGAATTCCACAGACTCTGTAGCCAATTTCTACCTCAGAAACGGCGCCAGCACGCTCAACGCTCCGGTAGAGGGATTGAATCTTTACAACAACGCGACGGCGACGACTACGGCGGCGGGCAATGTAACGTGGCTCGCAAATATATACAGCGGCAGCAAACTGACGCTAGGCGCCGACATGAACCTGAGCAGCAACCTGAATTTGCAAGACAACGGTTCGACATTGGACATGGCCGGGCACGCTTTAACTGCCAATGCAATTTATCTCGGCTGGAATGGGGGTACGACCACGTTGCTTAACAACGGGAAAATTACGGCCGGCTATTTGTATATAGGCGGCGCAAATACGCCCACGTTGCACCCCGGAGATTTGGTGGAAAATAATTTATACATCTACAACTCGTCAGCGCCGACTGTCTACCAGGCCGACGGGCAGTTGACCGGCCTGACTTTTAACGGCACATGGCAGGGCAGCCTGGGCATAGACAATACCAGCGTGCTCAATCTGCATTTGGGCCAAAGCCCTTATACGCACTGGATTTTCCGCTGGCAAGATCCGAATCCCGCCAGCAACTGGGGTGATGTATTGTCGAGTTTAATCAACGCCGGCCGGATTTCCTTCAACGTAACAAACGGATACTACATGGCGGATCGAGGGGGGTATACCTACATCTACGGTCTACCTGCGCCGGCCGACTTCGACTGGAAAGGCGGCAATAGCGCTGGTCCAACCGACTGGAGCCTCGCGGCCAATTGGAATCCCAACTCCGGCACGCCTTATGGACAAGGTGTAGTTCTCAGTTTCGGCGCACAATCCACCGCAAATAACATCGTGGATATGGGTTCAAGCGGAAAAACAGTGGGCGGCCTGGTTTTTGTCAGTGCCACGAGCACCACCATCCAAAGCTCCGGCGGATATGATCTTACCCTGGATAATAACGGCGCAGTCTCCACAATCGACGTGTCGGGCAATCATTGCATTACAACTCCGGTGATTTTAAACAATGACGCCCAGATCATAGGCCTCGGCACTCTCACATTATCCGGCGGCGTAAGCGGCGATCATGATTTAGACGTGCAAGGCAATCTTGTCGCCGGCAGCATCGCAGTAGATACTCTAACCATCGAAAGCGGCGCAACTGTGACGATTCAGGCTATTCCCGGCGGTCCTTTGGGCAGCACATTAACAGCCGTGCCCGAGCCGTCCACGTTAATCCTGATGGGAATTGGTACCATTGGTCTGCTGGCTTATGCATGGCCGCAGAGGAGACGGATTGCGTAAGACGGCCGAACAATTAGGCATTTAAAACCAAGGGCTTGGATTTAAAGCTTATCCAAAAACCGGATTTTGATGGGGTGGCAGTTGAACTGTCACCCCATCGAGATTATTCCAACCGCTTGGATTCGGCCAGCATGGGCCGCAGTTCGTCGACGAAGTCACGGGCGTCTTTGAATTGGCGGTAGACACTGGCAAATCGCACGTATGCCACCTGGTCGAGCGTGCGTAGGCGACGCATGACCATTTCGCCGACTTTGGGGCTTTCGACCTCGGCCTCGTAATTGCTTTCGATTTCGTTTTCCACGTCGGAAACGATGGTTTCCAGTTGGGCGTCGCTGATGGGAAGTTTCCAGCAGGCCTTTTCCAAGCCCCGTTTGATCTTGGCGCGGTCGAAAGGTTCCCGGGACCCGTCTTTTTTCACGATTTTTACGGTGGTGCCTTCGATACGCTCATAGGTTGTGTATCGCCGTTTGCAGTCCAGACATTCCCGCCTGCGCCGGGTGGCGATGCCGTCTTCGCTCGCCCGGGTGTCGATCACGCGATCATTATCTACATGGCAAAAAGGGCATTTCATGGCGGCAGGCGTCTCCAATCCCGTTATATTATGAGACTACTACTATAATCCATGCCGGGTGGTGGGGGAAGGGGCGGGTAGGGAAGGATGAAGGATGAATCGTAATAAATTACCCAAATCAGGAGGCCGGATATTCTTGTCTGGCCCGTTTGTCCATTCCGAAAAAGACGAACAAGAAAGACTGTCATCCTGGTATAAACCATCTACCACATACCATCTATCATCCACTATAATGCTGCTGTTTCCTATCCCGCCAAAATTCAGATTTATAGGAGGGTTGTGGCAATGGTTTGCCCTCAATGTGGTGCGGAAATCGTCGCTGAAGCGATTTTTTGTCACAAATGCGGTCATCGGATTTCAGAGGGGTATATTCAGGGCGACCCCGGGCGCCCGTCTACGGGTGCGGGAGAAACTCCATCCCCGGCGCTTACTCCAAATGAAAAATTCAAGGCGGCTGCCGCCGGGCTCGATTCCAACGAAGAGCAGGAACGGGAACTTTGGCGCGGCGGTTATTCGCCAAAAGCCATGATTGGGGCATGGTGCCTGTGCGCACTGGTCAGCATTGTCCTGCTGATTATCGGTTGTTTTTGGGTGGGTACAAAGCCTTGGCCGTGGATAATCATATTGCTGATTATAATCGGCTTTTGGGGTTACAACCTGATTAAGATGCTGCATCGCCGTTTAAGCGTCAGTTATGTGCTTACTAATCAGCGCTTCATTCACGAATCGGGCGTGCTGCGCCGCATAACCGACCGCATCGAAGTGATTGATATTGACGACATCACCTTTGAACAGGGAGTCGTCGAACGCATTGTGGGCGTCGGCACCATCAAGATTGCCTCCAGCGACCATACCCATCCTGAGCTCCTGTTGTATGGCATCGAGAACGTCAGCCAGGTGTCAGGACTTATCGACGACACGCGCCGGGCCGAGCGCCGCCGCCGGGGTCTGCATATTGAAAATATCTGAAACGGATTATAATGCGATAATCATGCATAAACAGTCAAGGAATGACCAACCGAACGCAACAGCCGCGGGGATAATCGGCAAACTGCCCGGTCAAACGGTCGTGGTGGTAATCGCCGGGATCGCGGCCGCATGGTTCGCCGCTGGTTCGACGGGCTTCTGGGGCCACAGCTTGCGTCACGCCTTGACATGCCTGGCCCTGGTCATTGCAATTCTTGCCGCATGGCCGTGGCCTAAGCCCAACTGGAAAAACTGGGCAATCTTGGCAGGCAGCATCATAGTGGCCCTGGTTTTAAATTGCTCAATTCTTCCAACGGTCAATGTTCTTGGAGTTGTTTTAGTCCTGGCGACTCTAGCCTACTTTCACGAAGGGCAGACCGGCCGTGCTATCCTCCTGGCTGCGTTGGCCGCGATGACTTTGGCCGTATTCCGGTTGGCCTTAACCGCAATCCCGATTGTTTGGCATATGGCCGACGCATTGGGTTGCGGCATGGGAAAGCTGGCCGGCGCGATGACCGGTCGGCCATTAAACATCGGCGCAACATTTGGGGGGCTGGATTTTCTGGTGTTGATGTTGGCACTTTATGCCGGCTGGTTAAGCAACATAGCTCCACCACGGCGGAGACTCGGAATTTACGCCGGGGTGGCGATTGTGCTTGCACATCTTGCGTATCTCGCTGTCCTTGCGTATTCGGTACAGATTACTGCACTCCTGCCCGACCCGTTTTACGTCACGGAAACCGACCTTAACCGGGTCGGGGCTTGGGCATGGCAAAATGCCGTGCGAACGTTTTTGCCTTGGAATCTGCCCGTGTTGGCGATGATTTTGCAAGGAATTATCGCGGCCTGCATGTTCCGCTGGGCCGATTGGCTGCCGATTGCCAGGCTCGATAAGCAAAAGAACTATCCCATGTCCAGGCATGACGAGGTAGTTGATTTCCGCGACGTGATAAAAGATGCCGTACTGAAATTTGGGCCCGTGGTTTTGGCCGTGCTGATAGGGGTGCTTACCTCGCTTTCGTTTATAAAGCCCGGATTGAAGGACAAAACCCTGGCGGCCTACGACAAAGGTCATCTCAGTTGGCTCAAGCCGGAATATAACAATCCGATCGAAGGCGGCTACGGGATGTTGCCCATTTTTATCCGGAGCTTGGGCGGGAATTTTTTTAAATCGCCGGCCCTTTCCCGGGAAGATCTTGCCGGGGCCGACGTTTTAATTCTCCTGCATCCCGATTCGCCATTCACGGACGAACAATTAAAGAGAATTGAAGATTTCGTCCGCCAAGGCGGTTCGCTCTTATTGGGAGCGGAAAATTATATCCGCGACGGCGCAGCGGAAAGCCATTTCAACGACGTTCTGAAACCGGCGGGGATGAGGGTCCGCTACGACACGGCGATTCCGCTTACGGCCAATTGGGAACAGTCGTACCAAGCGATTTCGCATCCGGCCGCGTTGGGCCTGGACGATGAAAACAATCGTTTCGGATTCCAACGCGGCTCTTCGATCAGTTTGGGCTGGTCCGCCCGACCGGTAGTCGTGGGCCGCTGGGGATGGAGCACGCCCGGCAGCGACGCCGTAAAACAAAAGTCGCCTGAATACCAGGAAGGCGAACCGCTGGGCGATATTGTTTTGGCGGCCGAAAAGCCCTTGGGCCAAGGGCGAATAGTCGTGCTGGGCGACATGTCGTGCTTGAACAACGAGCGCCTATCATGCTCCAGCGAATTTGCCGGTAGATTGTTGGGATATCTTGCCCATCGCTCCTCCAATCCGCAGGACTTATGGCGGCAGTTTTTGTCTATCGCGGCAATGATATCGCTGGTGTGGTTATTGATAATACATCCCGAAGCGATGCAAGTCGCTGCGACTAGCGGAGTTTTTGCCGTGGTATTGATTTTGTGTACAATCTACAGCGACACCGCAAACCAGGTGCTGCCCGACGGCCGCAACCAGACCCCGAATAACCTGGCCTACATCGATACTTCTCATCTGGAGGCCTTTAGCGGCGATTTGTGGAACGATTACGGCATAGCGGGATTCACGCGCGTGCTGATGCGGAGCGGTTTTCTGCCGCTAAGGACAAGTGAATTAACCGCCGAACGGTTGGAGCGGGCAGGGCTGTTGGTTTGCATGGCCCCAGCCAGGCAGTTCTCGGCCGAGGAAATCGCCGTGGTCCGCCAGTTCGTGGAACAAGGCGGAACGTTGATATGTTTGGTGGGCGCGGAAGAAGCGCGACCTATTGAGTCGCTACTAAAAGAATTTCAATTCGCGGTCGCTCCATCGCCAGTTCGACCTAGTGAGGAAATTCGAGAGCCCTATCCATTGGGCGCTTTTCGGCAAAATTTCGGCGATTCAAGCGATTCCAAACATTATATCGATACTTACGCCTCCTGGCCGCTGCAACTCGACAACAAAAATGCCATACGATACCTTAATTGGCTGGAAGGAGATCGTGAAGAACCGATGGCTGCGGGCGCTCCGTTTGGCAACGGAGTAATTGCCGTGATTGCCGATACAAATTTTGCCATCAATCGAAATTTAGAGGCCATCGCGAATGAATTTCCCGACCACATTAGTTTTTGGCATTGGTTTTTGCCTAAAATAATACCACATCTGCAAGCCTGGAATCCACCTGCCGAACCTATTAAGGAGCAAGGCATGGGAAAGGACAAGGATCTCATCCCCGAATTAGGACCACAGTAGATAGGAAATATTGAAATGATTCGAGCGTGGATTGCAGTAGCCCTGTTGGCCGGATCGTGGATGTTCGGGCTGGACTATTTTTATTTGGCCAATCCATGGATTTGGGCGGCGCTGGTAATTAGCGGCGCTGCGCTGTTGGGCGGTACTTTCAAACAACTGCCTGGCGGACGGGAATCGGCGATCTCGCTTGTGCTATTGATTCCGGCTTTGATTTTTGTGCCTTGGCCGGTCAAGATTGTGCCGTTATTAATTGCAATAGGATTGATCTTACATTTGCTGCCCGGCCCTCACCCCGACCCTCTCCCAAAGGGAGAGGGGACAATTATTAATGATCTCTCAAAGGGAGAGGGGACTATTAATTGGTTGGCACAAGGCGCGGTGAGCGCGGGCGTGATATTGGCGGCGCAATCGCTTGCATTGGCATTTTACACTGTGCAAACTGCCTTGTCGCATGAACTGCCTTGGCCTCTGCCTGATTTATTCGCCGGCATCGCAAATCTATTATCCATCGACGCCGCGGCCGACGGCTCGAAAATCGCCATGCACTCCATGCGCCAAGTGCACCGGCTGGGTGCTACCTGGGAGTTGCTCTTGGATCCGGCGACATTTTGCTTTTTCATCGGCTCTCTGGTGCTTATGGCCTTGACGGCCTGGCAGGAACTGCCGGAAGGCCGGCGCTGGGCGGCGTGGATTCGCGGCTTGCGTATTTTTACGCTCATCATTATCGCTTGGCTGCCGGTCAGGGTTGCCCTTCTGATCGCCATCTACATGTACCGGGTATTGCGTGCCGAGCCGGACCGGTCGCTTTATGTGATGAATCATTTTTTCGCGCCCTGGCCGCTGATGATTTTGCTAGCTGTTCCATTATTTCTTGTATGGCGATTTCTACGGGTAAAAAGTATCGGACCATACTCTGAACATATTGGAAACAATACAAACATTAAACGCCCTCACCCTAACCCTCTCCCAAAGGGAGAGGGAACGATGATTGTACTGCCAATCATCCTGATCGCATTGGCGGCATTCTTATTTACGGCGGCGGTCAAGTGGAATCCGGTGGGAAAACGTCTGGCCGGCCGGGTAAAAGTCGTCGAGCGGCACTCCACTTGGGAACCCACGCTCCCGCCTTATGACACGACGTGGTACGGCGAGATGTCGGGTTACAATTATGCGGCGATTTACGATTATCTGGGGCAGTATTACGACATGTCGCGGCTGCTGGAGTCGGACAAAATCGACGACCAGACTCTCGGCCAATGCAACGTGTTGATCATTAAAACACCCAAGGATGCGCGTTACAGCGCGGATGAAGTGGCCGCGGTGCTTCGTTTTGTAGAGAACGGCGGGGGAGTGCTGTTTATCGGCGATCATACGAATCTTTATAGAATGGCCACGATTATGAACGATATGACCAGGCCGATGGGATTTATCTTTCGCGATGATTTGCTGTTCAGCAACGAAGCGTCGGCCTACGACCAGCACTTCGATCCGCCCTGGGCGCCGCACCCCAGCCTGCAATACATGCCGCCAATGGAATTCGCCGTGTCGTGCTCGATCGATCCGGGGTATAGTCACGGCCGTTCGGTGATTACCAGCACGGGCTTGTGGAGCATGCCGCCGGAATATCACAACGATAATTACCATCCCATCCCACAATACTGCGCCGACATGCGCTACGGCGCGTTTGTGCAAGTTTGGGCGGCGTGGCATGGGCAAGGCCGGGCGTTGGCCTATACCGATTCGACCATTTTTTCAAGTTTTTGCACCTTCCAGCCCGGCCATGCAGAAATAATGCTAGGCATGATCGAATGGCTTAATCACGCCAATCCGCTTATAGATCCGCGGCCGTGGCTGATCTTGTTGGGAATTGCGCCGCTTTGCGCGGGGATATTTTTTGCCCGACGCAGTTCGGTTGCATGGCTGGTTCTGTTGGCAGCCGGGCTTTGTGGCTGGGTACTAGCCGCTGAAGCCGTGGCCGCGTTGCATGCATGGTCCATGCCCATGCCGAAAACCATCAGGCCGATGACTCGCGTGGTCATTGACCGGACCACCTCGGATGCATTGCTCTCGAAAGGCGCGTACACCCAAGGCAACGGAATCGGTTATGGCATGCTGGAGCAGTTGATCGGCCGGCTGGGATATTATACCATCCGCCAAGACGGCAAGGATTCTTTTTCCGGCGATGCCTTGGTGGTGCTTTGCCCGGATCGGCCGGTAGATTCAGCATTCCGGTAAGAGTTGGAACGCTACGTTTCCGGCGGCGGCAGGCTGCTGGTGTTCGACTCGCCTGAAAACGAAAATTCCACCGCCAACAGCCTGCTCTGGCCGTTTGGGCTTTCGATCGAGCGCAAGCAGCCATGGACAGGAACACTGACCTTGGTCGATAACTGGCCGGGTATTGATATATCTTCGGCAAATGAGATTGCCGGCGGTCGGGTTGTAGGTAAATTTGCTCAGCGCCCGGTGGCGGCCGTCGCCAAATATGGCAAAGGCATGGTCTTGGCCGTTGGATTCAGTTCATTGTTTATCGACAAGAACATGGGCGGCGAAGAACAGTGGATGGTGGTGCCCGACGCGGCAATGCGTTTGCGTTACGAGACATTATATGCTTTGGTTCGCCTGCTGGTGGAAGACAAACCCATTGTGCCGGTTCAGACAAGCGGCGAAAATCCAGCCGGCCAGTCGCAAAGTCCAGGCGAGGGTGCTAAAACAAAGATGGGGATCCCCCTGAATTTGCCCAACCTGCCATTGAAAGAACTCGGGCCGCAAGAATAAACCGCCGGACTTAATGCATGAAAAAAATCCTTATTACCTTGCTCAAGCTGAGCATTTCGTTTGGAATTATCGCCTACCTGATATGGAAGGCTACCCGCACTCGCGGACCCAACAACGTCGATATTTTTACCAATCTCGTCGATGAACCTAAAAACTGGTGGATGCTTTTCTGGGCTTGGGCTTTTTCGGCGGCGGCTGTCGTGTTGACGTTCGTCCGCTGGTGGTATCTGGTCCGTGCCCTGGACATTCCCTGCCGGTTTCGCGATGCCATTCGCATCTGTTTTTGGGGATTCCTTTTCAACCTCGCCCCGTTGGGGATCGTAGGCGGCGATCTGGTCAAGGCCGTGATGCTTGCACACGAGCATCGCCAATACCGGGCCAAGGCCGTGGCCTCGGTGCTTTTCGACCGGGTGATAGGGTTATATATATTATTTATTGTGGCCTCTGCAGCCATATTAGTCACAGGATTTTGGCGGATCGAGGTGCCCAAAATCCACATGATTTGCATTGCCACGTTCATCATCACCATCGGCGGCGCGGCTGGAATCGCCTTGATGTACGTGCCCGGCGTATTAGACGGCCCGCTTAGCCGCGCTTTGGGCCGGTTGCCGCGGGTGGGACGCCTTATCACAAGCTTGATCGACGCGGTGGGATTGTATCGTTACAAACCGGCGGCATTGATTATCTCGTCTCTGATGTGCATAGGCGTGCAATGTTTATTCGCCGTTAGTATTTATCTCATTGCCAGGGGATTGCCCGGCAATGTGCTGTCGCTGGGCACGCATTTCGTGATCTGGCCCTTGAGCTCGGCAGTGGGCGTGCTACCGCTTCCGTTTGGGCCTACCGAGGGTGTGCTCGATTTTCTTTATGCGAATATACCACTACAAACCGGCGCATTTATTCCAGAAGGGCAAGGCTTGGTTGTGGCATTGTGCTACCGGCTGATTACCGTGCTAGTCGCCGCCTTGGGCATAGGCTACTACATTGGCAACCGCCGCGAAGTGTCCGAAGCCATTCATGAAGACCAGCAGGATTCCCAGCCATCCAAAATCTAAAAAGGCGTATGGGCATCGACAAAACCCCCAGTGTATTCACCGGGGGCTAAATACCTTTACTCTTTAGGGGTGAATTTGGACAGTTCGTAAATCCCAAGTGTCTTTTCCAGGCCGGCGACCTGCTCGACGACGTTCTCGAATCCATGCTCGCCGAATAATTTGTGCTCCAGATCTTCGAATTCATCGCCCATGACGTCGTACTGCTCGGGCGTTGTTATGGCATGCAAGGCCGGAAATAAAACGGTATCTTCCCGGGCCAGGTGGGGACGATACATGCGGGTGAACTGCCCCAGGGCTGTAATAAGCTTTTGACTATTTTCTTCGTCAAGGGTTTTATCGGGGACGGCCAATTGCAGAATCTGATCTGTCAGCTTCCGGCCCACCTGGTGCTGCTGGTGCAGGAGTTTGACAAGCTCGACGAGTTTGCCCGCTTTCTCGAAACGCGGAAAAACCTGATCGTCTTCCAGCTTGGAATGATAATCTTCGATAAATGCCCTGACTATTTTTACCGTGCCTGCCAGCATGCCCAGATCCAATTCGGTCTTGTTTTTCAAGCGCAGCACTGCATCTTCGTAGATCAGCAGGATACGCTCGAACAGCCCGTGTTCGCGCATAAGATCTTCGGCCGGGGAAATATCTTCCGCCGGTTTTGCTTTTTCTTTCTGCGATTGGCCGGCGGGCGATTGCGAAGCCATGAGCGTTGCGGGAAAACCGGCCAGGAGGAGTCCGCCGCCCGTAGCAGTTCCAGCCAAAATGAAATCACGCCGCGTGTGTGTCGATTTTATGACCATTTGTCTCTCCTTCGGTAGTTTCAGAGGGAATTCCGCAATGAGATATTCCCATTGCGGTTTTTATATGGATGGGTTATCGGCGCATAATAGGTAATTATTGCAATCGCTTATGTGCAGTCAATCACGCTCACTAAGCGAATATTATTGAAGATGTCGTTTGCCTTATCGAGGCGGACTCATAAAATTGTTCATTATCATAGGAAATCCGAAAACTCTTGTTTATTTCATCATTGATTCAAGGCGGAAGGCACTGGCATCTTGCCAGTGCTCGCTGGAGGACGGCCCCGGCAATACGCCGATGCCCCTGCGGGTGTATTCACCCCGGGGCTAAAAACGCCTGTTTTGTAACCTATAGTTTATAAGACTTTAAATGAAAGGATCACAATTATGCGACATGCCATTTTAATCATCGCCCTGGCCGTTGCCGGGATGGCAACGGCATCCGACTTGGCGGCACAGCAGGCGGAGCGTGCCGCGCCGGCCGCGCAATCCGCTTCGGCCGTGCAGCCCGCTCACCAGCAGGATGAGCAGTCAATTCAGCAGATTGCCGATGCCTTTACCAAGTCTTATAACGCAAAGGACGCCAAAACGCTGGCTTTGCTGTTCGCGCCCAGCGCCGAGATCGTGGATGAAAACGGCAACGCCTTCCAAGGACGAGAAAACATCGAACGGGTGTTTGACGGAATTTTCAAGGAGCATCCCAAAGGCAAAATAGAGATCTCCATCAAGTCGATCCGCTTCGTTACTCCAGTGACGGCCATCGAGGACGGGACATCGACGGTTACGCAAGAGGCCGGCGAGCCGCCGGAGCGAGACCGCTACATGGTGGTCCACGTAAAACAAGACGGGAAGTGGATAATGGCCAGCGCCCGGGACCTCACGGACGAGGAAAACTCCGGTGAAGATCAACTCCAGCAACTTGCATGGCTTATAGGCGACTGGGTCGATGAAAGCCCGGACGCCATGGTCGTTACTTCCTACCATTGGACCGACAATCATCAGTTTATCCTCGGCGACTTCACGGTTCAGATCGGCGGCAATCCGGCCATGACCGGTTCCCAGCGTTTTGGCTGGGATCCCTTGACCAAGCAGATTCGTTGCTGGGTATTCGACTCCCAGGGCGGGTTCGCCGAGGGCGTCTGGACGCGGGAGGGCAACCGCTGGATCGTGAAAATGAACGGTGTGACCCGGGAGGGAAAGCCCGCGTCTTCGACAAATATCACAACCATGCTTTCAAAGGACCGCATGACCTGGCAATCTCGCGATCGGCTGATCGGCGGCGAAAGGATGCCGGACGTCGAAGAGGTGCCAATCGTGCACAAGCCGCCAAAACCCCTGTAACGTGATACAGACATACAAAGCTATTTTCTAAAAATATATAACTTTTTAAAGGGGATATAACCATGTATAAGGTTCTAATCGGCATTGTTGTTGTAATACTGCTGGTCGCGATGCCGTTGGATGAGACGCTGGCGGGGCGGGGCGGCGGCGGCGGATTTGGCGGCGGCGGACGGGGCGGTGGAGGCTTCGGTGGCGGCGGCGGATTTGGCGGCGGCGGCGGAATGAGCCGGCCCTCGGTTTCACACACTCCA
The DNA here is from genome assembly GCA_049509395.1 of Thermoguttaceae bacterium. GTDB lineage: Bacteria > Planctomycetota > Planctomycetia > Pirellulales > Thermoguttaceae > JBEKIK01. The sequence goes on along the minus strand of JBEKZY010000033.1, from coordinate 21,404 downwards.
TCATTCAACGCGCCCGGCGCCAGCGGCAATTTCTCCCGCTCAAATGCAAATTATGGAAATCGCTCGCTTCCTCAAAATACGGATTTCAACCGGTCGAATTTCGCGTCGGGCAACCGCACGGATTTCGGCAGGCAGTCCGGCCCTGGACAAGGACTGAACGTGGGCCAGCGCGGAAATATCGGAAATCAAGGTTTCGGCGAGAATCGGAACGGAATCGCGGACAGGGCGAATTTTGAAAATCGAGCTAATATCGGCGATCGAGCAAATATCGGAAATCGAACAATCGCCGGAAACCAGTTAAACGTCAATCGCACAGCCAACATCAACGGGCGCAACTATGGCAATTGGTATCACGGCAACTGGCACGGCAACTGGGACAACCATTGGCACGGCTGGCCGGCGGGTTGGTGGGGCGCAGGCTTCGCGGCCGGTTGGGGTTGGGGCGCAGCCGTTGCGCCGTGGTCGTGGGGATACTGGCCTTATTACAATCCTTATTGCACGGCTCCGATTGTGATCGATGGCGCAACCATCGACTATTCGCAGCCTATAGTTGCAGCCGCGCAGCCGCAGTACACGGTTAACGACAAGGATCAGCAGACAACGGCCGAGGACCAGGCCATGCAGATATTCGATGCTGCCAGAGATTCATTTATGCAAGGCGATTACAATTCCGCCCTTTCGCAAGTCAACAGTGCTATTGCCAAGCTTCCCAACGACACTGTTTTAGCTGAATTTCGCGGCTTGGCGCTCTTCGCCTTGAAGCGCTATCAAGAGTCGGCCGGGGCGGTCTATGCCGTGCTGTCAGTTGGTCCGGGCTGGGACTGGACCACGCTCAGCAGCCTTTACCCGAATGTAGAGGTTTATACCGAGCAACTCCGCGCTCTGGAGGAATATGCAAGGAATAATCCGAAATCGGCCGAGGCGCATTTCCTTCTTGCATATAATTATCTGACCTGCGGGTATACCGACGCAGCCGCTAAGCAATTGAAGGAGGTTGTTAGCCTGAATCCTAAGGATCAGTTATCTGCACAATTGCTTGCCTCGCTAAGCGCTCCAACCGGCACGGAAGAGCCGAAGCCCAGCGAACCGGCCGCTCCGCCAAAGCCCGTGGATGCCGCCGGCCTGGCGGGAAATTGGAAGACCACGCGCACGGACGGCGCCACGATCGCGCTGAGCCTCATGCCGGACGGGAAATTCACCTGGAAATTCGCCCAAAAAGACAAACCCCAGGAGTTCAGCGGCGACTATACGGTGGCCGACAATCTACTGATCCTGAAACAGGGCAACAACCCGGTTATGGTGGGCCAGGTAACGCAATTGGCCGGCAACCGCTTTAACTTTAAACTCGCCGGCGACAACCCCAACGATCCGGGATTGACCTTCAGCAAATAATTTCTCTAGTCATCGAATGGAGGCTTTTATGCAACCGACAAAAAACATTGCATCTTTTCTCGAAGAGTTCAAACAATTTGTTCTAAAGGGCAGCGTGATCGACCTGGCAATAGCCGTGATCATCGGCATCGCGTTTGGCAAGGTTGTCAATTCACTGGTCTTTGACATCATCATGCCCTTGGTCAGTATCTTTCTGCCCGGCAAGAGCGGCTTCGAGAGTTGGTACCTGGTTATCTGGGGCTCAACGATCCCTTATGGCAAGTTTATGGGCGAAGTCGTTAACTTTGTAATCATCGCACTAGTGCTTTATATTTTCATCATCAAGTTACTGGGCTGGATTGTAAAAACGAAGCAACAAGAGGCCGTCCAGCCTCCGCCGTTGACCAAGGATCAGGAGTTGCTGATCGAAATCCGCGATCTTCTGAAAAAGACCTGAAATCCACCCGAATAGGGACAGTTTTATTTTGGGTAAAATCGTAATATCTGATGTCGTAAGGAGTTACAAACTGAAATCACAACATCCTTTATGACCGACCTATAATTCATAAGTGGCGTAGTAGCTATTTAATACATTTGGAGGAAAATGTCATGAACCAGAAATCGGAATGTTGCGGGGTTGAAAACCAGCTTGTCCAGGAATTCAAGCATGTCAGATCGTGTTGGTGTTGTTTTCTCATGCTTGGAATCCTGCTCGTGCTCTGTGGCACGACGGCTATAGTTGTTCCACCATTAACCATCGCCTATACGCTGGCCACGGTCATTGTTTTAGGCGTCCTGCTCATGGTGGCGGGAATTGTGACCATTGTTAGCTCGTTTTGGATCGGTAAATGGAGTGGAATGCTATTGCACCTGCTGGCAGGCATTCTTTATGTGGTCATCGGTTTCATAATAACCGAACGGCCGGGCGAGGCAACAATGTTAATGACGCTATTCATCGCCGTCACTTTTATTGTGCTCGGTGCGTTTAGGATTGTAAGCGCGCTGGCGATTCGTTTCCCCCAATGGGGCTGGATTTTGTTCAATGGCATCATCACCTTCCTCTTGGGAGTTGTGATTTATCGCCATTTGCGGGAAAGCGCCCTTTGGGTGATTGGAATTCTAGTCGGCGTGGAATTGATTTTTAACGGCTGGAGCTGGATCATGCTTGCGCTGGCTGTAAGGAAGATTCCCAAAGAATTGCCCGCCGCTTAATAAGACTGATCCTGAAAAGTGCGAATTTCAATAATTCGATAAATAACACCATGATCAAATATATTTGGTCATGGTGTTTTTTCGTATTAACGCCTATTATTTGTACTTCTTGCCATCAGCCATAATAATGACTTCCAATCTCTTTCTCTTTACATTTCCACATCCGGCAACGCTTGTTGAAGGTTTTTCATTCCGGCATTACTGACATTGGTATTTCTGAATTCTAGAGTCTTTAGATTTGTCATATGCTTTAAATGTTCCAATCCAGCGTCGCCGATTTCTGTTTTATTTAAAAACAAATTTACGAGTTGAGTCATTCCTTCCACATTCTTCAATCCGGCGTCAGTAATCTTTGTATTTTCGAGAGACAAGATTTTTAGCGAGGTTAATTCTTTAATATATTCCAATCCCCTATCAGTAATATCCGTTTCATCTAACCACAGTTCAGAAAGTTGGTTCAAATCTTTCAGATACTTTAATCCAGCGTCGGAAATATTAGTATGCTGCAAACTGAGCATCCTAAGTCGGGGTAAACGCTTTATGTGTTCCAGACCTGCATCGGTTATTAGTGTATATGAGAGGTCTAGCCATTCTAAATTGGTCAATGCTTTTAGATGCGCCAATCCAGCATCACCGATCTGAGTTCTGGCAATACCCAATTCTTGAAGTTGAGATAATTTTTTTATATATATCATTCCATTATCATTAATCTTGGTTCCAGCAATATGAAAATGCTCAAGCCGGGTCAATCCTTTGATGATTTCCAACCCTTCGTCGGTGATATTGGTATCATTAAGATACAAAGCTTCGAGATTAATCAGCGATTTAATGTTTTCCAACCCTGCATCAGTTATTGGAGTACTATCCAGCCCCAATATTTGAAGTTGCGTGAATCCTTTTAAATGAATTAATCCCGCAGCAGTAACTTGAGTGTGCCCTAACCACAATATTTTTATTTTTTTTGTTCTTGTTGTTATTTGTTCTAAATCATGGTCTGAAATCTTTGGCCCGTCAAATTGGATCCATTCTATATTGTTAAGGAAATCGTTGCCGATTAAATTTCGCAACCATATTGGCACTACCGATCCTCGACTGTTTACTTCATAATCATAAATTGCTTTTCCGCCCAGCTTTTGTATCATTTCCACCGCTTCTCTTTGCTTCCGAGCCTGATTCAGTTTTACCGTAAACCAACTCATCCCAATAGCGACCAACAACACCATCAACATCAACGTCCGTAGGCTGTACTGGTACCAGCGGAGTTTTGTATTCGGCTGTTTTTCTTGGTTGGTGGACATAATAAGGGAAGGCTCTCATTCCGATTTATTATTAGGCTAACGCTGAAAACAATGCTCTCAGCCCTCACAAAGCCCTATCCCAACCGCTGCAACATTGCCCGGAGAAAAATCTATTAATATAATATTCTTAAACTCTGAATATGGAACGTTTGACCTTTTCTCACAATTATTCTTCCCGCTGCCGGGACATGTTGGCTTCGGTCATGTAGAGCATCCGGCCGCAACTTTTGCAGAACACGGCCTGGTTTGTCATGATCTTGTTGCAGAGGTTCAGCGGAATCTGCTGGTTGCACCCGCCGCAGCATTGGTTTTCGACCGGGGCCAGGGCGTCTTCGCCCAGGTGATGCACCACGCGCTGGTACGGCTCGCGGACCTCGGTGGGCAGGGCGGCTTCGGATTGTTTTAATTCCGCTTGCAATCGGCCGATATCGCCGCGAAGCAGCGGTTCCTGCTCGGATACTTCCACGCGGATTGTTTCCTGCTTTTGCCGGGCGGCGGCCAGGTCCGATTCGCATCGGGCGACTTTCTTCTTGTGCTCGTCGACCTTGTCCAAGGCTTCGAGGATCTCGTCGGACAGCACGCTGTTGGCCATCTCGGCGGCCTGGATTTGCTCCAATAAAGTTTGGTATTCGCGGTTGCTCTGCGCGGTGTTCAGCTTGATCCTGAGTTCCTTGACCTTAGATTCGGACGTTTTCAGTTGCAATTGCTTTTGATCCAACGCCACGCGGAACTCTTTTTCTTCTTTCTTGGCTCCGGCCAGCAGCGATCCGCGATGGGCCACGTTGGCCTCGGCCGCCCGCACTCGCTTGGGGCAACGATCAAGCCGCTCATTCAAATCGCTTAACTGGCGATGGATGCGATGCAGCGTGCGAAGGATTTCGGTACTAACGGTTTGTGGTTCGGGCATTGTAGGTAATAGGGGATAGGGGATGGGTTATTGGGGTTTTATTATGATGTTTAGGAGTGTCTTCGCATATATTTTTTATTGCAAATTGAAAAATGCAAATTGCAAATTGAACAACCACAATGGCTAGTAGTCGGCCAACACTAAAACTGTGGACGTTGGGATGGCAGTTGTACTGCCATCCCGGGGCGACAGTACAACTGTCGCCCCAACTAATTCATAAAATTAGTTGTGGTCGTATACTAGTGCGATTTGTTACTTTATACCTCGTACTCTGAACTCTGAACCAATAATTACTTGATGGGCGCCATGACCAAACTTGTTTGGCCATGAAGAATATCCGTTGGGTCTCATGTCGAGGATCGCCAGCATGCCCATCGCAAGCGTGGGCATGGCACCCGGCAAGCGCAGGCATGGCGCCTTGAATCGGTTCTAAGAGATTTGGCAATCGTTCAATTTGCAATTTGCAATTTTCAATTTGCAATTTGCAATTCCAATAAAAAAAGCCGCCGGTTGGGGAACCAGCGGCTTGATGGCCTGCTTCAGCCTGCTGCTCGCTCGAGGAATCCGGCGAGCTGCTGGCTGCGGACGGGATGCTGCAATTTTTTGACCGCTTTGGCCTCGATCTGCCGCACGCGTTCGCGAGTGACCTTGAATATCCGGCCCACTTCTTCAAGCGTATAGGTGTAGCCATCGCCCAGGCCGTAGCGCAGGCGGATGATTTCCCTTTCGCGGTAAGTGAGCGTCTTAAGCAGTTGTTCAATGCGTTCGCGTAGCAATTCATTAGCGGCGGCCTTTTCGGGGCGGGGTAATCCACCGTCTTCGATGAATTCCCCAAAACAACTATCTTCGCTTTCTCCGACCGGCCGGTCAAGGCTTACCGGGTGCCTTCCCATCGATAAAACCCGCCGGGTATCGTCCACAGATATATCTACGGAGGCCGATAGCTCTTCGGTCGTGGGCTCCCGGCCTAACTCCTGCTGCAATCTTTTTGATACATTTCGCAGTTTGCTAAGCACGTCAATCATATGCACCGGGATGCGGATTGTGCGGGCCTGATCGGCGATTGCCCGGGTAATTGCCTGGCGGATCCACCATGTGGCGTATGTGGAAAACTTGTATCCGCGGCGATATTCGTACTTATCGACCGCTCGCATGAGGCCGGTATTCCCCTCCTGAATGAGGTCCAGGAAGCTCATGCCCCGATTGCGGTATTTTTTGGCGATCGAGACCACCAAGCGCAAATTCCCACCCGACAACTGGCGCTTCACCTGCTCGTAATCCTGATATTGGGCCCGCATAACCTGGCAGCGTTTGCGCAGGCTTTTGGGCGTTTCCTGAGTCAGGAGCATCAGGTCGCGGAGTTCTTTGCGAAGATTTGCGCGTTTGTCGCGCGTGGCCGGGTTGTCGAGCATGTGCGCCAGGCGGCGGCGGATTTCGTCCATGCGGGCCACGGCTTCTTCCATGTGCCGGATCATGGATTGGACCCGCCGCGTGCGCAGACTTAGTTCTTCCACCAGCGTGAGCATTTTGCGCCGGCGGCGTATGAAGCGTTTTCGCGCCGCGGCCCGATCTTCGGGCGACGTGCGTTTGTTCAACAATTTGGCGAAGTCGCGGCGATTATCCGCTTCCATGTGACTCAGCGTATTTAAATTAAGCGGCATGCGGGCGATAATCTGCTCTTTGGTCAATCGCTCGGTAAGCGAGACTTTGATCGTGCGATCGAAGGGCAAGCCGCCTTTGTGGACCTTGGCCAGCGTGGCAACGGTCGATTTCATGGCCATGTTGCAGCCAAGCACCGTGCGGCGGAAGCGTTTTCGCGTGACTTCGATTTTTTTGGCCAGCGAGATTTCCTCGGCTCGGGCCAAAAGCGGGATCTCGGCCATCTGGCTGAGATACATGCGTATCGGATCGCTGCTGAACTTGGTCTGTTCGCCGGGCAGGGCTAGAATTTCGGGCGCGGGGGCGGGAAAATCTTCCTCGATTGCCGGACGGCCGGGAATCGCGCCTTCTTCTTGCTCGGTGGGATCGTAAAACGTGGGCTCCGGCCGCTGGTTGACCAGATCGATGCCCTCTTCTTCCAGGGCAATCAGTAGATTATCAAGGCGTTCGGGATTGACTTCTTCGTCGGGCAGATAGTCGTTCACCTCGTCGTAAGTCAGGTAGCCTTGTGTTTTTCCTTTAGTAACAAGTTCCTGTAAATCCTTATCGAAAAGATCCATTTCGTACAGCTCCTTTCGCGTCCATGCGACGCGCTGGGTGGAAAGGGATTTTATATTGACCTTAACTCACACTTACTTTGTAAGGATCAATAATTATTGTCCCAAGGCAGCGCGGGAGCGTGCTTTGGGCCAATTCCCGGCCAGAGGCCCTTACCCATCCGTGGGTTTGGTAATACCTTGCCGGTCGCGTTCCTGGCGGAGGATTTCCTCGAGCATGTCGATTTGCCGGTTTTCGTCCAGTCCGCCTTCGCGCAGGGCCGTGATTTGCCGCGGCCGCTGCCGTTCGCTCTCCTTTCTTTTAAAGGTGTTGATCAATTCGCGTAACAATTCCTGGGGATCGCTCGCGCGCCGCCCCTTCGAGTGGCTCGTTTCGTCAAGATCGACGAGCAGGTTTTTTACGGCCGGCTCGTCGAATTCGAGCATCAGCCGGTCGAACGAGGGCTCGATGTCCGCGTCGGCCAGCCGGCAACAAGTATCGTATATTATCCCGCAAATTCCTGCGCCAAGATAATCAAGCGAGATCTGCTCGCGCACAGATGGCAGACATTCGGGATGGATCAAAAGCAGTTCCAAAAACTCGCGTTGGGTTGGATCGATTGTTTCCGGCAGTTCACCGGGCTGGGTATCTGAATCCGTCTCTGTCGGCGTTGGCAAATTTGTGGGGCGGCCTTGGCTCCGCCGCCGAAGGGCCGTCAGGCGCCGCCGCACCTCTTTTTCGTCCACGCGGAACCAGGCCGCCAGGCGCTGGAGGATTTTTTCCTCTCGGAATCGGTCTTCGCCGGTCGTATCGGCGCGAAGGCGCGGGGCCTTGGCCACGATCGATATCAAGCGCTCCAATGCCCGGCTGGCCCCATGCACGTCGCGATCCACGTCCACACCCCGGGTAACCGACGTAAATGCGTGTTCCAGGGCGTCGACCGCCGAGTTGGCCAATAGCTCGGCAAAAGCGGCAACACCTTTCTGATGCAGATAATCGCAGGGATCGAGGCCCTCGGGCAGGGTCAAAATCCGCAGATCAACCTGCTCGGCCACGAAAAGTTCCAGGACTTCGTTTGTGCGCCGCTGACCAGCCTCGTCGCCGTCGAGGACCAGGATTATGCGATCGGTATAATGCTTGAGTATTTTGATGTGATCCGCGCCCAAAGCGGTGCCCAACACGGCCACGGCGTTGTCGAAGCCGTATTGATGGGCCACGATCACGTCGGTGTATCCTTCCATCACCAAGGCGGCGGCGTTTTTGCGAATTGACTGCCGGGCGAGATCCAGGCCGTAGAGCAACTTGCTTTTCGTGAAAAGGGGCGTTTCCGGCGAGTTGACGTACTTGGCCGGTGTGATAGTGGCCACGTCGGGCAGCACCCGCCCGCCAAATCCCACCGGCCGTGCCTGTGCATCGCGGATGGAAAACAGCAATCGGCCTTTGAAGCGGTCGTAATAAGTCCCGCCCTCCGAGGGTTTAGCCAAAATGCCTACAGCCTCGAGAATTTTCGCTCGTCCGGCGATTTTGCTTATGTTTTCATTCTTGCTCGCCTGATGTAATATCCAATCTCTATCGACTGGCGAAAAGCCGAGGTGAAACTTTTCGATGCTCTCGGGCGTGATGCTTCTTTCTTGCAGATAACGCCGGGCGGGTTCGGCATCCGGCGTATCGATGAGGCAATGATGGTATTGTTTTTCGGCCCAGACCATGGCCCGATACAGGGCCCGTTTATCGAAAGTCCCGCCGGGCTGTGCTTCCTGGCGAGTTTTCGGTTTTTCCAGGGTGATTCCCGCCCGATCGGCCAGCATCTCGAGGGCCTCGCGGAATTCGACGCCCTCGGTCTTCATTATCCAGGTGAAGACGTCGCCGCCGATGTCGCAAACCCAGCATTTGAAAGATTGGCGCTCGGGATTGATTTGCAGACTGGGCCGGGTGTCGTCGTGCCAGGGGCAGAGGCCCACGTAGTTGCGGCCTTGACGGCGCAATTGAATATGGGCGCCGACAAGCTCGACAATGTCGATAGCTTGTTTGACGCGTTCTTTGGTGTCGAAGGACAATCCGCCTGACACCGTTAACTCCTGAGTGGCCATAGGGGCGAAATCCATTTCGCTGTTCGATACCACGCTTATGATAGACAACTCCGTTTGTCTTGTCCGCTATTTTCGACGGCGAGCAGATTATATGACAAAGGGCAAAACGGGTCAATCGCGTGAAAAAATATATAAAAGATTAAATAATTGGAGTTAGTGGCATAATTTTTGCCCGAAATTACCCATATTAAGTATATTGACTTGTCTTTTTAAACATTACATATTGGGGGTGTTTAAGAGAAGCAAAATACTAAACCTTGCTAGTTAACACTGCCACTGCGTTTAATGTCTCTGCTGGTTCCGCCTATTGAGGATGCTTCGCGGCCTGTCCGGCCGATTCCTTAGTCAGGTTCACAACGGTTCGCCCTGACTGCTGCTGACGCTTCCGCAGTTCGGCAGCCAATGCGTTAAGGTCGTAGTTGAACTGCTTTGCAAGCCGATCTTTAGATCGCCATACTTCTTGAATGATTTCGTCAGTCATTTTCTTCTTCTCCCATTAGTTCCTGCGGCGTGCAAATTTCCGGACACCGATATCCGGCAATGGCGCAAACGCTCCTTACAAGCGGTTTCTTCTCGGCATTATCGAGGTGACGAAAATTCCAGGTAAGAAGATAGTCGATGCCGTGAACGGCGGCCACGGCGATATGCATGGCATCATCCATTGCTTCCTTTGGAACAGCGCCGTCATTGACCAATTTCTTTGCCAGTGCGACAACATCATCCGTTATTTCCAGATCGGGGATGTCTTGTAGTTTTTCAATCCGCCTTTGAACCGCATCGGCGTCGCCTTGGCCCGCCTCCGCTAATACAAGTGATGAAGTGAACAGCTTGAAGCCGGCTTTTTGCTTCACCCACCAATCTCTGGTTACTTGCTGCCAAGCGGCAGCCAAGATATTTTGACTCGGCCGCGCCGCCAAATAGCTGATTACGGATGTTTCGATGTATACGCTTCTTTCCATAATGCAATTTTACATTAGAAGTGGAATACAAAAAAGACATTTGCATATTCTTTTCGAATACTCTATCAAATAGCAAAAAATGACCTTTTTCCTATTTCGCCTCCCCCCTATATTCGCTATACTGAATATTATGTTATTTTCGCCCCGCATATCCACGCGCGAACTGGCCCAACTTTGCCGACGATTATCTATTTCGGTTGATGCCGGGATCGACGCCAGGACCATGTGGGGTAAAGAGGCCCAAAGGGCAAAAGGACAGCTTCGCAGCCGGTTGGAGATCATCAGCGAGGCGGTCAGCCAGGGCGAAAGTTTGCGCGAAGCATTGCGCGGCACCGGCGAGTTCTTTCCTGTGCTGTTTCGCGAGATGGTCGACGTGGGCGAACAAACCGGCAGGCTGGAAGCCATCTTTGCCCAACTGGCCGATCACTGCCAGGAAAAGCTAAAATTGCGGCGGCAATTTCTGGGCATCATCACCTGGCCTATGATTGAACTAATCGCGGCTATAGGGGCCATAGGTTTTTTGATTTGGATCACTGGCATCATACGCGAGATGAATCAGAACCAGGATAATATCGATCCGTTGGGATTCGGTTTGTACGGAAACCGGGGATTGGCGATCTACCTGGCTTTCGTTTCCGCCGTGGCGGCGATAGTGTGGCTGACGATTCTCGCCATAAATCGGGGTTTGGCCTGGACGCGCCCCATCCAACGCGCAGTAATGAGAATACCGGCATTGGGAAAGGCGCTGGAAACGTTGGCGCTTGCCCGCCTGGCATGGTCGTTAAGCGCTACTTTGCAATCGGGCATGGAAATACGCCGCGCCTTGAAGTTGAGCCTGGCCAGCACGAACAACGCCAGGTACACCGATAAAATCGAGAGCATCGACGGGGAAATCGAGCAAGGAAATTCCATTTTCGAGGCTTTTTTTCAAGCCGGCTGTTTTCCGGCCGAATTTCTCGATGCCATAGCCGTGGGCGAGCAGAGCGGAAAACTGGATGATGCGATGACCAGGTTGTCGCGCCAGTATCACGAGCAAGCCCAGTTCGCCATGAAGACTATAAATACCGTGGCCGCGTTTCTTGTATGGATGATAATCGCGGCCATCATTATCATGATGATTTTCCGCCTGGCGTCATTCTATATTGGGGCGATCAATCAAGCGGCCAAACTTTGATAAGCAATGAGTCCACTATCCGCTTCCCGACCGACATTAAGAGCCTATGCCAAAATAATATTCGTCATTCTGAGCATAGCGAAGAATCTAGAAGGAACACAATGGCAAAAATGAGGTACATGGATCAGCAACCGAGATCCTTCGCTACACTCAGGATGACTTTTGGGACAGGCTATAAGTCGGCGCCCGGTCGCGGCCATTGAATTTCAGAAAAAGAATATCGCATAAAAAGTCAGAGGAGGAGAATGTGGCCCCGATAATTCCGGGCCGACACGGCCCGGCTCTGATGGGAAAACGAGACATTTAATAACTGAGACTCAATAAACTGACCACTAACCAATATCCCGGAGCGGGTTTTATCGGATCACACATTGCCGAGGCATTGGTTGCCCGGGGCGATCGTGTGCGGGTGCTGGATAACTTAAGCACCGGGCATCTTTCGAATATGGCGAGTTTTCGGGAGCGGATCGAGTTTATCCAGGCCGATTTGCTGGCCGCCTCGTCGGTTGCCAAGGCCGTGCGCGGGGTGGATTGCATTTTTCATCACGCCGCGTTGGCCTCGGTGCCGCTTAGCGTGGAGCGCCCGCTGGACGTGCACGCCGCTTGCGCCACGGGAACGCTGATACTTCTTGAGGAAGCCCGCAGGGCAGGGGTTCGTCGCGTGGTTTATGCCGCATCGAGCAGCGCTTACGGGAACCAGCCCGCCGCGGTCAAGCGCGAGACCGATCCGCTATCCCCGTTGTCGCCCTATGCGGCGGCCAAATTGGCCGGCGAGTTGTATTGCCAGGCCTTCACTGCCACGCACGGTTTGGAAACCGTGGCCCTGCGATATTTCAACATTTTCGGACCACGGCAGGATCCCGGCAGTCCCTACTCGGCGGTGATTCCGCTTTTCATATCCGCCATGCTCGCCGGCCGGCAGCCGGTGATTTACGGAGACGGCCTGCAATCGCGCGATTTTTGTTTTGTCTCGAATGTAGTGCAGGCGAATCTTTTGGCTGCCGATGCCGCCGACGTTTCCGGTCGGGTATTCAACGTCGCCAGCGGCAAGTCGACCGATTTATTGACGCTCTTGGGTGTTCTTAATCGCTTGTTGGGCATGGATGTTAAACCTCGCCACGACCCGCCCCGGGCAGGCGACGTCCGGGAAAGCCGGGCCGATGTGACCGAGGCCCGCCGCTGGCTCGGTTATAAACCCGAAGTCGATTTCGAGGAAGGTCTGCGCCGGTCGATCGATTACTATCGGCAGGGCAGATAGAGTCTTTGAGTGCGAATTTACTAGAAGTTTTATATTGCAAATTGAACAATTGCAAAATGCAAATTGCAAATTGAACAAGGGCTTTTAGCTAACTCTAGATAAATGGCTGTACCAAACATGTCAAACGCCGAAAAAACCTTGGTTACCGTGCCGACTTACAATGAGATGGAAAATATCCCCTTGTTGGTCGATGCGATTTTCAAATATCTGCCCGATGCCGACATCTTGGTCATCGACGACAATTCGCCCGACGGAACCGGAGCGTGGTGCGACAAAAAGGGCGCCGAAGACCCGCGTGTGCATTGCCTGCACCGGCCGGGCAAACTCGGCTTGGGCACGGCCACGATAGCGGCCATGAAATATGCCATTGATCATGGGTATCGATACATGATGAACATGGACGCCGATTTCAGCCATCCGCCCGAGTGTCTGCCGAACTTTATCGCCGGCATGGACCCGCCGGGCGGTCCGGCCGTGGACGTGATGGTCGGGTCGCGGCGCATACCCGGCGGCGGCGTGGAAGGCTGGACCTGGAAACGCCACGTGATGAGTTGGGGCATAACCACATACTCGCGCCTGCTGCTGGGTCTGAAAGTCACTGATTGCAGCGGCGCTTTCCGCTGCTATCGCACAGCCCTGCTCGAAAAACTCGATTTCGACGCTATCCGCAGCCGCGGCTACTCTTTTCAAGAGGAGATCCTCTGGCGCTTGAAGCGCGTTGGCGCCCGCTTCGGCGAAACACCATTCGTTTTCCCCGATCGCAAGCGAGGCAGTTCTAAAATTAATCTGCGCGAAGAGGTAAGCGCCCTGTGGATCATCTTCACGTTGGGCGTAAAAAATTGGTTTGGGCAATAATGAACCGGAGCAAGCTCCCGGTCTAAACCAATCCTACTAATATGCGCCGTCGGACGCCGATTAGGTTAGAATAGTCCCACGATTTCGCCTTTTTCGTCGATGTCTATCGCTTCGGCGGCGGGTGTTTTTGGCAACCCGGGCATGGTCATGATCTCGCCGGTCAGCACCACGACAAAGCCCGCGCCGGCGGCGACCATCACGTCTCGAAGCGGGACGTCGAAACTTTTCGGCCTGCCCATCAGGAGCGGATCGGTGGAAAGCGAGTATTGGGTTTTTGCCATGCACACTGGCAGATGCCCGTAACCGGCCTCTTGCAGGGCATGGAATTTATCGCGGAGCTTTTTATCGGCCAGGATGTCGGTAGCGCCGTACATTTCCCGGCAGATAATGCCCACTTTTTGCCAGAGCGTGCAGGTATCGGGATAAAGCAGGGAGAAGTCGGTCTTGGTGTTTTCCACGACGTCGACCACGGCCCGGGCAAGATCCTCGGCACCGGCCCCGCCGCGGTCCCAATGGTCGGCGGTGATTATCTTGACCGTCAGGTAAGCGCACTTGTCCTTAATGAACTGGATTTCCTCCGGGGTGTCGAAGGAGAAATGATTGATGGCCACCACCACCGGCAGACCGAAGCGGTGGATGTTTTCGATGTGTTTCTTCAGATTTTCCACGCCTTTATCGAGGGCTTCGACATTTGGCTTGGCAATATCCTTCAAAGGCACGCCGCCGTGCAGTTTCAGGGCTTTCACGGTGGCCACGATTACCACGGCGTTGGGCTTAAGGCCGCCTATTCGGCATTTAATGTTCATGAATTTTTCCGCGCCCAAGTCGGCGCCGAAGCCGGCCTCGGTAACAGTGTATTCCGAAAGCCGCATGGCCATTTTCGTGGCGATGATGCTATTGCACCCGTGTGCGATGTTGGCGAACGGCCCGCCGTGGATGAAGGCCGGATTGTTTTCCAGCGTCTGCACCAGGTTGGGCTTCAAGGTATCCCTCAAGAGCACGGTCATCGCTCCGTGGGCCTTAAGATCGGCCGCGGTAACGGGCTTTCTATCGCGGGTATAAGCGACGATGATTTTTCCCAGGCGCTGCCTTAGGTCCTGGAGCGACTCGGTAAGGCAGAAGCAGGCCATCACTTCGGAGGCCACGGTGATGTCGAAACCGCTTTCGTGCGGCATGCTGTTATTGGTTCCGCCCAGGCCGACGATGATGTCGCGCAACGCCCGGTCGTTCATGTCGACCACGCGTTTCCAGATGATGCGGCGTGGATCGATGTCGAATTTGTTTCCCTGGTGGATGTGGTTGTCGAGAAGCGCGGCCAGCAGGTTGTGGGCCAATTCGATGGCGTGGAAATCGCCCGTGAAATGGAGGTTGATGTCCTCCATGGGCACGACTTGTGCATAGCCGCCGCCGGCGGCCCCACCCTTCATGCCGAAGCACGGCCCAAGAGACGGCTCGCGCAGGCATACGGACGCCTTCTTGCCGATGCGATTCAGGGCGTCGCATAGCCCGATGCTGGTTGTTGTCTTGCCCTCGCCGGCGGGCGTGGGGGTGATGGCAGTCACCAGGATCAGCTTGCCGGTTGAAGCGTTGTCCAAACTATGATAATAGTCCAACGAGATCTTTGCCTTGACTCTGCCATAATGGTCCAAGGCGACATCGGGAATGCCCAGCCTGTCGGCGATTTCCTCGATGGGCAGCATCTTGGCCTGGCGAGCGATTTCAATATCCGGCGGAAGCGTGCGTGTCATGATTAGGGGTCAGGATCAGGGATTAGGGACAAGATTTAATACACGACGTTTAGCCCCGGAACTTGCCGGGTGATGATTTGTTTAGTGTGATATATGCCCATATTATTGACACATGCACACTACATTCGGTTCAGGCGGTTTATACCAATAATAGCATGAAATCGTGCGCCTGTGTTCGATTATGCCACGTAAAATTAGTTAGATAATGATTATGTCCGCGGCGATGCAAATTAGGATGCGTGTTATACATAGAATTCGCGGATGCGCATGAGCACGTCGAAGCCCCTTAGCTTCAGGCAATCGTCCAAACAAACCATGGCCGGATGGTTGCTATCGAGCAATTCGTACTTCCGCTTGACTGAACCGATGACCGTATCCAGCCCCAGAGGCATGGCCTTGGTTAAAAATGCGCTTTCCAAAGGACCTTTAACAGGAGAGCCGTCAGCACGCTTGGCCGGCAACATGACCGTAAAATTGCTTAAACCAACCGAGACGTGTATGCCGGCAAAATCGGGATCCTTGCGGAAAAGATCCAGGGCGGCGATGAGCCGGTGCAAGTTACCTTCCGAATCGCTGCCAATGGGGGCGATGCCGGGATCGATAATGCACTCGGCGTTTGTCACTCCCGGACAGCGCTCGCGAAAAGTCTTGATCAAGTTTTTAGCGGCGGCATAAGTTTCCTCGGCTGTGCGGCAGGGTCGGGATCGGCCGCCGACCACATTTTCGGATACCAAGAGGATCGGCATGAATGGCCGTATCTT
Organism: Thermoguttaceae bacterium; assembly: GCA_049509395.1. Classification (GTDB taxonomy): domain Bacteria; phylum Planctomycetota; class Planctomycetia; order Pirellulales; family Thermoguttaceae; genus JBEKIK01. Next base: position 5,575 of record JBEKZY010000033.1, on the reverse strand, counting down.
GTACAAGTCGAACATCTCCAAGCGCAGAGCGCTGACGGAATTGAGGATCGGTTTTTTGCCGCCGGCGCGGGCGAGGTCGTAAGCCTCCAGGCCGGCTTTGGCAATAGCCGGGTCGGGCGTGTCTATTGACAAGGGCTTGGCCGTCACGCCTTGAATTTTTTTGACCAGCTCGGCTATGAATTCCGCCGAACGCGGCCCGACATTTACGTCGATATAGGCGGCCCCGCCTTGGTCCTGGGTGCGGGCCAGTTCCAAAATCCCGGCAACGTCGCCGGCCTCGAAAAGCTTTTTTGTGGACGGCACCGAATCGTTGATCGATTCGCCGATAATGGTTAGACCGGGTAAAGGCATGCGTAAACTCCTTTGCAAAATGATTTCTTTCGATAAATGGGAGCAATCCTAGAATACCTTTATAGCCAATGAGTTTACACAAACTCCACTTTAAGTTTTTTGCCCAATATGGCCGCTGCCCGTTCAAGCGTAGTCAAAGTTACGGAAGGATTCTTAGGATCTAGTAATCGCTCAAGCGAAGCGCGGCTGGTTTTCATCCGATTTGCCATTTCCGTTTTAGTCAATTTGCGTCGCTTCATTCCCCGGACAATTTCATGGGCAATCACGCGTTTAATTGCGGTGGCTTCCGTTACTTCGAGCAACCGCTGCGATTTCAGAAAATCATCGAAGTTGCTACCCAAACGATTTTTGTTCATGACTTTATTCCTTATACAAATCCGTCATACGCCGCCGAGCAGTATTTAATTCGAAAAGAGGAATATTTTGTGTTTTTTTAACGAATCCATGAACCAAGACCATGGAATCGCCTTCAACGGTAAACAATACTCTTGCGATTCCTTGTTTAATATGAGAACGCACTTCCCACAACCTTGCCTCCAGTTTTTTGACCAAAGGCATGCCCAACGGCCAACCGAACTGCACAGTCTTGATATCTTCTCCTATTGTTCGGCAATCTTCACGCTGCAAGCTCTTTAGCCATTCGCGCACAGGCTCGTTGCCTTCTTCCGTGCAATAAAACAGCACTTTCAGAATTGGCTGGTTGAATTTACGTTCCATCTATCATTAGTGTACCATAAATGATACGTCCGTCAAACACCACAAGGGATTTTTTTAATGATTGTTTTCTTTCGATAGTTCTTTTGGAGCTTCCAGTGCGTTATGATCGCGGTCGAGGAAGGTGTTTGCCCAGGACGATGTATTTTTCAGCGTTGCGTTGTACAAAGTTACCGGGCGCTCGAGCATTTGCTCCGTTTCGCCGTAGTATTTTAATCGTTCGTAAATCCGCGCCCAGATGCATTCTTTGTCGTCCAGTTCGCAGCGCCCGCCGGCCGAACCGCCGCAGGGTCCGTTCCGGCCGCACTTGGAGCACCATTTTTTGGGACAAATGTATGCGCAGTCGGGCAGGCTGCAATCGCCGCAATCCTGGCACCCGTACATCATCGACTTGGACGCCTTTTCCAATGAATAGGCCATGCGGCTTAAAAATCCGGGCTTTTTGTCCAATCGCGAGAATATCTTTTTCAATATGGGATACAATGCCTTGTCGCGGGTAAAGGCCATGTTGTGGACCAGTCGAGAAAGCCGATAATTCAGCGTGACTTCCTTCGATTTCTTGGGATGCCGCAGCGACTCCAGGTACTCTCGATTGATCGAATGCGACTCGCACAGGCCGGTAGAAGGATCGTGCTCGAAAAGGAAGAACTCGTCGGGCTGGGAATATTGGATTTCCTTGATAAAGTCGCGCCAATCGCCGGGGGCGAAACTTTCGGCCGTGTCGATGATCGCTCCGAAGGTCTCGGCCTTGGCCATGCCGCCGATATAGCCCGCGGCAAATCCCAAACCCTTGAGCACGGCCAACTGCTTGGCGGCTAGTTCAAGGAAAAACTTTTTGCCTTTATCCGCTCCGGCGGCGTATTTTTCCACTGTTTCCAGGAGATTGTCGGTCACCACGCAGCCGGCCAGCTTGCCGCTGTGGAACATTTTCGCCACCCCACGGGAAAGCAAATACACGTTGCCGATCAGCGGAATGTCGATGCCGCGGACATCGAGGAAGAGCTTCACTTCGTCGAACTTCCGCATGTCGTAACCGAGTTGGGGAATCACCCATTGCGCACCGCAGGCGATCTTGCGGATGAGCTTGAAATATTGCGGCAACAGCTCGCGCTCGTGGCGTTTGAAAGGTGAGACCGCGCAGCCGATAAAAAAATCGGTTTTCGGCAGGGTTTCAATTTTGCCCGAGCGCCCGGGAACTTTAAGTCCTTCGTTCATCGCCTGCAGCATGGTAATAAGTGCGACCGAGTCGAGGTCGAACACGGGCTCGGCAAGCCCGCCAAACCCGGAGGTGGGATAATCGCCCGTAATGGCGAGGATGTTGTGAAAACCTTCGGCCGCGTAGCGCCAGGCGGCGGCTTCCAGTCCGTTGCGGTTGAGATCCTTGCAAGTCATGTGCAAAACGACGCGATCACGACGGTCCGCAACCACGCCGCCGAGCCAGTCGGGCGGGAGCATCGGCCCGCCGCCGGGATTGTCGGTGACCGAGATCCAGCCCACGCGCGAATCGCCAAGCAAGTCGCGGGCGAAAGAGGCGAGATTATTAGGCGCATCTGGAAGTTGGAATCCCCGCGTAGTGACCACTTCCACGCCGTAATAGAAGCGCTCGCCTAAGAGCATTTCCTTAAAACTAACACCGTCGTTAGAAGCCATATTCAGGAGGTTTTAAGTTATCGGTAGTCGGTTTTCAGTTTCCAGCGCGAAACCGCAAGCAGTTTCCTTCATCCTCCAGCTTACGGCAATCGATCTGGGGTCGATAGTTTTTTTAATTTCTCGATGCCGCCAGTTTTCGCGCCAAGGCAACGGCCGAGTTGGCGTTGTCGCCGTAGCCGTCGGCGCCGATTTCGTCGGCGAACTGCTGGGTGATGGGAGCGCCGCCGATGATAACTTTGGTTTGCTTGCGGATGCCGACCTTTTCCAGGGTCTCGACGACTTTTTTCATCATGGTCATGGTGGTGGTCAACAATGCGGAAAGGGCCACGATAGTGCCTTCTTTTTCCTGGGCGGCTTCGACGAATTTTTCCGGGGGCACGTCCACGCCCAAGTCAACCACTTGGAAACCGCCGCCTTCGAGCATCGAGGCCACCAGGTTTTTGCCGATGTCGTGCAAATCGCCTTGGACCGTTCCTATCACTACCCGGCCGATCGGCTCCGCCCCTTGGGCAACCAAAAGCGGCGAGATCAGCTCCAAGGCGATCTTCATCGCCCGAGCCGCGATCAGCAATTCGGGCACAAAATACTCGTTGCACTCGAAGCGATTGCCGACCTCAGCCATGGCCGGAATCATGTACTTCTGCACGAGTTCGCTGGGATCGACCTTTTCAGCCAGGGCTGCTTTGGTCACTTGCTCGGCTTTCTTGGCGTCACCCGTAAGAATTGCATTGTAAAGTTCAGTACCATCGTACATGTCTTGCTCCCTGTTATGTCACTCTTGAAAAGTACAGTATTAAAATATCGAAACTATCGTCTTATTTCTAGGGGCTCGATGCATGTAAAATAGCGACTTTGTCGGGATCGGATTTATATCGGCAGCCAACAAAAATATGCAGAAGTTGCGGATAATATGGGTCAAACTTATGGAACGGATAGCGAATATGTCAAACGGATTGATAAATACCCATGCGAAATACATCACATCAAAAACTGGATTTTTATTTAAAGATGGGATGGCTGTGCAATATAAATAAACTTTTCTGAAATTCAATTCTAATCACAAACTACCATAACCAGTCCAGGTTTACAGTAGCTGTTTATTTAAAATATATACTTATGGGGGATGTTCGTCAACAATTATGGGACCGCCGGTGCCGAGCCCCTTGTATTATCATGCTAGCATTGCTACCCTAATTCTAAGATGCCGAGATAGGGTCTTGGGGTTTGCGCTAAAACGGGCGTGGTTTACGTCTTGTTTTAAGGCAAGACCTTGGTTCAGTGGATAACATGCTTGTACTTTCTCGAAAAGTCGGCGAAAAAATTCTCATCGGTGATAATATCTCTGTTACCGTGGTTCGGGTTGCGCAGGGAATTGTCCGCATCGGCGTGGAAGCCCCCCAAAACCTGCCGGTGGTTCGCGAAGAAATCAAAGATCAAATGCGCGAACATAAGCCGGCGAAAAAGGCCGCTACGGCCTAGTCTTCAGAACTGTATGGATTTTTGTATCGGGGTGAAGTGGCACGGCCATCTTGGCCGCATTTCTTCACGGACTGGAAGTCCGTGCCACGGATTGACACAAAATTTCTTACGGTCCCTAATCTTCATGGTTGTCTTAAATCGAGTTCGCGCGGGGCTTGGGGATAATTCAGCGAGCCATGTTCGGCGAAAAACCGTTCCAGTTTTTTAACTTTTTGTTGCGTTGAGGGTTCGCCGTAGATATCCGAGGCGGGTGAATGGCCCCATAAAATCCGCATCCCGCCACTGGCTATGATATCAAAATCATAATCACTGACACGACGAGCCGCTGCCGGCCCTGGTCCTGCGCCGGCTGCCGTCTGAGGCGGCAAATACGGGACGATGGACTGGAGTTTGAGTTTTTCCCAGATCGGCATGAGCGTGGCGGCGACTTCCGCCCCGCCTGCCACGCGGCTATCACCCCAACGTTTGCCCACGCCGCCCAGCGGACCGCGGTCCACGCCTTCCAGTCGCGGATACTTGGACTTTTCAACCGGCGAGGGAAAATGTTCCACGGGCAAAAGCACGGCTTCGGCATCGACGGGCAATAGCTGATCCCCGAGTTTGACCATGCAAACCGGTTGGCGATAAACTAAATCCACTTTAATTTTGGCCGGATATTGCTTGGCGACACTGCGCACTTTGGCCACCCAAGGCTGGCGCAAAAGGGCGGCGGTCACGCGTTCTATCAAGTCGTCGTTCATAATCGACACCGGCCCGTGCATAGTCAAATCGCGATACACCTCCGCCGCCAAGTCGGTGTGGTGCAGCCAAGGCGGAGGCGGCGTGATTTCGATCTGCCGCGGCCCGATGAAATATTCCGGCGAGGCCAAAACCCGGGAACCTATCTTTTGCCATGCCGCGTACGCGCAAGCGATGAATATGCCTAAAAGAACCAGGCACAATATCAGCGTTCCCAACACTCCGGAAAACCATTGGGAAATTTGCTTCGAAATTGTTGATTCAGTCTGTGATGAAGAACTCTTTCTTGCTGACATAAATACTAAACACGAGGAAAAGGTGCCAGGAACCGTTTTCAGCCACATCTTGTATTCGATTTACCAGATTTCCAGGGCCAGCTCCAGTTCTATGCCCATGCGCTGGAGGACTTGTTCGCGCACCAGGTCGATCAAGCGCAAGATGTCCTCGGTTGTGCATTCCGGTTCGGCCACGATGAAATTGGCATGCCGGTCGGATACTACCGCGCCGCCGATCCGCGTGCCTTTTAGGCCGGCGGCGTCGATCAGTTCTCCGGCGCTAGTGCCGCGGGGATTTTTAAAGACGCAGCCTGCGCACTGATGGCCCATGGGTTGCGAGGCCCGTTTGAGGATCCACTGTTTTTGCA
>JBEKZY010000329.1:0-5599 GCA_049509395.1 Thermoguttaceae bacterium | reverse complement strand
ATCCGATTATCGGCTGGAACATCGCCCGGCTGCTGGAACATCTCAACACCGCCTTGCCTTACGTGGCCGTGGCCGGGGCGATTGCCGCCGGAAAGACGCATCTGGCCCGGCTGTTGTGCGAAAAAACATCGGCCCGCTTGATTTCTGAACCGCTTGATGAAAAAAGCCTGGAGATGTTTTACGCCGATCCGGCTGGCAATGCCTGGCGGGTGGAGTTAGAATTTCTCGATAAGCGAGCGGAACTGCTGGCCCTTGATTCGCCCGGCTGGTCCCGGCGCCGGCCGGCAATCAGCGATTTCTGGTTCGACCAGTCGTGCGCATTCGCCCGGGCATGGTTGAGCGAATCGCAATGGCCTTTGTTTTTCGAGCGCTGGCGAGGGGCGCGTGAAAAGGTTGTGCCGCCCAAGTTGATTGTTTTTTTGGACTCGCCCGCCGAGGCGCTTATGGATCGAATCCGGCGCCGCGGCCGGAAGGGAGAACAAAATTTAAACCTGGAGCAACTTGATCGCATTCGGCAGTCGATCCTGGATCAGGCATCGCAGCCCGGCCTGGGCCCCGTGCTTGTAACCAACGGCGCCGACATCAAGTCCGCGCTCGATGAAGCATTGGCGGCAATACAAGCGATGGAATAAAATGACAAATGTCTAATAACGAATGACGAAAGAATGTCGAAGCACAAAGTACTAATGACGCATGGATACCCAGCCTCAATTAATCACGTCAATCGCCGATTTGCGTTCAAACTTATCCGCCGCGCGCAAGGCGGGGAAGCGGATCGGCCTGGTTCCCACGATGGGCGCATTGCACGAGGGGCATTTGAGCCTGGTGCGGGCAAGCAAGGCCCAGTGCGGATTGACCGTGGTCTCGATCTATGTGAATCCAACTCAGTTCGGCCCGCGCGAAGATCTGGCGAAATATCCCCGCACGCTTCAGTCTGATCTCGAGGCCCTGGCCGCGCTTGAGACCGAATTGGTCTTTGCCCCCGGCAACGAGGAGATGTACCCCGCAGGCTATTGCACTTGGGTCGAGCCGGGCGAAGTGGCCGAACCGCTGGAAGGTCAATGCCGAAGCGGCCATTTCCGTGGAGTGGCCACCGTGGTGCTCAAGCTGTTCGAGATTGTCCGGCCCGACGCGGCTTATTTCGGGCAAAAAGATTATCAGCAGGCCCTGGTGATCCGCCGCATGGTTCGCGACCTGAACGTGCCGGTAGAGATTGTGGTCTGTCCCATTGTGCGGGAGCCGGATGGTCTTGCCATGAGTTCGCGAAATCGCTACCTTAGCCCTGCGGCCCGAGGGCGAGCCTTGGTCTTGTGGAAAAGCCTGCAACTGGCCGGAGGGCTTGTGGCCCAAGGCGAGCGTAATGTTGAAAAGATCGTCGGCCAAATGCGCAAAGTCATTCTTACCGCCGAGGACGCGCGGATTGATTACATAGCCTTGGTCGATCCCGAAACATTGCAACCCGTGCTTAGCATAACAGGCCGCACATTGGCCGCACTGGCGGTGACAATTGAAAATACCCGACTGATCGATAATTGTTTGCTGGAAGTATGACAACGATGTCAAACCTTACGAAGAAAGTATGATGAGTGAATATAAAGTTGATTTCGAATGTATGGATTGGGAATCGCCGACAAGAGGCGTGCGGCAGAAGATTCATAAATTTGGAAGTCAACAACTCAGGATGGTTGAGTATTCAAGAGACCTGCCGCCGCATTGGTGCGAGAAAGGCCACATTGGCTATGTTTTGGAGGGGCAATTGGAAATAGAATTTGCACATCAGTGCCAGATATACTCTTCTGGAGACGGAGTATTCATACCCAACGGCCCAGATAATAAACACAAAGGCAAAGTTATTTCAGAGACAGTTACTGTCATTTTTGTTGAAGACGTCTAACAAACTGGCTGCCATCCTGACTAATAGATGTAATTTACTGACCCCTTGAACAGGCATAAAGTTTGAAACGTATTCATATTGGACTAATTATCCAATTCCATTATTATGCAGCCTTAGTCCGACCTTCCCCTATCCCCCATAATGTGCCAAACGCTTTTTCACATACCGCTTGAAATCGCCGGCCTGCCGATGTTTGGCATGGGGCTATTGTTGGGTCTATGGGCCGTTTTCACCGTGGGGCTCCTGGCGTGGCTGGCGCGGCGTCAGGGTTTTAACGCCGATACGTGGGGTTACGTGCCGATCCTGGTGATCGTAGCCGCGGTCATTGTCTGGCTGCTGCCGGCTCTGTGCGACGAGCAGGGTTTTCCCATTCACGGCTATGGGATTATGTTGCTTTTGGCCGTCGTTTCCGCCGCCGCATTGGCCGTGTGGCGGGCGAAACGCTTGGGTCTGAATCCTGACTTGATCTACTCGCTCGCCCTTTGGATGATCATCCCCGGATTCATCGCCGCGCGGGCTTTTTACGTCATCGAGTATTGGTCGAGCCAATATATGCCCGTTTATGCGGAGCGCGGCGGAATTGCCTTAATGGGCGCGGCGCTGAACATCGCTCAAGGCGGACTGGTAGTTTACGGCGGTTTTATCGCCGGTGTCTTTGGACTGCTTGTGTTTGCTTATAAATACAAAATGCCGGCGTTGGCCCTGGCCGATCTGATGGCGCCATGCATGCTCTTGGGCTTGGCGTTCGGCCGGCTTGGCTGCCTGATGAACGGTTGTTGTTACGGCGGCATCTGTAATCTGCCTTGGGCCATAACTTTCCCGCCCCAAAGTTTCGCTTATCTCAGCCAGGTCGAACGCGGTCAGATGTACGGGTTCAGGCTAAGCGGCGATCCCAACGCGGCGCCGGTCCTGCTTGCAGTCGAGACGGACTCCCCTGCCGGGCGCGCGGGATTAAAGCCTGGAGAGCGCTTGCAAAAGATCGACGGCATGGCCATTTCCACGGCTGGAGAAGCCCGTGATTATCTGATAGAAAATTTTCAAAAAAAAGAGCCGTTAACAATAGAGACATCCGGCCGGCCGGCCGTGGAGTTGCCTGCCGTGGATATTCCCCATCGCAGCCTGCCGGTGCAACCCACGCAGATTTACAGTGCTATTGATGCGATTCTGATTTGCCTGCTGCTTTTAGTGGCCGAGCCCTTTTTTAGCCGCGACGGCGAACTTTTCGTCTTGGGGATCAGCATCTACGCCGTTACGCGGTTTTTGATCGAGATCCTCCGCTGCGACGAGGCGCCCATTTCCGGCACGGGCATGACCGTCTCGCAAAACATCAGCCTTGCGCTGTTGATCCTGGTCGTCGGGTTCTGGTTCTACGTTCTGCGCCGGCCTAAAGGCAAAGCATTTTCGACATTGCGTGTTTAAAAATGCCGCCTGATTTACTTTTCTTCTTCTTCATCCTCTTCTTCTTCATCCTCATCTTCATCTTCGTCCCAGTCTTCGTCTTCATCCCAATCGTCGTCGTCCCAATCTTCATCGTCCCAGTCTTCGTCATCCTCGTCCTCGGCTTCGTCCTCTTCCTCCTCCTCTTCTTCATCCTCGTCGTCAACTTCTTCCCAAGGCTCCTCTTCTTCGAGATCTTCATCCTCTTCTTCTTCATCTTCGTCTTCTTCTTCATCCTCATCGAGGTCATCGAAGTCGTCATCGTCCTCCTCTTCCTCGTCTTCGTCGTCAGCCGGTCCGCCGGGACTCTGCAGTTCGGGCAAATGGCCGTGCTTGGGCTCCATCAAAACGGCCGCGCTCTCCGTGGCGAATTCTTCGGGATGAGCTATGGTGGTAGTGAGGGTCTTCACGTTTGTCTCCTCTTTTGCTTCAGGGGAATAATTAGGTAGTTCCGCAATATGTTTTAATCCAAAAATTTGCAGGAATCGCTTGCCGGTGCCATATAAATACGGCCGGCCCAATTCGTCCGATCGGCCGACGATCCGCACTAGGTCGCGTTCAATTAATTGTCGCAGCACCTCGCCGGATTGCACCCCGCGTATGGCTTCTATTTCGGCTCGCAGGATCGGTTGGCGATAGGCTACCACGGCCAATGTTTCCATGGCCGGGCCCGATAAGCGAACTTCAACCCAAGCCGCTTGCAAGCGCCGCAACCAGGGCGCGAATTTTGCCCGGCTCATTAGCTGAAATCCGCCCGCCACCTCCTCGATCCGAAAGGCACATCCACACGCATCGTACATCCGATTAAGCGACCGGACCAGTGTACGCGCTTTGGTTCCGTCCGCCAAGCCCGCCAACTGTGCCAGTTTTCGGCTAGACATGGGCTGCGAGGCGAGGAAAAGTATCGCTTCCAGTTCAGCCAGACGTTCATCCCGGGAGTTCGATCCACATCCGATAGGGGATTCTTCCGCGGCGCTTGCCGTCCGCAGAGTATGTCGGTTATACCCCATATGTGTATAAGCCGGCCATGATCCTCGCCCCCAAGGACGATAGCGCAAAGCCACGCTCCGCAATAAAAAGCCGGTACTAGAAGGAAAATTTGCCATTGCCCGATGTCGTTATTCGTTCGCAAGCGACCAATAGATTTCAGTAAATCATTGTATAAAGAAGGTCAAAGGAAAAGGGGAGAAACGGGAAAAAAATAAAAATTTCCCTTTTTCCCACTTTTGCCTTAGCATCGTTATCTGGAATCTGGTTCCCACGCTCCAGCGTGGGAACCTATTTATTCCGACGGTCTAGGGTAGGTAACGGCGACATCGAGCCTTGCCGTCATTGCGCTGCCACGGAGGACCGTGGGAACGAGGAAATATGGCCCTCAAGAATTACCGGACTGCGTCGCCGCCCCCGCGCCAGCCCTCGACTTGGCGCAAAACATCGGCCATTGCCTCCAGCGGGTTGGCATTTATAGCCTCGAAATAGCGCGTATAGCTGGAATTTCCGCCCACCGACATCTGACAATAGAACCGGTAAAACTGCCGTTGATTGCCCCATGTTTCCAGCAGGTAATATGTCGCCCCCAACCACCGCAGGCGGTCTTGCATGGTCATAAACGGATTTGTGTCGGTTTGACCGCTATTATATCCCTTATTATTAATATTCGGCTCAACCGCGGTCTGGTAATCGGCGGGAACAATATTTGACGCCGGCTGACTGAGTCGCGCGCTGTTTCCGCTCAATACCTGTGGAGGTAAAAGATTCGGCCGATTGTTTGCGGTCATTTGCCCGGGCGGATTGGACATGCCGATCGATGTTTGGCCGGGCACGGCAAGCGGATTTTGCGATTTTACATCATACGGCGGGGCTTCGGGCAATGTGCTGGAAGTCTTTGTCGAGATGGCCGACGCAATGGCCGGCCAGGCTTTTTCCAGCATTTTTTTGGCCCGATCGGGCAGCGATGATCCATTAAACGCAACCAGTGGAATGCCGATTATAAACGCCAGCATCACCAGCGCTCGAAAAGCAATGGTCGCCGACGATTGCGAAGATTGCATGTCCTACCGAACCTCCCTGTTTGAACATTCATATCCTTGTCTGAATGACTCAATAGAGCGGCGGATAATACCGCTTTTTACTGCTTTTTAGCAACGGCAATTAGTAATTAATTCAAAGTTGTCGCCATTGCCAAAACGGCCAAAACTACCCAAAATACTATTGACGTTTGCATGGCAAATGAACCGAGGCCGTCCAACGGACGCCCGGAAAATGGGG
>JBEKZY010000328.1:0-5606 GCA_049509395.1 Thermoguttaceae bacterium | reverse complement strand
GCATTGTCGACTTGTAATTCCCCGTTTTCCAGCGGCACTACCAGCACAACCAGAGACAAATTCACCCGTTTATCGCGACGAGGCCCGTCGATTAAGGCTTTTAATTCCGGGCAATTATTATTGATTATTTTAAGCACAAAATTCTGGACGCCCAGCATTTTCTTCCGATTTTGAAGTAAGAACACGGCTTAAATCTCCTATTACCAGGATGCCGGTAAATCCAATGTGGCTATATACAATAATAGGTCTGGAAATGATATGTTTGACATAGATTATCCTGCCCGAAATACGATAAATTCCGGTTTTAACAAGAATACCGTTTCTCCAGGCCATTACCCCGTTGACGCCATGCTTGACATGGTATAATTTTCGCATCTTCGACCGACCGTGAAAGGAAGATTAACTATATTAAAACCATGCGTCCTTATTGGAAAACGAGAACAACTATATTAAAAAACATAATAATAAGCGGGTTTCTTACACCCGCCGGCGAGGCCCGTTATCCTAGCCTGCAGCACGGCATTCGGCAAACATACCATGGCTTATGAGTATCATCATGACTTCGCGAGAGTTGGTCATTCGCACCCTTAATCACGAGCCGACCGGGCGGGCGCCGCGGGATTTGTGGATCGCCGATGGCATGGAAACCACCCACTCCGATGCCGTGTCCGAAATGAATCTCCGTTTCCCCGGCGATATCATTCAGCCCGATATCGCGCCTTCTTGCGGCAAACGCGCCCGGGGCAAGGCAAATCAACTCGGCCAGTACACCGACTCCTGGGGCTGCACCTGGCAAATTGCCCAGCCCGGGACGCCGGCCGAACTGAAAATCTCGCCTTTGGCCGAAAAAGGCCTAATCGCCGAATATCGCCCGCCCATGGAACTCTTGGATCCGGCCCGGTTCTCCAAAGTCAACAAAAGTTGCGAAAATACCGGCCGTTTCGTGCTCGCCAGGAGCGAAACTCAACCCTTCGATCGCCTCCGCTTTTTGCGCGGCTGCGATGCCGCCCTGATAGACCTCGCCCGCGGCGCCAAAGACGTCCGAAACCTGCTGAAAATGCTGCACGAATTCTACTGCCAGGAAATGGAACTATGGTCGAATACGGAAGTCGACGGCGTTGCCATACGCGATGACTGGGGGACGGACGACTCGCTCATTATTTCCCCGGAAATGTGGAGGGAAATATTCAAGCCTTTGTATCGCGAATACTGCAAAATTCTGCATGCCAAGGATAAATTCGTCTTCTTCCAATCCAGGGGAAATATGTTCGATATCCTCGGCGATCTGATCAAAGACGGCGTCGACGCCGTACACGTGCAATTGCATTTGTCCGACCCGGAAAAAGTGGCCAAACGTTTCCGCGGCCGCGTCACCTTCTGGGGTGAAATCGCTGCCCAGGGCGTATTGCGATCTGGAAATCCGGCCGAACTCCGCGAGGCGGTGCTGAAAATACGCCGGGCTTTGGACTTCGGCTGCGGCGGGGTGATCGCCCAATGCCAATGGGATCCGGAAATCTCCCTGCAAACCATTGCCGCCGTGTTCGAGCAATGGCTCCTGCCCCTTCCCATGCACGCGTGACGTTCGTAGGGTCCGCGATACGCACCGCCGCCTACTGATTATGCTGCGTTTCACGCACCCTTCAAATTGCCGCCGATCTACGCAAACTTCATAAAAGCCTGGCCGATTGCTGTTGCCTGCTAAACCAATAATTGTTAGTTTAGCGGACCATTTTGGCAGTGGAAATGCCAAACTGCGCATATTCCCAAATCTCGCCATTTTACCCTTAAAAGTCCTATTGTATGTTGAACCTGCATACAAATCCGGAATTCGCAAATTGTCGAAAGCTTTGGGTGGCGATTTTTATAATCCTGTTTTTTACTTATTCATATTGCAGGCAGAAAACAAATGTAAACGCCATCACACGCACTGCCATGGTGATTGGAATCCTAGATGAGGGATCGGGCCGCATAGACAAGTACGAGTCGGTAACATGTGACAAGGCTTATGTTGACGGCCATTTTTATTCGGACAAAGCCCCCGGCTTGAGCCTTGCCGCCATGCCCTCGATGGCCACCGCCTATGGTGTCTTGAAGATCGCCGGTAAAGCCAGTTTCGGCATCGATCCGGCAACCAATAAACCTACAACGGCATTCAAGCTTCTAACCTTGATCGGAACGATCTTCACGTCGGCCTTAAGCACGGCAGCAGCCGCGGCTGCGCTGGGCTGGCTTTGCATGAGGTTGGGATGCACCCGCGGAGGCGCGATCTTCGCCTCCTTGACTTTTGCCCTGGCCACTCCCACTTGGGGCTGGGCTACGTCTTTTTTCGGCCACGCCATGGCCGGAAGTTGCTGCCTCTTGGGCTTTGCACTCACCGTCTACATGCTGGAAAGCAACCTGCATCGTCGAGCCCAATTGGCCGGCTGGATCATGGTTGGAGGACTGCTCGCCTTTAGCGTCCTTGTCGAATATACTTTGGCCGTTGCCAGTATTATCATCGGTTTGATGATTCTCTGGAAAGCGGCGGGGAAAGGCAAAAACCATATCGCTACGGCTCTGATAGGACTGTCTATCGGTATAGTCCCCTGCGCAATCCTGTTTTTCGCTTACAACTATTTGACCTTTGGCTCGCTGCTCGATTTTGGATACAAGCATGAAGTGCTTTTTCCGGGAATGAATGAAGGATATCTGGGAATTTCCTTGCCAAAGCTAACGGCATTGTGGGAAATCTTGGCGTCCGCAAAGCACGGAATCTTATGGCTCTCGCCGATTTTAATCTTGATTCCCCTCGCTTTTTGGACGTCGCTTCGACGCCGAATGGCCCCCTCATACGTCTCTGCCGCCCTTATCGTGGTGATCTATTTCCTCGCCATGAATTCCAGTTATTATTATTGGGAAGGCGGGAGTTCCACGGGACCAAGGCACATCACTCCGGCACTCGGATTTGCCTGTTTTCCCTTGGGATTCCTCTGGAGCGTGGCAGGAAAAAAACAAAAGATATTGTTCATGTGCTTATTCGCCTTAAGTTTCTTCATTTCAATGGCTTGCACAATGGTCTCCATGAACATTTCGCCAAATTATTCCTACCCCTTGTTTGAAAAACTGCTTTCGGACTTTCTAATAGGACGTTTTAAAAACGTCGGTCAATTTTTAGGAATTCCCCCGATTTTAAGCCTTGTGCCCCTTGCCTTGCTGTGGGCGGCGAGCGTCTGGTATATCGCACAAGGCTTGCCTAGGGTAAAAACATATCAGGTCATCTCCGGCAAACTCCGACTTTACAATCACACTCATGTCGGAAAGATGCAACATCCGAGTCGTAATATGCGCATTGAACAGACCGCGAATTGACATTTCTTGAAATTATTCGGTTTTTCTATGCCGTTGATGCTTGCGGCGATTTGCGATAGTATCTAGGTAATGGATAAAACTGTCAGGACCGCCCCCCTCCATTTGGTAGGATATATAACAAGTGTCAGACGGATCAGCCGCCCCGCAACCAACTCCATCGATTAACTTGAAGGACCCCCTCATGGCGGCGTTCCTGGCCTGGTTGATTCCCGGCCTGGGCCACTTGTATCAAGGCCGGATTGCCAAGGCGGTACTGTTCTTTGTGTGCATAATGGGGATTTATGCCTATGGCGTTTATCTGGGCGGAAACAGCGAACTAGGCTACGGCCGAGCGGTTTATTTCGCCTTCCGCGATGATGAATGGCGGTTGAATTATGGCTTCCAGATAGGCGTGGGCTTGCCTTCCTTGCCCGCCTTGGTTCAAGCCATGCGCATGGGCAACAACAAAGCGGTATTTTTCAACGGCTTTATGGCCCCGCCTCGTCCGCTCAATATGCTTGACGAGAACAATCCCAATATCCATCAGCCGACCCTCGATAAGATCCTGCGCGACTTAAATCGCTATTTCGAATTGGCCACCTTCTATACCATGGTCGCCGGCCTATTGAACGTACTGGTTATTTATGATGCCCTGTCCGGCCCGGTCGTATCGATCCCCGTTAAAAAAGAAGAGCCGCCCGACAAATCGGAAAAGACTGAAAAATCATGATAAGCGCGATCAATTTGCTGATATGTGCAACGCTTTTTCAGCGGCTATGGGATGCCGACATCTGGTATTCTTTGCCGGCGATCATTGCCATCAGCCTGGTATACTCCGCCACCCGCCATGAAGCCATGGGCCCCATCTTGCGTCACGCCCTCCGTACCGCCCTTTGGATCGCCGGATTCATGGCCGTCTTTTTCCTGATTCTGTGGCTGATTTCCTAAACTTTATTCCATTTTTTCAGTCGATCAGGCGGGCAAATCATAAGCAGAATGCTTTCCGACTCGGTGCCGGGCAAGGGATAAGTTTTCAACTTTCGCATGGCCAGATTTTTTAACAGGCCCAAATGCCGCACCTCGTCGCGCTCTTCCACCCAGGCCGGCCCTTTAAGCACAAGCAGCCGGTCAAATGATTTCCAATGGGGCTGAAACCACCGCAGAAGTTTTCTCATCGGCGCGACCGCCCGAACCACCAGCGTGTTGTACTTCTCATGCATCAACAACTCCTCGGCCCGGGCGTTGTGAACAGGAACCTCAAAACCCAGCCGCTCGACCATATCGCTTAACACCTTCGCCTTTTTACCCACCGAATCGGCCAGCGAGACCTTCAAATCCGGCCGCACTATGGCCAGCACCACCCCGGGCACGCCACCGCCGCTGCCCACGTCCAGCACTTTTTCGCCCGGCTCGAGAAACTCGGCAAAGGTCAGGCTATCGACCAGATCCCGGGCAACGAATCTCTCATAATCGGTGTGCCGGGTAAGGTTGATTTTATCGTTCCACTCCCATAACAGATTACAATACCGCTCTAACAATGCGATCTGCTCGTCAGGCAGTTCAATTTGATGCCGGACTATCGCGTCGGCCAGCTTTTCGGCGGGAAAATTCACGATTGTAGATTAAGGGTTTTGGAGTTTAGTGGGTTACTATTGGGATAGTCTTTTCTTCATGAAAGATTATATAATCTATATTGAGTTGTGAATCCACTTACAACTAGTTTTCACTGATAATCTTTCCTCCCATGGCCTAAAGCCTAACGCCTATAGCCTACAAATGCTATTAGCCCGCGAAGAATACGTCGAACAGGCTTATTTTTTCCAGACCATCCGCGAGCGTATGCAGCAGAGCATGTCGACGCAGGACCTGTTGATAGCCGCGCGCCAGGAAATTCTGGCCACCACGCAATTGCCCTACGCTATCGACTTCATGGCCGACGAATTGAAACTTACCGGCGGATTTGCCACGGCCATGGCCCGGCTGCCGCATTATTTTACCACTTTCCAGACCTTCGTGATCGCCGAGGCGGAAAAGGCCGAAGGCCGCTTCGATTTCCGCATCGCCCTTGAGATCCTTCAGAGCGAGGCCGAATTCCGGGCATCAAATCCCTCTTGCCAAGGCATTTTCCTGTTCCAGTTCGAGACCGTGTGCCGCAATCGGCTGGGATACGACCGCGGCCTCGAGGCCTTGGCCGGCGACGGCATCTATAACGACGACTGGCGGGAATGGATTCTCACCGTCCGTCGCCAGGTCGGGCTTGTGGATTTTTGCGATATGAT
>JBEKZY010000327.1:0-5609 GCA_049509395.1 Thermoguttaceae bacterium | reverse complement strand
GTACCTTTACGCTTCCCAGCCATGTCAAACTCCTTTCATGTGTTAGTGGTGTAAAACGTTTCTGCTTGTTTTACGCACTATACGCATGAATAGTTCGACAAGGCCATTCGGAGCTCAGAAATGCCGCGTAAATAATCGAGCCGTTTTTTAGCCACGACGGGATCGCCCCGTCGTGCTTCGTTTGTTACTAATTCAGACGTAAAAAGATTGTATAAATCTCGTGAAAACTCCCACCATTGAACGGTTATATGTTGGCAGGCTGCCGTAACCAAGTTGTAACTCGGCAATGCCGCTAAATAATTGATTACGGAAGTTTCGATATAACAACTTCGCTTTTTCTTCATATATACCAATATACATTCTGTACCAATCTCTTGCAAAGCCGAGTATTTAAACTATTTTGAACGAAGCTAGCGATAATTCTTGTCATCAACTTGGCTGAGGTCGATCCCATCCTTAAAAATCCCCAGCGTAACGACCGCAAAAGTAAATACCTTCGTACCCGATTCCAGGTGCCCGCCGAACGCCTTATCAGGATCGGACATAGTGATATGAGCGTGAATGCGGCCGTCGATCACGTACCCGTTCATGCATGTAATGTCGGCTGGAGCAGCGGGATTTTTCACGTAAACGTTTTTCGATGGGAAGGTTCCGTTGCTGACCGTGTGGAAATGATAACTGCGAACCGATCCGATTCCCGAAATGATCACGGCGTTGCGGATTTTCTGCTGTTTTATCATCCGCTCCAGGCCATCGAGCAGATCAGTTTGATATTTAAAACGCAGCACCACGATCCGCTCGAATTGCCCGCTCACGGCGTACACGTCCGGCACAATATCGTTGTTTGGTTTCGAATCCGCCGGGGTAGCCGGGTTGGTCACCTCGGTGCGTGTGGTTTGGGCCGCGGCAATGTTCGCAATCGCCAGACAAAATAACATTTGAATCATGGTACGCATAGAATGTCTCCTTATCCGAAAATGAGTCGTAGAGCAGGTTGCCAACCAACCTTTTAAGGGCGGATTGGCAATTTGCCCCACGACCTAATGGTCCATTCACCAGACAAATCTCAATAAGATCCACAAGTTTAATTGTCCATCTTGATTGCTGTAAGCTTCTTGACAATGTCAATGTCTTTGGGCCCTTTCACCTCGAACCGGACTCCTGTCCCTTCAGCATATCGTTTGGATTCGTTGATGATTTTGATCACTCGCTTGGGGAGCTCGCTTTGACGCGCCGCTTGAACGGCCTTGTCGCCAAGAGCAAAGGACACGAAAAAGCAGCCCTGACATGGAATAATATACACGAGATTCCGTTTCCTGTGCTTCAAACGCAGCGACCATCCGGCTTTGTGTGAGTAAGAATTCCACTCCTGGTCAACTATATTGTACTCATCGGCTAATTCGGCAAGGAGTTGGTCCCAGATCGCTTTGGCAGGGCCAAGTGCCGCCGTTAACTCATCATCAGTGGGTTTCTTCGTCTTATCGATGAATGCGTTTGAAAGCATCGTTCAAGTTTCCTTTGCGTAATTTGATATTAGTCCGTTTTAAAGGCTGGTTAATTTACGGCTTTTTCCGGGACTGCCATTTTGGCAGTATTTTTATTTTTTTTGCCACCGAATCAGACTTGCACCATACTGAAGTGTAACGGATGGCAAAAGTTTCAAAATTGCCCCCGCCAGGAAAAATAAGACGCCGGATTTGGCTTATCTTAGGCAACTATATTTAAAATGATATGGGAGAAGGCCTTCTGTAAATTTACAAATGTACACTATTGGTGATTTTATGCCGTTTGTGCCGAATAGGCATGGGAGTTGCACTTCATAAACCTATCATCTGAGGCCAATTTACTAAATTAGTATCCTTTAAGGGGTTAAATCTACGCTTTTCTCTTGTAGTCGTGTAAATTAAAGGGCGTAGAATTAGGTTAAGGGCTGTTGGCCAAAGAAAACCCAGGTTTTTCCCTGGCCGGCGCGAACCCTTTTCTACATGGAATCGTAATTATGTTTAACGGCACGATTGAACACATAATGCCGCGTGCCAACGGCTCTAATGCCTTGATAGACCGGACCGATGAAGAACTGTTGTTAGAATATCGATCCCGATCGGACCGGCCGGCGTTCGAGGAGTTGGTGCGGCGATACGAGAAGGAGCTTTACGGATATTTACGCCACTACCTTGGCGACGCCGATATGGCCGATGACGTCTTTCAACAGACGTTCCTGCAGGTCCATCTGAAGTGCGATCAGTTCGAGGAAGGGCGTAAAGTGCGGCCGTGGCTGTACACGGTGGCCACAAATCAAGCCATCGACTATCAACGCCGCAACCGGCGGCATAAGATAATCAGCCTCGACCGCCGCATGCAAAGCGATGTTGAAGGAGATATGGGAAGCTTGGTCGAATTGCTCGACGGCGCTGAAGCGGGGCCGAGTGAAGAGGCCGAAGCCGCCGAGCAGTACGGCCAGCTTCGACGTGCCATTGACGACCTGCCCGAACAAACCCGGCAAGTGGTGTTGTTGGTGTACTTCAAAGGATTAAAATATCGCGAGGCCGCCGAGATCCTGGACATCCCCGTGGGAACAGTTAAAAGCCGTCTCCACGCGGCCGTGCAAAAACTCAGCGAAACCTTTAGTCATATAAATTTATCAAAATAATGTAAACTTTACCACTGGCTGATCATGACCGACCCCGAGCGAGAACAACTACTTGGCAGTCTACTAGGCGCTCTGGATGAAGACGAGCAATCGGCTTTGGATGCGCAATTAGAGAGCGATGCGGAGTACCGCAAGGAATTGGCCCTGTTGCGGCGCCGATTGGAGCCATTGGCCGCCTTGCGGATAAATTATGATCCACCGCCCGGTTTGGCCGAGCGAACCTGCCGGTTTGTGGCCGCGCATCTTGCCAGTCCGGCTTCGGCGGCAAAAAGGCTCAGGCCCGAGGTCGCCCCGCCCAGTTGGGTCGGGCGCATGACGAAATTGGACATGGTTATGGCTGCCACCGTGCTAGTGGCGGCATCGTTGTTGATCTTTCCGGCCGTTGCCAACAGCCGCTTTTCCGCGCGTCGCGCCGCTTGCCAGGACAATTTGCAAGAACTAGGCAAAGCTTTAGCGCATTACAGCCAGACCAACGGCGGTTATTTCCCCCGAATTCCCACCCAGGGCAAATTGGCAACGGCAGGCATTTACGCACCCGTGCTCTTCCAGAACAACCTGATTACCGACGTTAGCCGCGTTGTTTGCCCCGACTCCCGCCTGGTCGCCCAGCGCAACAGCTTCCACATTCCTACTTATAGCGAATTGGAACTGGCGCCGAATTCCCAGGTTGTCGATCTCCGCCCCACATTGGGCGGAAGCTACGGCTATAATCTCGGCTATACCCGCGACGGCTCGTACTATCCCACGAAAAACCTGTACCGCGACAACTTTGCCATCATGTCCGATTCGCCCAGCGATCGGCCCGATCATCAGAGCGAAAATCACGGCGGTTTGGGGCAAAACGTGCTCTTTGAAAACGGCAGCGTGAGATTCCTCACCCAATCCAAGCCCGAGGGATCCAACGACGATATCTTCACCAACGACGCCGGCCAGGTGGCCGCGGGCCTGCAACAAAACGATTCCGTGGTCGGCGCAAGCCAGACCGCCCCGATTATCTACGTGAACCGGTCAAAACCCTGAATCCGACGAACTGAATACGAAAAAACTAGATTTCAAACCGAAAATTGCAATAAGACAGGCAAGAATGTCTGTCCTCCTATTGAACTGTAAACCATAGCCTGCCCTCCTTCGAAAGCCGTGGAATAATTCCGCTCCTTATTGGCCGAGGTAACCCGATAAGGTGTGGAATGAAGTCCACGGCTTATTTTTTTCTTGGGGCGGAACTTTTCGGTTTTGCCGATTGTAATTCTTTAAACCGGCCTGCCGTCTGGGCAATCTGCGTCGGCCCGCCCTATCCGTCGGCAAGCCGTATCTCCGCTTTTGCCGATCTTAGATAATGGCGCAATAGCAGCCGGCCATTAGTTTTCATCCTCCACCCTCCAGCCTAAAGACTACAGCCCCATGTTCAAAAAAATTGCACTAAGCGGTATTTTGTTGGCGTTGGCCTTTGGCGGACCGGTTACGATGTTCCGCGCTACCGATTTCTGGCGCGATTTTCATTGGGGCGGCTCCGGCGATAAATCATCGACCACACCCGACGCTACAGCAAACTCGCCTACGGCTCTAAAATCCGGCGATAAGTCGGCCGATCCTTCACAGTCGCAATCGCATCCGACCGCATTATCCGTAGAAGGCGCCTCGACGCCGGCCTTGGCCGAGGTGTTGCGCTTCGACGTCTCGCCCGCCTGGGTATTGCAGCGCTGGCCGCGGGTATCGACCGATCTGGCCCTGTTGCAATTGCACGGGTATCGCGTGCCCCTGGTGACCGGCACGAGCCAGAACGACGTGGCCGGATCGCTGACCTACTATTTCAATCCTGCCCAGCAGGTGCAGCAGATTACCTTGCGTGGCACGACCGGCGATCCCCGGGCGCTTATCAACTTTATGAACGCCCGCTACGGCTATGTCCGCCGTCCTTGCAACGATCCCAGCCGGTTGATCTACGAAACGGTCGATTCCGGCGGCAAGTCGCTGGGCACGATGATCATCCAATCCGCTCCGGTAGTCCGAGCAGACCGGCCATATCAGCGCTACGCGCTGGATCTGAGCATCGAGAGGCCCTTATAGGGTTCGGGGTTCAGGAGGGCGGACATTCTTGTCCGGCTCCAGGTTCGGGATCAGAGTTCGGGTTTCAGGGTTCAGAAAAGGAGAGTAATTGGTTGGGTGTTTTGGGATTTTTTCCCATGGACGGGGAAAACATTTTTCAGGTCAAATGGGCAGGTGCAAAGGGGTTGGGAAATAAGGAGTTAGGGTGCCTGTTTTTTAGGCATTTTAGTGCCTGAAAAGTATCAGCGAGTTTTTTGGGGAGAGGGTGCGCGCAAGTGGCTTGTGGGATAGGGAGTTGGAATTTTTGGACACGAGATTTTTGGAAATGAATTATTTCGGGAAAGTCAGAATGATCGTTTTTGAAAAAGCCATGTAGGGGGGTTTGGGTAAGTTGTTAGGTAGATGAGAGAAGCACGGAGCGATGGGGGTAAAAACACTAGAAAAAAGTGACAAGATGGAAATTGAATTGTTGGTCAATTATGGTGATTATTGGGCGTTTTTGGGGGATTTTGTCCAAACAGGATTTTCATGAAAAAGGGCAATTGTTGGTCGGGCTATGCCCAGAAGTAGCACAAGAAATTGATTCACCGCGGAGGACACGAAGGAAAAAAGTAGGTGGTATGTAGTAGGTGGTAGGTGGATATAAGGATGGGAAACATGAGGGATGAATAAAAGTGGGCGGTGGGCGGTGGACAGTGGGGGGTGTACAATCACCAGAAATACACTGCTGGACAATTCAGTAGGGGCGCCCGAGCGCCGCCATCATCCGAGAACGGGAAAAATGTTCGGCTAGGAAATCAGATGTAGACGTAGGTCAGGTATGGCGTACTTAACCTATGAGACTGAAAGAACCAAAAATATCGAGCATTACGGGACTTTGGCCATGATAAAGAAAAAGACGGCAAAGAAAGAT
>JBEKZY010000326.1:0-5612 GCA_049509395.1 Thermoguttaceae bacterium | reverse complement strand
ATGAGTTTTCGCCGGGTCAACTCGCGGTTGATCGTCCAGGGCAAGATCATGGCCATGCAGTCGGGCATCGGATCAGAACCTAATAGCGGCGTGACCACACGGCGGCTTGAAGCCCATTATCTGGCCGGCGGAAACGTGTTGCCGGTCATCCGCTCGATCATCGCCGCCCACCGGGCCGACATCGATCTGGATTTCGATCGGGCGGCGGCCATCGACCTGGCCGGGCGCGACGTGATCGATGCCGTGCAAACCAGCGTCAATCCCAAGGTGATCGACTGCCCCGACCCAAAACGCACGCAAAAATCCACCCTAAGCGCTATCGCCAAAAACGGCGTGGAACTGAAAGTCCGCGCCCGGGTGACCGTGCGGACCAACATCGAGCAGCTTATCGGCGGGGCGACCGAAGAGACGATCATCGCCCGGGTGGGCGAAGGCATAATCACGGCCATCGGGTCGGCGAACAGCCATTTGGAGGTGATGGAAAACCCGGACAAAATCTCCAAGGCCGTGTTGAACCGCGGGCTGGACGCTCAAACTTCTTTCGAGATCGTGTCAATCGACATTGCCGACATTGACGTGGGCGAGAACATCGGGGCCCGGTTGCAGGCCGATCAGGCCGAGGCCGACACCCGCGTGGCCCGGGCCAAGGCCGAAGAGCGGCGCGCATTCGCCATTGCCCGCGAACAGGAGATGAAGGCCGCCGTTGCCCGCAATCGTTCCCAAGTCGTGCTTGCCGAGGCCCAAGTCCCTCTGGCCATGGCCGCGGCGTTTAGGGAAGGGAATCTATACGGCAAAGGCGGCGAAAACGCATCTAAGGCATAGGATGAAGGCTCGAATTAAACTTCACCTCTTCTGATTTATTACAATAAATCTTTTGTCAGCAATAAGTGACGTATAATCTATACTTTAATATGCAAGAAAATCTGGTCATATTATTATGGCTATGTTATTATGTATATGGCTATCGAATACTATCTTATGAGGATATGAGCCATGCACCGCACAACAATTATGCTCCCGGAAGACCTGAAATTGCAGGCCGTTGAGTATGCGCGGGAGTGCGGGTTGTCGTTGGGGGAGGTTATCCGCGAATCCCTGGAAAATTGGCTTAAAAATAGAAGTCAACGGTTAGTAAGCGATCCCCTATTCCACAATGTGTCGGTATATGATGGGCCTGTGCCGGAGGATTACTCTATAAATCACGATAAATACTTGTACGGAGAGGAAAGTGATTTTCATTGATACCGGCCCTTTTTTGGCCAAGCGTTTAAGTCGAGATCCCTATTCCAAAGAAGCCTTTGCTGGCTGGGAACGCTTGGAGAAAAGCAATCAGCGGATTGCGACAAGCAATTTTATTCTCGAAGAATTAAGCACCTTGCTGGCAAGGCGGGCCGGATGTGCTTTTAGCGTCCATGCCATCAGGGAGATTTACAATTCACCGCGCCTGATGATTCTAAGACCTGATTTACAGGACGAAATCTCCGCCTTGGGAATTATGGAAAAAATCGGCGATCCGGCAATCAGTTTCACCGATTATTTATCATTTGCCATTATGCGCAAGCGTCACATTCGCCAAGCCTTCACTTTCGACCGCCACTTTGCCAAAGCGGGGTTCGAAATCTGGGAATAAGCAGAGGGGACAGGACGTCAACGAAGAATGCTGAAATCCCAAATTCTGAATCCTTATGATTGCTGGCCATTGTCCGCATACAGGACCGCGAAACTGCCCGCTTCAAGTCATTCGCCTGCATAGAAAATAGGCAAACGGTTGAGCATTTGTCGAAAAAATGTCTTTTTTTCTCTGCAAGATCAGCAATAAGGTCTTGTGCCAGCGAGTCTTAAGATTTCATGTGTAAGACTGCATATTTCTATGGCACATTATTTGCTCTACCTGAATAAATTTTACTTATTTATCAATAAGCCCATATAATTCTCATTAAACACCTAAGATGAGACTTTTTTAAGAGGAAATCGGTTTCATGATTTGCAGTAACAGCTTTCGCAGATTTCTAATCGTGACCTTGTTCTCGGCCCTGGCATGGTCGGCCTGGATTTCCATGGCCCAGGCCCAATCGCCGGGCGATCAGACCTCGGTAATGCAGGCCGCCAAGGATTCGGCCGACATAGACAAGTTCAATCCGGCCGATAACGCCTGGGTGCTCACCTCCTCGGCATTGGTGCTGATGATGACGGCCCCGGGATTGGCGCTCTTCTATTGCGGGCTGGTACGGCGCAAAAACGTGCTAAGCGTGATGATGCAATGCATATTTTTGATGTGCCTTATGACCCTGCTTTGGGCCATATATGGCTACTCGCTGGTATTCGGCGGCGACGGGCCTTGGATCGGCGACCTTCGCTACGTTTTTATGCGCGGAGTGGATGCCTCATGGACCGATAAAGGATCGCAACTGGCGCTGGCCCACGGTTTGACTATCCCGGTGATGACCCACATGCTGTTCCAGGGCATGTTTTTCATCATCACGCCTGCCCTGATCTGCGGGGCATTCGCCGAACGCATGAAGTTCAGCGCCATGATCGTGTTCATGATTCTGTGGGGCACTTTTATATATTGCCCGCTGGCCCATTGGATTTGGGGCGGCGGGGTTTTGGCCTACGGCAGCCAGCACGCCAAGGAGTTTTCGGCCGGCGGGGCCCTGGATTTCGCCGGCGGAACGGTGGTCCACATCTCATCGGGCGTGTCGGCCCTGATATGCGCCTTGTTGTTGGGCAAGCGCTTGGGCTATGGCATCGAGTCTATACCGCCGCACAACATGACTTACACGGCCATGGGGGCCGCAATGCTATGGGTAGGCTGGTTCGGGTTCAACGCCGGCAGCGCCCTGTGTGCCGGCCGGCTGGCAACCTGCGCTTTTGCCGCGACCCATTTCGCCGCCGCGGCAGGAGGCCTTACCTGGGCTGGCTTGGAGTGGATTTATCGAGGAAAACCGAGCATACTGGGTTGTTGTTCGGGACTGGTGGCCGGTCTGGCTTGCGTGACTCAAGCCGCCGGGTATGTCACGCTCATGCCCGCCCTGGTCATCGGGGCGGCCGGCGGCGCGGCTTGTTACGCGGCCTGCAACATGGTCAAGGCGCGCTTCGGGTATGACGATTCGCTCGACGTTTTCGGCGTACACGGAGTGGCCGGCACGCTGGGCGCCATTCTCACCGGGATCTTCGCCGTACGGGCCACGGGGGCGGTCGAGGGGGGCCAATTGCTCGGCCTGTTGGAAGGCGGTTCCGTACTCAAGGCCCAAATCATCGCCGTTGCGGCCGGTTGGGGCTTGGCGGCCGTCGGTACTTTCGTTATCCTCAAGGTCCTCGACGCCGTGATGGGGCTTAGGGTTTCCCAAGCCGCCGAGATCGAAGGCCTGGACCTCAGCCAGCAGAACGAAGAAGGCTACATATTTATTTAGTGGGCGGTGGACAGTGGATAGCGGACAGTGGATAGAGTTTATGGGTTGATCTTCAAGGAGCTTACTAATGAAAAAAGTGGAAGCAATCATCCGGCATTTCAAGGCCGAGGACGTGAAGAACGCGCTTACGAAAAACGGCATCGTGGGCATGACCGTAACCGAGGTGCGCGGGTTCGGTCGCCAAAAAGGCCACACCGAAATGTACCGCGGCGCCGAATACAAAGTCGATTTCGTGCCTAAAATCAAGGTCGAAGTGGTCGTCCCGGACGAAAAACTTCAGACCACGCTGGATGCAATCATTCAATCGGCCCAGACCGGCCAGGTGGGCGATGGAAAAATATTCATAAGCGACATGGAAAACGCGGTGCGGATCCGCACCGGCGAGAGCGGCGAAGCCGCGATTTGATTCAATCTGATTTCCATTGGGGAAAGCGGGACAATCGGTTCACGGTTTTCCGCCACTTCCGACATGCCCACGACAAGCGTGGGCATGGCACCCTGCTATAAACGATCTGTTTTAAAATACCGATCGACAATCTCCCGCACTCTGCCGAGCCATTGTTTGCGTTGTTCTTCGTCGCTGGTCACTACCACGGCGAACGTTTCGCGATGGAAATTCGTCACCCCGCACAGGCCGAATACGCAGTTTTTCCAGAGGGTTTCCAGGGGATCGCCGAAGGCGGCCGTCTCGCGCTCGGCCGGGGTGTTGGAGGTATTGAAGACCAGGGCGGTCTTTGCCCTGAGCAGGCCCACGGGCACGCCCTCGCCGCTGTCGCCGTCGAGGAATTTGTAGGCCACGCCCGAGCGTATAACGCGGTCGATCCAGCCCTTTAAAATGGCCGGCGGCTGCCCCCACCAGTTCGGATGTACAATAACAATCCCGTCGGCAGCCGAAATCTCCCGGCAGTGCAGATCTATTTCTTTGGGCAAGGAGGCCTCTTGTGTAAATTCGCAAGCCGGCAGGAGCGGATCGAAGCGTTCCGCGTACAGATCGTGCAAAACTACGCAATGCCCATTTTGCCTCAATCTTTCGGAGGCGGTTTGTGCGATTGCGTGATTGAAACTTTTCGCGTCGGGATGGGCAAGGATGATTGAGATTTGCATTATCCAAATAGGGCGATTTTCCGCGCCATTCCAGTTTTATTTCGGTTTTTCGGTGCTTTTTCGAGCAATTGAGACCAGCGATCGCAAGGCCCGATTAACCGATCTGGAATCGGGAAATATTCTGGATAGCTCGGCTTCTATCACTACCACATTGCTTCCTTCTGTAAAGCGTTTGTGATATTTGCCGCGGACGCCTTTGCTGAAATCATATTCCTTTTGCATCTTGGGGGCGTTTCTGTTTTTAGCCGCCTTCTTCATAATCTCTCCTTTCACGCCGAGTGGCAAGCCGTGCGCTAATCATACGAATATTTTCTCTTCTTTCCACGAATATTATAACCAGCAATCGCCCTCGATGGGAATACCCTAGAGTGATAAAACGTTCTTCATCTTCGGAGTGTAACGGATCGTCGATAGTAATTGCCAAGGGATCGCCGAACACAGTACAAGCTTCGTCGAAACTCACTCCGTGTTTTGCTAAATTTAATGCAGCTTTTTTATCATCCCATTCAAAGACAAAACCCATTAATTCTCCTCATTATCTCAGCTATTAGAATACGGTATTCCGATCCCCGGCGTTTAATGTTTCTACACACTAAATCGTATAAAAACAATATCATCCTCTTTGATCACATAATCCTTGTGTTCCTGGCGCATCAGATGTTGGGCCTTGATTTCGCGTTCGCTGCCCAGGCGGAGGAGATCGCCGACGGACATTACTTCGGCGCGGATGAAGCCTCGGGCAAGGTCGGTGTGGATGCCGTCGGCTGCTTCCAGGGCGGTACCGCCATTGCGGATGAGCCAGGTGCGGACTTCTTTTTCGCCGGCCGTGAAAAAGGTCATCTGGCCGGAGTATTTTAATAGAGTGCGGATTAGATGGTCACGGTCCGTACCGACCAGGCCCATCTCCTTTTCAAACTCGGCGCGGTCACGCGGCGTCATCTTCGAGAGTTCCACTTCCAGACCGGCGGGAATGGCCAGCACGGGCACGGCCTGGGTGGACCACTGCGTGAACCGCTCGGGATGCTGTTCGTCGTCGGCCGTGTTTACGATCACCACCCGGGTCTTTTCGCAAAACAACCGGAAGGCGCGGGTGAC
>JBEKZY010000325.1:0-5613 GCA_049509395.1 Thermoguttaceae bacterium | reverse complement strand
CAGGCCCAGAAAAACGGCTGCCAGTCGATGTAACCGGCCAGTTCTTCCAGCGAATAATCGGCAAACGCCCGGGCGCCGATAAACGCCGGTTTGGGAAGTTCGATCGCGGCCCAATCGGTTTTGAATCGGCCGGCAATCGCTTCAGGGTATGGCACAAGCTTGGTTTCGGCGCGCGATTTAAAAGCCGTCACCATTTGGGCCTGGTATGCGCGGTTTTCGGCGTCCAATGCTTTGCGTTTTTCCGGATCAATCAAGCGTTCGACCGCCGGCACGCTCCGCGAGGCGTCTTTGACGTGCAGCACTTCGCGCCGGTATGCGGGGGCGATTTTTACGGCCGTGTGTTTTGGGCTGGTAGTTGCCCCGCCGATCAAAAGCGGAATGCCCATGCCGGTGCGGTCCATTTCGCGAGCCACGTGGACCATTTCCTCGAGGCTGGGCGTGATCAGCCCGCTCAGGCCGATCATGTCGGCATTATTTTCCAGGGCGGTGTGCAGGATTTTTTCGCAGGGGACCATTACGCCCAGGTCGATCACCTTGTAATTATTGCACCCCAGCACGATGCCCACGATATTTTTGCCGATATCGTGCACGTCGCCCTTGACGGTGGCCATGACAATAGTGCCGCGAGTAGAAGGATGAGGGATGAAGGATGAAGGATGAGTGCTTGAGGCCGAGTCCTGAACCACATCATTCATCTGGCCACCGTCCACTGCCCACTGCCCACTATCGCGGGTGCCGCTGGCTTTGCCAGTGCCGTCGGGTGCCACTGGCTTTGCCAGTGCTGCCTGCGCGCTCGCCGTTGGCTCGCGGCTAAACTGCTCGCCGGACGCCGCCTTTTTTTCCGCATCCATAAACGGCATCAAATAGGCCACGGCTTTTTTCATTACCCGGGCGCTTTTGACCACCTGGGGCAGGAACATCTTGCCGTCGCCGAACAGGTCGCCCACGACTTGCATCCCGGCCATCAATGGGCCTTCGATTATCGCCAGACAACTTGGATATTTGGCGCGGGCTTCTTCCGCGTCCTTGTCGATAAATTCAATTATGCCCTGGATCAAGGCGTGTTTCAGGCGCTCGTCGACGGGCGCGTTGCGCCAGGCCAGATCGGTTTTGTCGTCGCGCGCGGCCTTGCCCGAAAGCGTGGCGCCCAACGCGATGAGCCGTTCGGTGGCGTCGCCGCGGCGGTCGAAGATTACGTCTTCCACGTGTTCCAGCAGGGCCGGCTCGATTTCTTCGTAGATGGCCAACTGTCCGGCGTTGACTATGCCCATGTCCAGCCCGGCCTGGATGGCGTGATACAAGAACGCCGCATTGATGGCCTCGCGCACGGTATCGTTGCCGCGAAATGCGAAGGACACGTTGCTTATGCCGCCGGAGATTTTCACGTCGGGCAGCAGTTCCTTGATCCTGCGGGCGGCCTCGATGAAGTTCATTGCGTATCGGGCGTGCTCCTCCATGCCGGTGCCTATGGCCAAAACGTTCGGATCGAAGATGATATCCGTCGGCGGCATGCCGACTTTTTCCGTCAGCAAGTGATACGCCCGGCGGGCAATGCGGACCTTGTCGTCTACGGTTACGGCCTGGCCCTGCTCTTCGAACATCATCACCACGCAGGCCGCGCCGTAGCGCCGCACCAGCCGGGCGTGCTTCAGGAATTCCTCCTCGCCTTCCTTCAGGCTTATGGAATTGACGATGGGCTTGCCTTGCACGCATTTCAGGCCGGCCTCGATTACGGCCCAGTTCGAACTGTCGATCATCACCGGCACACGGGCGATGTCCGGCTCGGCGGCAATGAGATTGAGAAATTTTGTCATCACGGCCGGGCCGTCCAAAAGGCCCTCGTCCATGTTTACGTCGATAATGTTCGCCACGCCTTCGACCTGATGCCGGGCGATGGATACGGCCTCGGCCAGGTTGCCTTCGCGGACCAGCCGGGCGAACTTGCGCGAGCCGGAAACGTTCGTGCGCTCGCCGATCATGGTGAATGTGCCGTCGGGCCGGATCGTATACGGCTCCAGCCCGCTGTAGCGCGAATATGGCTGCGGCTGCGGCGGGCGGCGCGGCGGTTTGCCGGCCATGGCTTGAGCAATAGCGCGGATGTGCGCGGGCGTGGTGCCGCAGCATCCACCCACGATGTTCAACCAGCCGTTGGCGGCGAACTCGCCAAGGATTTTGGCCATTTGCTCCGGCGTTTCGTCGTAACCGCCCAGTTCGTTGGGCAGTCCGGCGTTAGGATGGCAACTGGTCCACTGCGGGCATAAATTCGATAGTTCCTCGACGTATGGACGCATCAATTCAGGACCCAACGCGCAGTTTATGCCCACGCTGAACAGGTCGGCGTGGCCGAAGGAAATTAGAAAGGCCTCGAGCGTCTGGCCGGAGAGCGTGCGCCCGCTGCGGTCGGTGATGGTTACCGAGGCCATCACCGGCAAGCGGATTTGGGGACTGTCCCGATTTTCGCGAAGAGAAAATGGGACTGTCCCCTTTGCACTATGTTCCTGGAAATATTTTTCGATGGCGAAAAGGCAGGCTTTCAGGTTGAGCGTGTCGAAGGTGGTTTCGGGCAGAAGTATATCCACGCCGGCTTCTATGAGCGCAGAGGCCTGCTCGTAATACGCAGAAACGAGTTGATCGAATGTGACGGCCCGATAGCCCGGGTCGTTTACATCGGGCGACATGGAAGCCGTGCGGTTGGTCGGGCCGATGGAGCCGGCGATAAAAGGGCCGGAGGGGAGGGATGAAGGATGAGGGATGAGGGATGAGGGATTAGGGCCCGGGGCTGAGTGCTGAACCCTGAACCCTGAACCCTGAACCCCATCTTGCCACTGTCCACTGATAAATTGTTTTATCGCATTTTTCGCGCAGGCCACGGCTGCCGCGTTGATTTCTTGGACCCGATCGACCAGGCCGTAATCGGCCATGGAGATGGCATTGGCATTGAAGGTGTTGGTGGAGATGATATCGGCGCCGGCTTCGAGGAACGCCTGATGGATGGCAGTAATCGCCTCCGGTTGGGTAATCGAGAGCAGATCGTTGCACCCCTTTAAATCCCGCGGATGATCGGCAAACTGATTTCCGCGGAATTCCGCCTTGCCAAAATTGAGTTGCTGAATCATCGTGCCCATCGCCCCGTCGAGGATCGCGATCCGCCGGGCGACGAGGTTCTGGAGATTTTCGAATTGTTTAGATCGCAAATTTGTCATTGCATCTTTCAAATCACAAATTGAACGCTAATTATTCATCGGCCAACGAAACGACAAGATGTTTTCCCACCGCTTCGGCATAACGAGCGAGCGTTTCGATGGTCGGATTGGGGCGTTGTCCCGTTTCCAGCTTGGAAATCGCGGAGCGATCCATGCCGGTTATTTCGGTCAAATCAGAGAGACTCAGTCCCATCTCTTCCCTGGCAGCCTTTAATTGTTTCAACAACACCCCGAATTGATCGAGGGTTGAAATACGGTCGTGATGCCGGGCAATCAGCTTGGGCAGTTCCTTGGCTACGCGATTGCGAATATCGCGATATTTTGCGGCCTGTTCTGATGTGAGCCGCCGATTGCGAGTGATGCGACGCATGGTCATGATTCTTGCCTCCGGGGAACTTCATATGCAGTAATGGGATAAACAGTATCTTTTTCGATCACTTCATACACAATCATCAGATGCCGTCCCTCACGGGTAGTCCCAAAGACGACGGGACAGCCGGAGGTCCGGCTCAAGTCGAGATCTTCGGGATTTTCCAAAACCTCTTCAACTTCATCTTTGGTCACGCCGTGTTCGGCACAATGACACACATTGCCATTCGGATCGTCATCAAGGTCCCAGATGATCGTGTGAAAAAACATACTATCGGTCCGATCATGATTTATGTTGTACTATAATACCACACAATGAAGATAAAGTCAAACTCGGGAAGTTTCTAGCCGCCACGCGTCACTGCCCTCAATCCACCGCCCACCGCCCACTTTCTTCTCCCCCTCCTCGATCTAATAGTCTACAGCCACCATCCCAAACTCGACCAGTGGGGCTTATTGACGCCCGCTGGCATAATTATTACAATAATCCAATACGGTAGCAGGGCTTTTTTTAAAGGGAACCGCTGCTCTTTGCCTGTTGATAATTTTGCTTAGGGGGAGCTGAGCATGTCATTTACACCAGCGATTAAAACGCGGGCCATCGGAATTTGCTACCTGCCTCGACTGTTGGGATTCATGATGTCCGCGGCCCTGGTACTGAATTCGTCCGTCACAAAAGCGACAGATCGATATTGGAACGCCGCTTCAGGCGATTGGTCTGATACCAATCCCTGCCCTTGGAGTCTTGGCACAGAACCTACAAGTTCAGACAATGCCTACATCCAAAACGGCGGTACAGCGACAATAACTCAAGAAGGGGAGAATTGCTCATACCTCTATCTTGGCGGATCCAAGGCCGGAACGGTTGACATGACCGACGGCGATTTATCAGTCGTAAATAGCTTAATTGTTGGCAATTCGGGCGTCGGCACTTACAACTTGAGTGGTACAGGTCAAGTGGCTGCTTTGGGTGAAAACATTGGTTATTTGAGCAATGGGACTTTCATTCAATCTGGAGGGACAAACACAGTTTCCGGTACTCTTTCACTCGGAAACAGCGCCTGCGGCACCTACGACTTGAGTGGAATGGGGCAATTATCCACCGATAAGGAATATATCGGCCTTGGTGGCGTTGGAATCTTCACGCAAAGCGGCGGAATCAACAGCGCTAGTTACGTTTCTATCGGTGCAGGTAGTTGATATACGTTTGCGGGTGGAACTGTTCAAATTAATGGCGGTTTAGATAATAGCGGCCTCTTCGACTTTAGTCACGGTCCCGGCGTGATGAGCGTTTCCGCTAATTCCATAGTGAATTTCGGCCCGTCTGTATACTCACTTGTCAATTCGGAAGCAGCATCGTTGATTATGGGCGACAACTCCTTGCTGATCGTTCCTCCAGGCTTTGATCCTTCCACAGCCTTTCAAAAATACAGTAATTCTGGAATACTTCACATAGCTGGAACCACGCTTGCGATCTTGAACGACCAGACTGTCGCTGGATGGGGCAACATCAATGACCCTGTGAATTGCCAAGGCACCATCGATGCAAATGCAGGACGATTCATCAATTTAAACAATGGATTGACGCTTTCAGGCACGGGGAATATCGATCTGGGCGGAGGATCGCTGCGGACAAATGATGTCAATTCGAGTATCAGTGCAGGATCGTTATCAGTCGGCTATCACTGGGTCGGCGAATATGGCACGGGCATGTTCACACAAGCTGCCGGCCGTCTGTCGGCATATAGCGAGCAAATCGGCTATTTCGGCTCTGGAACATTCAATCAATCAGGCGGAACTAACACAATAAGTTCTACAAACCCCTACGATGGACTTCTCCTTGGCTATGGCTCTGGTAGCAGTGGAACTTATAATCTCAGCGGCACCGGGGAATTATCGTCCGAGTACGAAAATATAGGGTGGGGAGCTTTGGCGACTTTTAATCACTTGGCAGGATCGAATACATTTCGCTATCTTTACCTCGGCTGCAGACCGTCTAGCAATGGCACATACAACTTGAGCGGCGAAGGACAATTATCCG
>JBEKZY010000324.1:0-5627 GCA_049509395.1 Thermoguttaceae bacterium | reverse complement strand
CTAAAACGGTTGAACTGTTGATGCAATGCGTCTTTGCTATTATACTTATGTTCATGCCGCTTAATGTTGAACTCCTCCGACTTCCACTACGTAAATATGGGTAAGGACAAGGCGTGAACGCCGGGCTTAAGACCGCCTGCGGCGGACAACGCCCATAAATGGGCGTATCATGGCTTCAACAAATTTTTCACCATAACCATCCACAAAGCATGCAATATGACCATCTACTTGCCACATAGGCTGTTTTTGTGTTTCACGGCGGCGTTGGTTGTCGTGTTTTCCGGCGGTGTTTTGTCCGCCAACGAAGCCGAAGACGCATACCAGCGCGGTTTGGCCGCCCTGGGGCAAGGCGAATTCGATCAGGCAGTCGCCGCCTTTAGCGATGCGGTTAAATTAAAGCCGGACGAAGCCAAGTTCCACGGCATGCGGGCGACCGCCTGGCTGCGAAAGGGCGATTACGGGCAAGGCCTGGCCGATATGAAAGAGGCTATTCGGCTCAATCCCAACGATCTGGGCGAGAAATATCAACCGACATCGAACAAGGAACTCTCGGCCGAGGCCCTTACGCACGGGCGGAAACAAGTGGAAAAGATGCTCAAAGATCGTCCGGCCATGGCTCAATACGGCGAAGAAATCGAGTTTATGCGGTCCTGGGCGGCGCGGAAATTCGCCGGCGAAGATCTTGGATCGCTGATCGACTGGGATTCGACCCCTCCGGTACATTCCGATGCCGAGCACGTGGCCCCGGAGGGCAAGCTGCACGGTGCGATACTAATCGAGCCGAACTACGCCGACGGGCCGAAGCAGGGCCAGGGGCGATCGTTCGAGGAGCTCTGGGCCGGGGCGGTGTTCGAACTGCACAACATCAATAACGCCAAGGAGTTCGTCCGCCTGCGCAAGGAGGCCGAGGAAGGCAAGGTATCAAAAGAAGATTATGTAGCGGGCATAGTGAAGTACGAGATGCTGGCCGCGCAGAGGACTCGTGCCTATTACGTTCAGGTGTTTTTACCCTTTGCGGAAAAGAAAAAGTTGCCCACCGAGCCCGGTTTGTGGTTTACACTGTGGTGGGTCCGGCCCGACGAGGCACTGAAGCAATTCACCGACAAAACGGCTTATCCCTGGCGGCCCTACGCCCGCGATCACGACTGGGCCACGGTGGAAGGCTACTGGCGGCGGCGGCAGTACGAGAAGGCGATTGAGTTATTGAATCAGATGTGTGCGGAATCGGAAGGCATGCCGGACCATGCCGAGGTCCACCTTTGGCTGGGCCGCTGCCGGATACAACTTGGGCAGTATCCCGAGGCAGTAAAAGAATTGACCTCCTCGATCCATCTCGACCCAACGGACCCGGTGGCCTTTCGCAACCGTGCCGAGGCCTATCGGCTCATGAACCAGAATGAAAGGGTCGAACTGGATCTAAAACGGGCCGAAGAACTTGAGAAGAAGGAGGACGGCAAAGGGGCGAAGTCGGAAAAGGAGCAGTGATTTTTCAAGGGAATAATGATTATTAGATTGGCGCGGCAAAAAGGCGATCATAGATATTGTCGGTCATAATCTTGTATGACGTAGTCTTCGATCTTTTTATCTAGGCCGAGCCGTAGAAAAGTGCATTTTCATGGCATTCCAGCCATGAGGCGCCCGTCAAAAATCCCCTCTCTTTTTCATATACGGGTGCTTGCAAACTTGGCCGGGGTAGTGCAAAATCTACATTAATTGTGTAAAAATCTTGTTTTGGATGCGGTTTTCTTTATAGCCCAACCTATATCCCAAAATTACCTGTCTAATATAAAAAGCGAGGCATTATGTCAGAATCGAGCAAAAACATCGAACAGGCCTTTAATTTGGCACGGCAACAGTATGCCGACTGGGGCGTGGACGTGGATCGGGCAATGCAGCGTTTGTCGGGCATCGCCGTTTCGCTGCACTGCTGGCAAGGCGACGACGTGGGCGGATTTGAAAACGCCGGCGAGGAACTGGGCGGCGGTCTGGCCGTTACCGGCAATTATCCGGGCAAGGCACGCACGGCCAACGAGTTGCGGGCCGACTTGGACTTGGCCCTTTCCATGCTTCCCGGCACCCACCGCCTGAACCTCCACGCCTGTTACGCCGAGACCGGCGGCAAGCGCGTGGACCGCAACGAAATGCAGCCCGAGCATTTTAAAAACTGGATCGGCTGGGCCAAGGCCAAGCGAATGGGCATGGATTTCAATCCCACGTTTTTCTCCCATCCCAAGGCATCGGACGGGTTCACGCTCGCCCATCCTGACGCGGGCATACGCCGCTTTTGGATCGAGCACGGCATAGCCTGCCGGAGGATCGGGGCGGCAATAGGCAAGGAATTGAAATCGCCCTGCGTCACCAACGTCTGGGTTCCCGACGGATTGAAAGACACGCCCGTGGACCGCAAGGGCCCGCGTATGCGCCTGGCCGAGTCGCTGGATGCGGTTTTCGCCGAGCCCATCGATCCGAAGCTCAATCTCGACTCCGTCGAAAGCAAGCTTTTCGGCATCGGATCGGAAAGCTACGTGGTGGGCTCGCACGAGTTTTACCTGGGCTACACCGTGCGCAACCGCAAATTGCTGTGCCTCGACGCCGGGCATTTCCATCCCACCGAAGTAATATCGGATAAACTGTCCTCGGTTTTCGCCTGGCTCGACGAGATTCTGCTACACGTCAGCCGCGGCATTCGCTGGGACAGCGACCACGTGGTAACCCTGACCGACGAGCTTATGGCCATCGCACAGGAACTGGTCCGCGGCGATTTTCTCAATCGGGTGCATATCGGCCTGGATTATTTCGACGCCAGCATCAACCGCGTGGCGGCCTGGATCATCGGGGCGCGATCGATGCTCAAGGCCCTACTGGCCGCGCTTTTGGAACCGATCGATACGCTGAGGAAGGCGGAAAACGCGGGCGATTTCACATCCAGGCTGGCACTTTTGGAAGAACAAAAAATCCTGCCCTTAGGCGCGGTGTGGGATTATTATTGCCAAAAATCGAACGTCCCGTCCGCACGCGCCTGGCTGGACGAAGTGAAAAAGTACGAAAAGGACGTGTTGTCGAAACGTTAATTAATCCATAAAGCCGCGACCGGTGGTCGCGGTTTGGTTTTTCATGCGTCAAATACAAAATAATAATTCAAGATAGGGAGGGAGCCGTTATGCCACTGTTCGCTCAAACCGCGGATATTGCCGCTAATCCTGCGCTGGGAATAATGATTTTCACTTTAGGCGGATTGGCCGGGGCGATTTTTTACCTGCCATTTAAAAAGGTTACAAACTGGGCCTGGGAAAGCTACTGGATGATTTACGCCGTGGTGGGACTGGTGATAGTACCGTGGGTGCTGGCTTTCTCAATGTCGCCGAACGTGATTTCGGTGCTTAGGGCTTCGCCGCTCCAACAAGTAGGATATTGTTTCCTTTGCGGGGCAATGTGGGGCTTGGGCGGGCTGACTTGGGGATTGATGATCCGCTATCTTGGCGTGGGCCTGGGCTTGGCGATCGGCTGCGGGCTGTGTTCTGCCGCCGGCACGCTAATTCCCCCCATCATTAAGGGAAATTTTGCAGAACTGCTGCAAACACAATCCGGAATGGTTTCGTTGGGCGGAGTGCTGGTTTCGATACTAGGCATTGTTCTTGTGGGCGGGGCGGGCATGAGCAAGGAAAACGAATTGCCCGAAGAACAAAAAAAAGCCGCCGTGGCCGAATTCAATTTCAAAAAGGGCTTGCTAGTGGCGATTTTCTCCGGATTGATGAGCGCTGCCATGAGTTTCGGACTGCAAGGCGGACCGGACATCGAAAAAATCGCACTTGCCACCGCGCCGTTAACTAGCAATACATGGAAAGGCATGCCGGTGTTGGCAGTCGTGCTCTTGGGTGGATTTATCGTCAATGCAACATGGTGCTTATTCCTGAATATCAAGAATAAGACTATTGGCGATTATACGAAATCATCCGCTCCGATTATTCCCAACTTGTTTTTTGCTGCTGTTGCAGGCGCCATCTGGTGTTCACAGTTTATATGCTTCAAGACTGGCGAGCCGCCCATGGGTAAAAGCTCTTATATCGGCTGGGCGGTGCTGATGGCTAGCGCGATACTATTTAGCACGATCCTGGGCATTTTTTTGGGCGAGTGGAAAAACACCAGCAGCCGGACAAAAACGCTCTTGGCGCTGGGATTGACTCTATTGGTGCTTTCCTCCGTGATTTCAGGATATAGCGGCTACCTTAAGCAGTAAAATGGCCCCTGCACCGATTAGCACCTTATTACAATCGCTGTTATTTACTGTGATGGCGCTTGCCTGCAGCTATCCGGCAAGCGACGGAGGCCAGGGCCATTAGCAACATGGCCAGGGCGGCGGGTTCGGGAACCACGCTTAAGGTTCCATTCTGATACAGATTATCGAGGTCCCAGGATTCGCCGCCGGCGAGCGTGGGCAGATCGAAGCTTGAAAACGTTCCCGACAGGCTGCTGAAATTCATGATATCGAAGCTGTCGCCGTCGTTGGGCGTGTAGCCGCCCAAGAGCGAAAGTCTAAGTTCGCTTCCATCTTGGAGGCTGATCGTCCCGGAGGAATTCAGCACATCGAATGTCGTTCCCGGGGTAATGCCCGCCAGTTCGATGTCGAGCATCGATCCGCTGCCGAAGGTTATATTGCCGGTGTTGAGAGTTCCCGGGCTTTCGCCGGGTTGGACCGTGCCCAGGACGGTCACTGATCCGAGGACCGATCCGTTGCCCTTGAGAATCTGTCCGATGTTTACCGAGTAGTTGGGAAGGCTGGATACGTCGAACGTGCCGGCTTTGACGTCGATAATATTGCCGGCGATGGCGCCGCCGGTGTCGAGTTTCACAGTACCGCTAAAGATCGAGGTGGGGCCGGTGTAGGTGTTGGCCCCTTTAATTGTGAAGATGCCGGCTCCGTTTTTATTTATGCCGCCGGAACCGGATATCACGCCGGAAAAGGTCGTGGAAGTGCCGTTGCCTCCGAGCGTGAGCGTGCCGGCGCCGAGAAGGACTCGGTGGCCGGCGGGAGATCCGTCGGCATCGGCCAACGAACCTATGGTCGTGGAGTAATTACCCAGATCGAACGTGGTGTTTGACGACATGACCAGCGCTGTGGCCGAGGGCAAGGATCCGTTTGCGATGTTGGTCAGTCGGAACAGGCTGCCGTCGCCGGGATCGGTCAGGGCGCGATAAGTGACGCCGCCGTCGGTGCTATACGCCACGCCCAACCCCGTGCTGCTTACGCCGCCGCTGCTTGGTCCATTGGGAGTGCCGTTGCCGCCCACGCGCAGTTCAAATGAATGGAGTCCCGGCGTTAGAGTGCGAGTGCCCGAGGTCTGGACGTTCCACTGCGTGTCATATAAAACCTGCGCGCCGTCGATCAACAACCGGGCGGCGTCGTCGTAGTTTTCGGCGAAGGTCCAGGTGGCGTTTGAAGTGCCGGGGACGTTGATATATCCTGAATAAACCCAGGTTTGAGTAGCGCCGATGCTGGTATTGGCCGCGACCGTGGTGAGCTCAATGGCCGTCTTGGGATTGGCCGAGGAGGTGTCGAAATAACTGCTGAGCATTCCTTCATAAAGTCCCGGCGGAGTGGCGCCCAGCTTGATAGTGCCGCCTGTAAT
>JBEKZY010000323.1:0-5627 GCA_049509395.1 Thermoguttaceae bacterium | reverse complement strand
TACCTGATCGGGCCGCGGGCGGATATGCAAATCGCGGGCGCACTGGCCGGTCAGACGGGCGGGATGGTTATAAGCGACACTGCCGACACAACCGCCGCGCAAGCAGCCGCGGCGATAAATGCCGCGGTCGGCGCTACGGTGATGTGGCCGCAATCGGTGATATGGCCCGAGGGTTTCGCGGAGGTATTTCCCAAGCATGCTCCGCCGCTGAGGGGCGATCGCGACACGGTGCTGATCGGCACGTTTAAGGGCGAAGGGCCGTTTGAAATTCAATATCCGGTGGATGCGCCCGGCGGCGCGGAAAAACTTTACGCCGTGATGAAACCCGGCGTTTCGGACGATGCCAATAATTACCTGATGCAAGCGGTCGAGTATGCGCGGCAAAGCGGCGGCGCGACCTTGCCGCTTACGGGAAGCTCTTCCTTGGAGCAATTGCGCGCGGCGGTCGGCGCGGGCGAGATGGGCATCAAGGCATTGGCGCGGCAGGCGCTGGCTTCCGGCAATATCGAGAGCGCGGAAAAACTCGTGGGCGAAGCCCTGCGCCAGGATCCCAATGACGCAGAAGCCGCGGCGCTGAAGGGCGCGCTGGCCAAGAAACGCCAGGGCAACCCGTCGGCGGGTTTCGAGACCGTGATTTCCCGGAAGCCGGCCCCCGGCGGCGAGGGCGAATTGAATCTGGTCGATCCGGCAGCCGTGATCAACGATCCGCAGGCCGGGGCATTGGCCGAGGGATTCCAGCAAGAACGTAGAATCATCGCCCAGGTGATTCAGGCCGAGGTGGTAAACGCCATCAATCAGGCCCGCAAACAAATGAGCAGCGAACCGGACGCGGCTGCGGAGAACCTGAGGCTGATGCTGCAAAATGTGCGGCAGGCGGCCGATCTTAACCCGGACGTTCGCGATCAGTTGTCCGATCAATTGCGGACCGCCTTGCGCGAGGCCGCGCGGCAGAAAGTCGAAGTGGAATTCCGCCGGCAGCAACAGCAGGAAAGCATGGCGGCGGCCAGGGAAAGGCAATTGATCACCGATAACCTGCTCCGCGACCAGCAGAAATTGAAGCAATTGATGGAACGCTTTGATTCGTTGATGAGCGAAGGCAAATATGAGATTGCCGAAGAGGAAGCCGCGGCCGAGGCGATTAAGATCGCCCCGAATGCGCCGGTGCCGGCTCAAGCCCAGCTTTTCGCCCGAACAGTGAATTATTATCAGCAACAGATGGACGTTCATCTGGCCCAGCAAAAGGCCTTTGTCGACACCATGTATCTGGTCGATAAAGCGGCCATTCCTTTCCCCGACGATCCGCCGATCGTATACCCTTCGGCCGAGATTTGGCAACAGTTGACGATCCGGCGCAAAGACAAATACAGTTCGATGGATCTGGCTAAAACCAGTCCGGCGGAAAAGAAGATCAAAGACGCGCTTAAGTCGGAGACCAAAATGGAGTTCGTGGACACCCCGCTGTCCCAGGTGATTGATTTCTTGAAAAACTATCACAACATCGAAATACAACTCGACACCAAGGTGCTGACCGAAGCGGGAATAACTTCGGATACGCCGGTGACCAAGGATCTTAAGGGCATAACCTTAAAGTCGGGCTTGCGTTTGATGCTCCGTGATTTGGGAGATCTGACATATGTGATTGAGGATGAAGTGTTATTGATCACCACGCAGGACGAAGCTAACAGCCGGTTGGTGACCAAGGCATATCCGGTGGCCGATCTGGTGATACCAGTAAACGCAAATATGATGGGCGGCATGGGCGGCATGGGAATGATGGGTGGCATGGGTGGCGGCATGGGCGGCATGGGTGGTGGAATGGGCGGCGGTATGGGCGGCATGGGTGGCGGCATGGGCGGCGGCGGCATGGGAATGTTCAATGTGCCCCATGAATTACTGCCACTTATGCAAAGACAAATGCTCCAGAATATTCCGGCCGGAGGCTTCCAAGCCTTTGCCGTTAAGGATGATCTAAACGTGCCTGTCAAGGGCAATGAGCCTGCCAGTGCCAATATTCCGGCCAAGACAGAGGTCCAGACTCCCTCGGCGGCGAAATTCGAAAAAATCCCCATCGAGATTGCGTCGGGCGTTAATGCGGAGCAATATTGGGAAAAATATTTTTCCACGCACACGCCCCAGCCCGCGGCTGTGCGCGACGCGGTCCGCAGGCTGATGAAAGACAAGAAATACGATCACGTTATTGCAATGATCGACAGTGCCTTGCGCCATCGCCAGGCGCAGCCCTGGATGTACGAAGCCATGAGTTTGGCGATGCAAGCCGCCGGCCGTCCGAAGGATGAGATCGAGCGGGCGGTGATGTCGGCCGTCGATTTTTGCGATGACACGGCCGACCTTACCTACATCGGCACGTATCTCATGAAATTGGGCTTGAAGGAGCGGGCATTGGATATTTTTCGCCAGGCGTCCCAGCAGGATCCGTTAAGGCCCGAACCATATATCCTGGGCCTGAAAGCGGCCAGGGAATTAAACGATATGGACGGTTTGCGCTGGGCCAGCCTGGGGATTTTGAATCAGGCCTGGACCAAGGATCACGCCCAAGTTTGGCAGGCGGGCGTGGGCGTGGCAAAGGAAATCTTCCAGCGGATGAAGGCCGATAAACGCGACAAAGAAGCGCAGGCCTTCCAGGCGGAGGTGGACCAGGCGGTGGCCCGGGATTGCGTGGTGGCAGTCCATTGGACCGGCGACGCCGACGTGGACCTGATGGTGGAAGAACCTTCCGGCGCCGTGTGCTCGTTGCGCAACCCGCGAACCGCGGGCGGGGGAGTCCTCTTGGGCGACGTGCTTTCGCAAACTGGAAGCGACAATTCCGGCGGTCATTCGGAAGTCTACGTATGCCCCAAGGGTTTTGACGGCACATACCGTCTAAAAGCTTGGCGAGTTTGGGGAAAGGTAAACACGGGCAAAGTCACGGTGGAGATCACCACCCATTTCCGCGATAAAAATCCCATTACGGTCAGCAAGATACTTCCCCTGGAAAAGGACGAAGTGCTGGCTACCTTTGATTTAAAAGACGGGCGCCGCAAGGAATCGCTTCGCCAGCAACAGATTGCCAACGCGGCGGGCGGGCAACTTGCCGTCAATCAGCAAATTCTAGCCCAGCAAATTACCGCCTCGATTGACCCTCACGTGCTTGGCAACCTTGCATCGAGCGCCGGCGGCACCAGCAGCGGCAACTTTGACAGCTCGGCGGCCGGCGGCGTTGTAGGTCAGTTCGTCCCGTTCGCGGCCAGAGGCGTAGTGGGATATCAGCCGGTAATTGCATGGATACCCGCGGGCGCCCAGCTTATGGCCACTGCCGTCGTGTCCGCGGACCGGCGTTATGTGCGCGTTTCGTGTTCGCCTGTATTCACCGGCATCGGACAGGTTACCACGTTTAATACCAGCAGCGGTTCAACCGGCTCAAGCTCGGGCAGCAACACCGGTGCAGGAGGCAGCGGGATCGGCAGCGGCGGCAACGGGATCACCAGCGGCAGCAGCTCATCCGGCACCGGCTCGTTTTAACCCCCCTTGGCAACCGGAAAAAACATTTTTTACATCCAGCCGCAGGTTTTTCCGGCTCGGGCGGGAACAAAACCTGCGGCTTCATTATTGGTTAACGCGAGTCGCCGGGCGGGTTTGACGACTTGGCGCGATAGGATTTCAACCATACTTCGATCTGCCCGGCCAGGGCAGTCTGCCCTTGAAATCGTGCATGTTCCAGCGCAATCCGGGCCGTGGTTATGGCCTTGTCAGATTGGCCCGATTCCGCATAGGCCGACATCAGACTGACATATGCCATGCAATAATCGGGACTAAGTTTTAAAGCTTGCTGAAAATGTTGGATGGCTTCCTTAGGTCGGCCCGTCCGGGCCAGAGTAAGACCCAGGTTATAGTGGGTTTCGAAGTTGGAATTAATCGCCAAAGATTGCCGGTATTGTTCGATTGCTTCCTGATACCGGCCTTTTTGTGCCAATGCAATGCCAAGGTTGTTGTGGATATCGTAATCGTCTGGTTTCAGGCGCAGGGCCTGCTGATAACACTCGATTGCTTGTTGGTATTGGCCGGACGATTCATAGATATTGCCGAGGTTGTAATAGGGTTCGGGAAAATCGGGTCGATTTCGTATCGCCAGCCGGTAATGATCGATTGCATTGCGGGTCCGGCCCGTTTGTTCCATAATTTTACCCAGATTGTAATGCGCGGCGGGGTGATCGGGCCTTTTTTGCAGGACTTGCAGGTAATTTTCCTCAGCCTCGCGCACCATGCCCAATTCCAAATAAGCATTGCCCATGTCATAGTTTATGGCGAAGTAATCCGGACAATCATTCAGAGCCTTGCGGAAATATTCAATGGCTTTTGCCGGCGAGCCCTCGCGGGCCGATATAACGCCCAAGTCATATTGGGCTATCCAGCAATCGGGATTTTTTTTCAGGGTGTCCAGGAGCACTGTGGAATCATCGCGGTACAGCATGCATTGCCGCCAGGTCGCCAAGACGAGCACAGTAGTTGCCAGGCCGGCGGCGG
Source organism: Thermoguttaceae bacterium (assembly GCA_049509395.1). Taxonomy (GTDB): domain Bacteria; phylum Planctomycetota; class Planctomycetia; order Pirellulales; family Thermoguttaceae; genus JBEKIK01. The sequence continues at coordinate 1,106 of JBEKZY010000323.1, read as the reverse complement.
CGATTGCCGCCCCGCGCGCCCAGGCCCGAGTATGTAAAATCCATGCGCTAAATCCCGCCGAGGCCAGAGCGATAAGGCCGATGATGGCGATGTGCTGATAATGGTCCGCCACCAGGGAGATCTGCATGAATAAAGTGTCCCTGAATCCCATAACCGGCGCTAATGCGACGCAGAAAAAACCCCAGGCCGCCAAAAACGGCCGCCCCCATGTTTTCCTATAGCGCCATAACACAGCCGTAACAACAAGCGCCGCGGCAAGCGGCAGCCACCAAAGCAAATTTCCGGCTTCGATACGCAATTGTGGATACATGAAGGCCAAATTTACCGGCAGAATCGCCTTGTATAAATAGAAGCAGATCACACACCCCGCCCCCATAAGTCGTTCCAAAAAACCAGCGTTGCGGATTACAGCTACCGTATTATGGAATTGCGACCACACGTTGAGGGCCGAAAAAATCATGGTTACCAGGAAAAACGGCGTCGTCCTGACAATTTCTCTGCGCATAAAAGGCGCCGGTCCCATTTTTGTTGCGCATGAAGGTGCACTAGAAGGGGACAGTCCCATTTTCTCTACGAGAAAATCGGGACAGTCCCCTGAATCGGGAGAGTAGCCCGTGGGGCGCAACCACCAGACAATTCCCAATAAAAGCACGGGCAATACGGCCGCCGACCCTTTACCGAGCATGGCACATAAGAACGCCGCCAGGCTGAGCCAATACCAAATGTGAAAAGAAGAAGGATGAAGGATGAAAGATGAAGGCAGGCGAGCGAGCTCGATGTATCTCAAATACCAAAGGATCGAAAGGAGTAAAAACAGCATGGCTATCAGGTTTTTCCGCTGTGAGATCCAGGCCACCGATTCCACGTTCACCGGATGCACGGCAAAAATCAAGGCCGCCAGGAATGCCCCGGGAATGGAGAGCTTTCGCAATAAAATCCAAATCAGCAATGCTTCGGCCAAGTGCAAAATCAGGTTTGTGACGTGATAGCCGGTGGGATTCATTCCCCACAACCGCCACTCGATCCAAAAAGTGCTATCGGACAAGGGCCAATAATCCATGGCCTTGTTGGAACACCAGAACAGGCGCAGTCCGTCCGGATTTTTG
>JBEKZY010000322.1:0-5661 GCA_049509395.1 Thermoguttaceae bacterium | reverse complement strand
AAACGCGGCGCTTTCCGGCGGCGCTAAACCGCCCGAAGACAAAACTCCACCCATTTCGGATCGTCTAGGGCGTTACACTTCCGAGGATCAAATTTTGCTTGTAAACGCAGGCGTAGACGCCGATTGGCAACGCGTGGCAAGCAAGGATATCCTTACCGCCAATGAACAACTACTTGCCTTGCCTACTTATCGACCCGAGATTACCCTAGGCGCAGGGGTCAAATTGCGTGTGCTTGGCGGCACGGAACTGGAACTGTTGCCTGCAAACGCCCGGGAACCTGCGGGCATAAAAATCCGCTTTGGACGGATAATCACCATGCCTTTGGCCAATGCCGGCACGCGTTTACGGATAATAATCGGCGCGCGAGTGGGATTGATCACTTATGTCGATCCAGAGGCCGTAGTCGCGGCCGAAGTACGCAACGTTCACGCTCCGGGCGTCAACCCGGAAACCGAAACAGCCCGAATTACAGGCGATTTATTGGTCACCGCGGGACACGTTCTTTGGGACGAATCGGGCCAAAAAACCCTGGAAATCGCCGCTCCGGCGCAAATCAAGATCGTAGATCAATTGCCGCCGGAAATAACAGCCTCCAAAAACCTTCCCAAATGGGACACCGAACCGGTCAGCAAATTGGACAGCGGCGCATCGGCGACAATAAGCCAAAGATTGTTGGAATTGCCGCCCAGTCGTCCTGCGCAACGCGGATTGATGGAATTGGCCGAACATCGCCGAAAAGAGGTGCGTTGGCTGGCGATTCGATGCTTGGGATACCTCGGATATTTTGATCCCATGGTAATAGTATTAAATGACGCCGGGGCGAAACAAGATTGGAGCGACAACATCGATCAACTCCGCGAGGCCGTCGCTCGGGATGGGCAAACAGCCCTTGCCGTTCGCAAAGCCATGGAAAGCCGCTATCCGCAAGATGCGGCGGATATGTATCGCATGCTTTGGGATTACAGCGATAAGAACCTGGAATCGGGCGAAGATGAAAATTTGGTCAAGTTTCTGGATAGCGATACTCTGGCCGTTCGAGTATTGAGTTTTTTGAACCTGAAAGATATAACGGGCAAGTCGCTTTCTTATCAACCCGAGCAAACCCCTGCCAGGCGGCAGCCGTCTATACAGGTATGGAAGCAACGCTTAAAGGCCGGAGAGATTCGCAACAAAACGGCAGATGAAAAAGGCGTCAATGCCGCCCGCGAAAACGCCGCCCCGCCGCCCCCCGGCGATCTCGGACCGTAAAATACAGATCCGGTTTAGACGGCGTATTGTGCCAAAGAAGGATCATAATAAAATAATCCTGGCTAGGAATTATTACACTCAGCCCTCTAGCGGAGGGAGAAGAAACTTGTGAGGCGGGTGCTAACGCGTGCTCTAACTTGGCAATTTGCATAAAGTTAGTTATCCCAACACGTTTCCGGCTGACCATTTTATTTTACCCGCCTCCCCCCCGTTCAATCCCCCTTACGATAATTGCACGAAAAGCTAGACTAGGATAGGTGCGTCGTTGTGCATTGGGATTGGGAGCAGGTTGAGTTTGTGCCATGGAGTAATACACGGTAAAATAATAAGAACTATAATAATTCTGATATTTGATGCGGTGTGAGCCAAGAAAGGAGTTCACTTGGTACAGATCAACATTTCGACGCGGCATGGGCATATCAGCGAGGAGACTCAGGAGAAAATCAACGAAAAACTGGAAAAGTTGCCGCGAGTTTACGACCGCATCTCGGCGATCGAACTGACTTTAAACTTGGAACATAGCGAGATGCTCCGGGTCGACTTGAAAGTTTCGGCCAAGCACAAGCCCGACTTTCTGGCATCCAGCATGTCAGATAATCTAATGGGCTCTATCGAGCAGGTGGTCGAAAAAGTGGAACAACAATTGCGCAAACATAAGGGCAAGGTTCAAGACCGGCACCGCAGCGCCGGGCACCGGCAACAGGAACTCGCCGGCGGTTTCCAAGAAGAGAATTGACAACGTTTAATCAGAATGTGTGCCATGGCTTAGAAGTAAGCCGTGTTAAACAAATAATGAAATGTGTGCCATGGCTTACTCGTAAGCCAGGTTTATAGATGCCGACGTAAAGGCAAAACACTGCTTTCAAGCGAGCAGTGGCACGCGAGAAGGCACGCGATGGAATAAATAACGGAGAATACGTGCATGAAGTTTGCCGACTTTGTCTGTCCCGAGGCCATTCGCGCCGATCTGGCGGCAAGAGACAAGGAGGGTGCCATTCGGGAAATAGTCCAGGCCCTGCTCGATGCGGGGAAAATCGCCTCCGGCGAAAAAGATAGCATTGTCAAGGCCATTCTCAAGCGAGAGGAACTTGGCAGCACCGGCATTGGCCGCGGAGTGGCGGTGCCTCACACCAAGCATCCCAGCGCGGACCACTTGTTGGGCGCGGTGGCCGTGAGCCGGCAAGGCGTGGACTTTGCCAGCCTTGATGGCGAAAGGGTGAACCTGTTTTTCTTGTTGATTTCACCGCCCGACAGGCCCGGCGATCACCTCCGGGCATTGGAAAACATTTCCCGCCAATTGCGCGACGACACCTTTTGCCGCTTCCTGAAGCAGGCCAAAACCGCGGAGGAAATCAAACAACTACTTAACGAAGCCGACAATAATCAGTTTGGGTCCTGACCGAGACATGTCCCAGCAAAAAGCCACCCGAACCGTGGTCGTTACCGATCCGGCAGGAGTTCACTTGCGTACGGCTTCCGCCATTTCAGCCATTACCCGCAGGTCTAAATCCCAAGTGGAAATTGTTAATCAGTACCACCGAGCGAAAGGCAACGATGTATTGGACATGCTTGCATTGGCGGCCCCAATGGGGTCGAGTGTGACATTGGAGGCGACTGGACCGGACGCATCCCAAGTTTTGGACGCCCTGGAGCCGTTATTTAGCGGGGATGAAATGGTGCTGGCCGCGGCGGTGAAGCCCGTAAATGAATCGGACGAAGAGAATAAATAGAGACTTATCGATACATGCTTAAGTTACAAGGTATTGCCGTTTCGCCGGGTGTCGTCATAGGCGAGGCGCTGGTGATGGACAACGAGGGATTCCGCATCCCCCGCCGCTTCGTAACCCGCGACACCGTGGTCGATGAATTGGAACGGCTCGATAAAGCCATCGCCGCCTCGGACTCGGAAATATCGCGGCACAGGGACGCCGTGGCTTTGGAACTGGGCGAGCAGTATGGGGCGATTTTCGAGGCCCACCTGCAAATACTCCAAAGCGTTGGGCTGCGCAACGAATTGGAGGAGATGATCGGGCAGCGCCACTACTCGCCGGAATATGCCGTCAGCCGCACCTTGCGCCGCTACGCCCAGTCGATCCAGAAGTTGGAAAGCTCCTATCTGGCCGAGCGTGCGACCGACATTTTCGACATTGAAAAGCGGCTTTTGCGGCATCTTTTAGGTCACCGCCGGGAAGGGATTGCGCATCTGAGTTCGCCCGTGCTGGTGCTGGCGCACAACCTTACGCCCAGCGAAACTTCCAACCTTGATCGGCATTTTGTCCGCGGTTTCGTCACCGAGATCGGCGGGCCGGGCAGCCATACAGCCATCGTGGCCGAAGCCTTGGAAATTCCAGCCGTGGTGGGCACCGGTCCGTTCCTGGCGGAAGTTTCCGGCGGGGAACTGGTGATCATCGACGGCGACAAGGGCCTGGTGATCCTCCAACCTGACGAGGAAATGCTCGCCCGATACCGCCACGAAGCCGAAGAACTGCGATCGATGGCGGCCAAGTTGGAGCCGCTAAAGGACTTGCCGGCCGAAACCCTCGACGGCCAGCGCATTCAGATTCTCGGCAACATCGAATTCCCCTATGAAGTCGAGCATTGCATCGACCGCGGAGCCGACGGCGTGGGCCTGTACCGCACCGAGTTCCTCTATCTCGGCAGCGAAACCGAACCCACCGAAGAAGTGCATTACGAGGCCTATATGCAGGTGGTAAAAGCCATGGGCGATCGGCCGGTGACAATCCGCACCTTCGACATGGGCGCCGACAAAATACCGCACGGGCCTGCCCCGGACGAGTCGCGCAACCCCTTTCTCGGCCTGCGGAGCATCCGCTTGGCTCTGAGGAATCTGCCCCTGTTTCGCACCCAGCTTCGCGCAGCGCTAAGGGCAAGCGCCTCGGGCAATTTGCAGATCATGTTCCCGCTGGTTTCCACGCTATTGGAATTGAGGCAAGCGAAAATGGTGCTTGCCGACGTGATGGAAGACCTGGAAGAACACGGCGTGCCCTTCAATCGCGACGTGCCCATCGGCATGATGGTCGAAGTGCCCGCCGCTGTAATGATGCTGGATCATTTCGCCGAAGAAGTGGATTTTTTCAGCATCGGCACGAACGACCTGATCCAGTACACCTTGGCCGTGGACCGCAGCAACAAAGACGTCGTACAGTTGTACAACGCGGGCGATCCGGCTGTTTTGAAATTGATTATCATGGCCATCGAGACCGCCGCCCGGAAAAACGTGCCTATTAATATGTGCGGGCAGATGAGCGGCAGCCCGACCTACACCATGCTGCTTTTAGGACTGGGGTTGAGGCGATTCAGCGTCGCCCCCAGCTCCATCCCGGAAATTAAGAACGTCATTCGCCATGTAACCATGGAACGATGCAAGGCTGTTACCGAAAAGGTCCTGTCCATGGAAAATGCCCGGGAAATCAAAAGCTATCTTAACGAAGAATTAAAGAAGCTTACGCCCGGCGCGGCGCAATGAACAGAGATTAGAGACTAGAGATAGGGATTCGTTATAGGGATAACGAATGCAGATTGGTGAAAGCCGACTGCCGGCAGTTAAGACCGTGAACAGTAAATTGAATACCGATAACTATAAACTTTAACCTTAATTATGTTTCCCGGCCGCAACGGCAGCGTCGGGAAACTCGAACGGATGGTTCGATTACGAGTACGTATTCGCTTTTGCAAGCAGGACGACCTGCGACTGATTGGGCATCGCGACCTGATGCGGTGTTTCGAGCGGCTGTTTCGCCGGGCCTCTGTGCCGCTGGGCATGAGCCAGGGATTTCATCCCAAACCGCGGATGACCTTCCCCTTGCCCTTGGCGGTGGGCATCGAAGGCGTGGACGAAGTCATGGAACTCGAAATGGCCGAATCCCGAAGCGCCCAGGATTTGCTGGCCCGGCTGAAATCCCAAGCCCCGCGGGGCTTGGCGCCGAAAAGCGTCGAAATCCTTGCGCCGGGCGAAAAAAAAGCCCAAGCTCGCAGTGCAACCTACGAAGTGACGGTCCCTCCCCCGCTCGATTCCGGGTTGGGCGAGCGAATCGAGCGCCTGTTGGCCCAATCGACCTTGACGATCACGCGCATCCATGGCCGATCGCCGATCGATCTGCGCCCCATGCTGGAAGAATTGTTTTTCCGCCGGGGCGTGCTGAACATGCGCTTGAAGATCAAGCAGGAAGGCTGCGCCGGTCCCCGCGACGTGCTCGCGGCGTTGGGGCTGGAGGATCTCGAATCGCGCGGCGTGCATTTGGCGCGCACAGTCGTGGAATTGGGCCCCTGAGGTCCGCCGTGAAACGCGGCCCGACTCGCCGGTTACGCGAGGGGCCGTTGCGTGCTCATCGGTTTTGCCGAACAAGAAAGAATATTTATGAAGCAGGAAATGCTGATCAATGTCTCCCAAC
>JBEKZY010000321.1:0-9496 GCA_049509395.1 Thermoguttaceae bacterium | reverse complement strand
TAGTTCCTGACTAAAACGGTTGAACTGTTGATGCAATGCGTCTTTGCTATTATACTTATGTTCATGCCGCTTAATGCTGAACTCCTCCGACTTCCACTACGTAAATATGGGTAAGGACAAGGGCTTAAACCCAGGTGTTTGCGGGTTCGAGTCCCACTCTGGGTACCTTTGGCTCGGTAGGCAATTGGCAGACCACCCTGGCTTAGTACCAAGGATGCTGCGGGTTCAAATCCCGCCTGAGCCACTGCAATGAAATACGTCCTCGTGGAGCAGCCTGGAGTGCTCGCTTGCCTGTCACGCAAGAGATCGCGGGTTCAAATCCCGCCGAGGGCGCTTTTGTTGAACATGGCACGGTACGCAAATGGGCAAAGCGGCCAAGCTCAAACCTTGGTGAATGCGGGTTCGACTCCCGCCTGTGCCACATAAGACTTGCGTCGGCTGGGCATTGGCGAGCCCAATTGCCTGTAAAGCAGCCAGCCCAAAGTGGCTATGCAGGTTCAACTCCTGCCCGGCGCACTAAAGCTTGGCCCGTTCGTCTATCGGAAAGGACACCGGCCTTTCACGCCGGCAAGGTTGGGTTCAATTCCCACACGGGTCACATGTACGCAATGGCCAAGTGGTGCAATTGGCAGACACGCGATGCTCAGAACGTCGTATTTGGGAGTTCGAATCTCCCCTTGGTCACTGAAAGAAGAGGTTAGAGATTAAAAACCAGGAATACTAGCTCCCTAACCGCCAATGTCTAACTCCTAACAACGCGGGTGAGCCAGCGCTCAGTGGAGCCTCATAAGTTCCAACCGCCGGGTGCGACTCCCGGACCCGCTACGACCGGGTACGCAAACTGGAAAAGCGGCGAGGTCGAGAGCCTCGTGACTTTGTGGGTTCGACTCCCACCTCGGTCACTGATTTTAATAACGATCGTGTGGGCTTGAGAAACGGGCCGCTGGTCCAAGGGGAAGACGCTTGGTTTGCACCCAGGTAATCGGGGTTCGAGTCCCCGGCGGTCCACTGCATGTGAGGAGATTTATGGAAGGTAGCCGGATATGGTTGGCCGGGCCGGTTTGCTAAACCGTGCGACCCTGAAAAGGGTCATGTGGGTTCGAATCCCATGCCTTCCGCTTGATAAGTAGTAACATGGCCCCGATGGTGAAACGGAAATCATTCCTCGGTTCTAACGAGGAGTTCCGGGTTCGAATCCTGGTCGGGGTGCTAACAATCAATAATCAAACAAACCAAATGTCATGTAGATACAAATCGCAATGGTGTCTGTGGTGTAGCGGTTGCTGCACGGCTGGCTGTGAACCAGAAGGTGGGAGTTCGACTCTCCCCAGACACCCGTTTTTAAATTATGAGTCTTGAGTGCTGAATGATGAATTGGAGTATACAAAGAAAATACTTTTTCAACAAAAGATATGGAGAATAGTTATGGTTTGCAGTGTACTTCAGCGACATACGCTGGTTTTGAATCGCAACTGGCAGCCGGTGCATGTTGCTACCGTGGCGCGATCGCTGGTGCTGTTGTGGAACGAGTCAGCCAGGGTGGTCGTCCTGTGTTCGCATCTGATGGGCTTTCGGGCGGTTTTGGCCTGTCCCCTCGAATGCTGCATGATGGCATTGAAAACCTCATTTCCCGCGGCTTTCCAGCACTTTGTTTTCCGATATGGCATTCTCGATTCGTAATGGCCCGGAATTCAGCTGCGGCGCTGGGTGGTGCGACTCGGCATTAAGAAACGAACATTTTACGAAGCACCTGGACCGAAACACCACGCTATCAAATCGCCCGACCGTCTTTGAGTCAATATTGCCCGTTCCCATGCAGGCCGATATCGCACATGAAGTCACTGCTTTTGACGATGTCGATCAATCGTATCAAGAGCCGCGCGTTGCTGTGGAGAAGGCCCGCAATGAAGATCACGCGGCAACGGGCGCCGCTCTGCCAGGAGAAAGGCACAGAGCACGCAACGCCATGGCGGCCTTGTGTGAAACCCACTCACTTATCGCTTGCGATGCAGGTATAAGAATAGGTAAAACCAGTTCATCGAGGGACTTGTCAATCCGCGCAATGGCACAAGCGGCTGCTAACACCGCCTCGGGATCATCCAGCCGCAACCAGCCTTCGAGCACTGAAGTGGCTTCTGCAGCGCGTGGGCCGATGTGTTCCAGTGCCTCGACGCACCGTAGGCAAACCTCCCTTTCGTCGGCACTCAGCGTCGGCAGTTCCTCCGCGCTGGCGAGGCAGGTCAGAATTGCAGGCACCGCCGGCGCGGCACATGAGCCCATGGCCACGAGCAAGCCGGCAGCACGTAGACGGTGTTCGATGCGGCCTTCGCTGAGAACCCACGCCAATATCGCGGCGACAGTCTCGTGGTTCCCGCGCTCCCTCCGTGCCCTTTCCGCCATAGCAAGAACAGATCCCATATCGCCGATTTCTACGTTCACGTTAGTCATCAGACGCCTCCGCTTCATAATCTTAGAACCACCCACAGACCCTGCGATGTTCGCGGACTGGACCTCGAATGAACACCGATGCTAGCATTGTACCTGATGAATAAAAAATGGATAGGAGGTCTGGTGATTAGAAGTTGGCAAAAAGGCGCCGAATTGTGTATTTACAGAATTCTCACAATTCCCTAATCTGCACCTAATTGTTAGAGTTCATACTAACATTAGTGGGATCCTTAGTTTTTCCGGGAAGAGTATGAATTTGGGCAGTTTGCGAATCCCGTATAAGTGATTCTGGGTAACACCGGTTAGGTTATATGGTTTAGTGAAATTAAGGACTCCCTAGACCAAGTGGAAAAAGACATGCGGCGGGAATTAAAGCTTGGTATGTTTGTGGTTTATCGGAGTCAAAGGCATTCGACATCACCCGAACCGAATGCCAAGGGAGTGTACGCAACTCCCCACGTAGATGACTACTCGTACTATGTGGAAGAGTATGCGAGAGTGGCCGCAGTATTGCCCGATGGGAAGCTTCTTATATGTACCAAGAACGGCACGCAGCGCACCTTACAAGCCGAGGAGCCGCTGTTGCGGCGTGCCGGATGGTGGGAGCGGCTACTGTTCAGAAAGAACTTCCCTCCATGCACCGACATTGTCGTACGTATACAACCTGAGGACAAAATCCTCGAAGAAACCGCCTTTACACCGCCATCCCATGTTGGTTGGCAATGATCTTGGGATTCAATTATCGAGGCTATTTGATAGTGTGAAGGCACTCTGCCGACAGCAGCGTCCAGAAGGTAGGAAGGTAGACTGACAATGGGTTATAGCTCGGCTTGTTCAGACCAAAAATTGGTAGAGTCGAGAGGTGGTGCGGTGGTTTCGGTATGGCTTATCAGTTTCTGGCCCTTTCGTCTGCCGGTGTCTAATTAGCCAGACCATGCTCCGTTCCGACCTTCCGCTCATCGAACCGGATGTGCGGGTCTCCCGCATCCGTCTCTTGGACCAACGCTCTGTAGCTGCGAATTGGTAGGTCGAGCATCGCCGTGAGCAGACTTAACACGCAGATCAACTCACCGGAATCGGCTCGGTAGTATTTCTAGCCGGTCGTTTCATTGGTCATGAACATACTGTCGGCAAGCCGATCCGCTTCCTAGGCCGCCGCACCGATATCACCGTACTCAAGCGGCTGGCAGAGGAATTGCGGCAGGCAAAGGAAGAGGCGGAGTCGGTCAAGCGTCAAACATGACGTGTTGATCGGGAGTCAATTCCCTGTCGACCTGGCCGACGAACTGCATGAAATTTCGGCGCTGCGGCGGATCGTTTCAACGTTGTTGAGTCTTCGAAAATGATGCCTTCCTCAGTCAGCGGCATGTCCGAAACCAGGAGCAACGCCCCGTGGGGAATCTGATTGGCAAAGGCGGCAATGAAGAGGGTTGCCGTCTCCATGTCGATGCCGATGCAGCGGGTCCGATGAAGGTAATCCTTGAACTCATCGTCGTGTTCCCACACCCGGCGATTTGTCGTGTAGACCGTCCCGGTGTAGTAGTCTTGCTCGTTGGCAACGATGGTGTGGGAAACCGCCTTCTGAAGCCGGAACGAGGGCAGGGCTGGAACCTCTCGGGGATAGTAGCTTTCGGATGTACCCTCGGCTCGGATGGCGGCAATCGGCAGAATGAAGTCGCCCACCTGGAGTTTGCGCTTCAAACCGCCGCACTTGCCAAGGAAAAGGACCGCCTTGGGATGGACTGCCGACAACAGATCGCAGATCGTGGCGGCATTCGGCGAACCCATGCCGAAATTGACGATTGTAATTCCGTCCGAGGAAGTGGCGGTCTGCATCGGCTTCAAGCGGCCGCGAATCTCGGTATTTTCGATTCGTGCGAACTCTTCGGTGTAGGAAATGAAATTGGTAAGCAAGACATAGTTCCCGAAACCGTCCAGCGGGGTGTCCGTATACCGCGGCAACCAATTCCCTACGATGTCCTCTTTCGTTTTCATGTTGCAGGCTTTCTCTAACACACTCTATTGCACGCATGTTAGGGGAGTATGAGAGTTTGACAAGGATTTCGATTACATCTGCTTTCAAGGTATTGTGCAACACGGTGAGAGTACCTGCAATGTCAAAATGGGATATGCTGAAAAGCGATTCTGTCAATCGTCGTTGGGCAATTGCATTAGCGATACTCAAGAGAGGGGCTCTTCCAGTCTTGGGTGCAAAATAAGTTTTAGAATGATTCGTCCGCGTGCCGATTCCGCGCAGACTAACAGAGAACTAACTCATTCCTCACAAATTCACAACAATTAAGCGGTAGATTTTTAGATTGCCCACCCGTTCTGACGTTGTTAACCGCCGGAGAAGTTGAACATGCGCCGTCGAATTCGCTGGTACGTACTGATACTGGCATTTTCACCAATCTTGGCGCATGCCGGTGAAGGCGAGCCGCTCCAGGAGATCCGAGAGATCGGACTGATTCTGAAAGCAGCCCAACAGGGATCTTCTCTTGAGAACACTGTAGTCCATGGTCTCGACTTCCAGCAGACGCCAATCATGTGGCAGAAGATCGACGTGCGTGGCACCGTATTCTTGGGGTGCAAGTTCGGCGGCAATGACGAAAGCCTGCTTGTCGGACGTGGTGCGCTAGTGTTCCCGAGGTTCCGCGACCTCCCTTACAATCCATACCGAACGACCTTATACACGCCGGCTGAATTGTTCGTGACTCGCGGCGACGAGAACGACCGCAGCTTAGATCAGCAGATCTATGACCACTTTGTCCAGCGCAGAAGGTACGGCCCAAGCGTTATGGACGCCCTTGCGCAGCGGATTCACGACCATGCCATCGATCGGGCGCTCGTGGAGTATCTTGACATTGATGGAACAGGTACGCCTCGTCGAAAGGTAGTGGCGATCATGGGCGGTCATAGCAGCCGACGAGACGATCCATGCTTCAGAAAAGTCGCCCTTCTGGCATGCTCTCTGGCCAGGCAGGGCTATCTAGTCTCGACCGGCGGCGGCCCTGGAATGATGGAAGCCGGGAACCTGGGAGCGTATCTGGTGGACTACGGCGAAGAAGCTGTGGAGGATGCCGTTTCTACATTGGCCAGGGCGCCGGAGGGCAAGAGTCCGGGATACTACGAACGAGTCGAAGAGGTTCTCAACAAGTACCCAAAGGGCAAAGACAGTCTGGCCATCCCGACGTGGTTCTACGGCCAAGAGCCCTGCAACAAGTTCGGGATCCATATCGCCAAGTACTTCTCCAACGCAATTCGGGAGGAGACGCTTCTTTCCACCGCGATCTGCGGGGTTGTGTTCACTCCCGGAAGTGCAGGCACCACCCAGGAAGTCTTCATGACCGCTGCCCAAAACCACTATGGTTCGTTTGGATACTATTGCCCGATGGTGTTTCTGGGAAAGAAACGCTACGCCGAGGAAACGAAGATTTACGATTTGCTCAAGGAATTGGCGAAGGGAAGAGAGTACGAAAAATTCATGGCGATTTCCGATGATCCTGATGAACTCGTCGAGTTCATTAAGATGCATCCTCCCCAGAAGGCCCTTCAACAATAGACGCGCGGCCCGCCGTGTCCCCCGTTGCATGATTTCCGACTCGTTCGATGTTCTGCCAAATCAATCTGGTCCGCGCTCCACCGCGGGCGCGCTGGACTTGCAGGATCCTTCGCTCGAGGGCGGAATGAGGACAAAGGTTCGCTATCTTGTTTTCTTCATGATGTTCATCGCCGTCGTGATCAACTACATGGATCGCGCAAACTTCACCGTCTCGGTCCCGCTCATCGAAAAGCAGTTTGGCTTCGACATCACGCAGATGGGACGCATCTCGTTCATCTGGGGGTTGGCTTATGCGCTCTTTAATTTCCCCGGCGGCTGGTTTGCCGACAAGCTCGGCATTCGCAAGGCGGCCTCGTTCGCGCTCGGTGGGTGGTCCATTTTTACCATCTTGAGCGCGGTGGCCTACAGCATGGTTTCGTGGTGCGTCATCCGCGGATTGATGGGTGCGGGCGAAGCGCCGATCTGGCCCGTCAACGCGAAGGCCACAAGCACCTGGTCCGCGCCGAGCGAGCGCGCCCGCGCCTTCACGCTGGCCGGTTCGGGGCAGTTTGTCGGTTCGGCGTTTGGCGTGTATGTTTCGGGATGGATTGTTCACTGGTTCGGTTGGCAATGGACCTTCATTATCTTCGGCGCGATCGGTCTTCTCTGGGTTCCAATCTGGATTTTGCTCGTCCGCGACACTCCGCAATCGCACCCCTGGATCAACCAGCGCGAACTCCGCTTCATCCAGGGCGTCAGCGGCGCGACCCCCACGCAGAAAAAAGAAACGCACCTGAGCCGCGAGGAGATGAAGAAGGCGGTCGGCGTGATGCTGACGCGCAACGGCGTCGGCGTGTTTCTCACCTTTCTCTGCTTCGGCTACGTGCTCTTCACGCTGCTGAACTGGCTTCCGAACTACATGTATGATACCTTTCAACTCTCCATCGTAAAGAGCGCCTCGTGGACGAGCGTGACTTTTGTCGCGGGATTCATCGGATATCTGGTGTCGGGACCGATCAACGACGGACTCGTCGCGAAGTACGGCCACGCGAAGGGGCGCAAACTAGGCGCCGGGGTGCCGATGGGGATGATGATAGTCATGATGCTGATCGCGCTCGAAACTTCCAAACTCCAACTCGTCGCACCGACGGCGGTGCTGATCGGCCTTTCACTCTTGGTCATGAACGCCAGCGTGGGGGCATGGGCCATAAACGCGGTGGACCTCGCGCCGACGCCAAAGAGTTCCGCCTTTGTATATGGCATTTACAACGGCATTCTCAATTTGATGGGAGCCTTCAGCAGCATTATCGTCACCTGGATTGCAGACCGTCATGGATTCATTTGGGCCTTTTCCAGTGCGGTCGTTTTCATGGCGATCTTTCTCTTCGGGTTGATCGTTGTCATCGACGAGAAGGGAATCGTCCCCGCGAAAGAAGAACTGATCGAGCTGGGGTAGCGCGTCCGGCACATTGCTTTTCGCGACTGCCTGGCCCGCAAAAGCACATGGCTACAAATCGAAACCTGGTATATCCTAACAATTGCTTCGGAGATTGAACCAATATGCATTGCACGCTTCATGAAATAGCCAAGATAATCGACCATAGCCTTTTGCAGCCTACGATGACCGTGAAGGAGTTGGAAGAGGGTATCAGCTTGGCGCGGCAGTATTGCGTGGCCAGCGTATGCGTCTTGCCCTACTATCTGCGACGTTGCTCGGATTTGCTCCTCGGATCCGACGTGTTCCCGAGCACAGTGATCGGCTTTCCCCACGGCAGCAATACAACAAATGTAAAGGTTGCCGAGGCACAACAGGCAATTGTCGACGGCGGGGTAGAATTGGACATGGTTGTGAACATTAGCAAAGTGTTAAGCGGCGACTGGTGGTACGTTCGTGACGAAATCCTAGCGGTCGTTGAGAATACTCACGGTTGTGGCGGCAGGGTCAAGGTGATTTTCGAGAACTGCTACCTACAGGACGAACACAAGATCCGGCTGTGCGAGATCTGCGGCGAACTACAGGTCGATTGGGTCAAGACCTCGACTGGCTTTGGCACGGGCGGCGCCACGGTTGAGGACGTGCTGTTGATGCGTGACCATTCCCCCTCCCACATGCAGGTGAAGGCGGCTGGTGGCATTCGCAGTTTGGATATGGTGTTGCTCTTACGTGAATCGGGCGCCACCCGCATTGGCTGTAGCAGGACAGCAGAAGTTCTGGAAGAATGCCGGCATCGGTATACTGCGGGCTAGAGCCCGTCCGAGTACCGAATATTGCTACATTTTTCTTCAAGGGTGTGGACGTGGAATGATCGATACCAAACTAAAGTGAGTTCAACATCACCTCAGCCATGCGATACCCTGCTAAGACAATTTGTCGTTCGCCGGTAGCTTTCGCTGTTTTGACGTAGCCGTCAGGGAGCACATGTGCCGATTCCTTGCTCGGACTGCCCGTCATCTTACCGTCGAGATAAACCACTTCCTTCGCGAGCTTAACGCTTGCATTCTTCCATTCTTCAAAAGAGCTTTCCGTACCAAGTTCTTTTAATTTTGATACTGCAAACTCAGGATGGTTTCGCAGTTCAATAGCTTTATTCCGAGCGTCGCTGAGTTCTTCGCTGCTTAGTACAAGGTCATCCCAGAACCAATGGAGCTTTATCGCCTCGCTATCCGGCTCGACCTTGATAAAAACCAAATTTGCACCTTTATCGCCTTCAGGATAATCGGTTGTGAAAAGGGAGGTGGTATGGCAGGGCTGATGGATGTCGCCAATCAAATGGAAAATCCAGCAGAGGGCTATGGCACGATTCTGTGGCGTTTCCGATTCATTTTTCAAGACAGCTAAATTCTTTTCATAGGCCATCATGATATTTTCTTGGTCTGGCGGCAGAACCTTGATTGAATCCGGCTGCCCATCGGGTTTGAAAGGCTCGTCCGTGTAATGCCATTTCGGATGGTTGTACTCCGGGTGTTTCTTATCAGAACGTACCACATCTGGCCACTCGGCCGCCAGCATAAAAAGGCCGCAGTTTCTATCAGCGACCGGCAGTGACTCCAGTTCGCCCATCCAGTGCTCCTCATAATATGGATGTTGTTTTAATAGAGTGATGATTTCCTGCACGGTTTCAGGACTGTTCCGCATCAAGACATCATAGGCAATCGCTCCTGAGACTTTGTGAGCAGGTTTGTTGTAGGCAAAACCCGAGGCTGCCGAAATCATCACAATCACAAACACGCAACCAGTAATTAGGCGTCGTCGCATGGTTTTCTCCTTCATGTCATATGGTTAGGAACTTCGTTGTTTATAAAAAACATCGCCAGAAGCATCGATTCCAAAACGATCATGGTATCCCCTTTATGTAAGGGTTTGATGAGGAATAGTTAGAATTCTGTTAGCGTGAAGTAATAAAAATATTTTCAGCGAGAATTCAAAATCATCGGTTATCAGGTCGTGATGCTTAATCTAATCGAACATTTACCAAATGCTCATCCACTGCTCATCGTCGCGTAACT
>JBEKZY010000320.1:0-5775 GCA_049509395.1 Thermoguttaceae bacterium | reverse complement strand
AAGCCGCCATGCGCATGCTGGGCCGCGATACGGGCGAACTTCGCATGCCCTTAACTCCACTAACCCCCGCCGAGGAAAAAAAACTCCACGCAACTCTTAGCCGCTACGGACTGTTTTAACTTAGCCGGAAAAAAACTATCCTGTTCTGTATCTTTATATACATGATTACAATAGTGATGTATTGCCATTGCAATCGATATGGCTACACATCCCTTGCATTGCCCATATCCGGTTTTATTCAGAACTTTTACATACCATCGGGGTTAGTATGTAATGGTTTAGAGTGGTTATTGATTTTTTCCTAGCCTCATATCAATCCAAGAGTTAACATGTAAAAGGTGGGATTGACGGCATTAGTTCGTCAGAATGGGGGGGAGAGTTATTGGTTTATCCTTGCGGCGAACTTTCTTTAATCGGGTGTATGATTAAAAGCCTTATATTTTGGAGTGCGATCCTTGAACGCTAATATTGAGACCAATCGTGTAAATACCGGTGTAGGCATCGGTTGCAGCATTTTAATAAGGCAGATAATAACTGCCGCCATGGCCTTGTTGTTATTTGCCATTTGGCAGATTAGGGCCTTTAGCGCCGATGATTTCGTAGGCGTATTGTCGTTAGCGGTTCAAGACGACGTAGCCGCGAAGTTGCAACTCTCTGCCGATCAGAAGACCCAATTGCATTCCCTAATCGACGACCGTGAAAACAAGGCCGTGGATTTGGTCATGCAAGCCAAGGATCTTCCGGCCGCCGATCGCGAGCAAAAAATGGCCGCCTACCGCCAGGAATCGGAAACCAAGGGCCTGCCCCTGCTTAACCCCGATCAGCAAAAAATGCTGGAGCAGATTCGTCTGGGCCGATTGGGACTTGCCTCGCTGGCCGAACCGGCTGTGGCCCAACGGCTTGCCCTATCGGACGAACAAAAGAAACAGATCGCCGATCTCATGGAAAAACGCAAGCAGGATATTGCCAAAGCCGACGAAAGAAAGGCGCGTTTGATTCAAGCCCTGGCCGAACGGAGTCTGTCAGAGGTTCTGACCGAAAAACAAAGAGCCGATTGGAATTCCATGGCGTTGACTGATACCGCGCCGGCGGATGCCGCCGCTGCAACGGCCGAGACAAAACCCGTACAGCCGGACCAATCCAAGCCGCAGGAAACCGTGCCGGAAAAACCGGCCGCTTCGACGGAAAAAACGGCCGCCGCGGCTTCACCGGCCAAGCCTCGCATCGAACTTCCAAAACATCCGGATAAGATCAAATTCAGATTCAGTTTTCAGCCGTGGAAAGTGGTGCTTCCCTGGTTCGCCGAGCAGGCCGATTTGTCGTTGGTTATGGACAACCCGCCCCCTGGAACGTTCAACTATACCGACGACAAGGAATTCACGCCCAAGGAGGCTATTGATATATTGAACAGAGTTCTTCTGGCGAAAGGATATTACCTGCTTCGCCGCGATCGCATGTTGATGCTAATCAATCTTGAAGACGGCATCCCATCCGGTATGGTTCCCGTCGTGCCGGTCGATTCTCTCGATGAACATGGGGAAACGGAGATCGTCAACGTGATTTTCGATCTTATAAAACCCGCGCCCGAAGCGGCCGCGGCGGAAATTGAAAAACTCCGCGGACCTCAGACGAACAATTTTCCCTCGGTTGTGACTTTGCCTGCTTCGCGCGTGCTTCAGGTCACCGACACGGTTGCACGGCTGCGGGTAATTAAAAAGGTTATTGACAGGCTGGAAGACAAAGAAGGCACTTACTCGGGTCAATTGAAAACATTTAACCTGCATTTTGTCACACCCGAGGATATTCTGCCAAATCTGCGGCAATTGCTCGCCATCCCGGCCGATCAATTCCAAACCCCCGACGGCTCCTTGCTGTTGACCGTCGATACGAACGGCAAGCGTTTGATTGCGACCGGCAGGCCGGAGCGGCTCGCCCGGTTGGAAGATATTCTAAAAGTGATCGATGCGCCCCGTGGCGGCGGCGACGCCGGCGTCCTGGAAGGATCGCCGCAGGTGGAGGTATACACAATAAATACGGCCGATCCGCAATCGACGCTGAAGGTAATGCAAACCCTGTTGGCCGGCCTGCCCGACGTGCGCATGGATATCGATCCCAAGACCAGTAATCTGATCGTCCTTGCCAGGCCCGCCCAGCACGCCACTATTCGGGCCGTTTTGGCGCAGATGCAACACGACGAGCGGCAGGTGGCGGTGATCCGCTTGAAATTAGTCGATCCGCAAACGGCCGTGCTTTCGATCAACAAGCTTTTCGGCGGCGGAGATACATCCAAAGGCGGCACTAGCGGCGCTCCTCAAGTCGATGCCGATCCAAGCACCCGGCAACTCTTGATCCGCGGCACTACGGCGCAAATCGATCAAATTAAGTCCCTGCTGCAAAAAATGGGCGAGACAGAGACCAACGGAATGGTCGCGACCAGCGCCGGCAGAGTGCGGATGCTGACTTTGTCCCAGCGGCAGTTGGGGCCGGCCTTGGAGCAGATAGTGCCAATGTGGCGCACCACGCATCCGAACAGCAAGATACACGTGATGAATCGTAGAGACAGCATACCCACGTTCAGGCCGAGCGCGGGAGAAGACGCGGAAATGCAGGAGAATCCCGCAGACAAGCCCCGCACGCCGCCGAGCGATTCGGGATCGAAGGAAAAGGCGCCGGCTTCGTCGACCCCGCGCGAAAATAAATCCTCGACAGGAGAACCGCCGTCGAGAGATAAGCCCCTGAAACAAGTGTCTCCTCTGGATGACAGAACCACAGACAGCCCTTTTGATGCCCGATTCCAGTTAACCGCCGACGAAGTGCTGATCGATACGCAAACGGCCGGCGCAAAGGAAACGCCAAAGACCGATGCCTCTAAACCGGAAACGTCTTCACCCGCTAAAGCGGAGAAAAAAGAACCCGCCTCGATCATCGTGGCGCCCGGACCGGGCGGGGTAATGATCGCCAGCGATGACGAAGAAGCCCTCAACGAGTTCGAACAATTGCTCACCTCGTTGGCCGGGGGCGCCTCGAGCCGCCCGGGACTTAATGTGTTCTTCATGAAACACGCCAAGGCCGCCGTGGTGGGGGCGACCATCGACCAGATCCTCGGCGGCGGAACGATGTCGACCGGCAACTCAAACACCGGCGGCACGCTTATGGGCGATATGGTAGGCGCCGCGCTGGGTGGCGATACAGGCGGCGTCCTGGGATCGTTGCTGGGAGCTGGTGGCGGTAGAGGAAGTGTTCAGCCCAGCGGCACAATCCATATCACCGCCGACTCCAGACTCAACGCCCTGATCGTGCAAGCCAACGATAAGGATCTTGATACCATCCAGGAACTCCTTGATATCCTGGATCAAAAAGATAGTCCGGAAGACGTTCAAGTCAGCCCACGGGCGAAAATGATCTACCTGTACAACACCGATGCCACTACGGTGGCCGGAATAGTTCAGGAGGTCTATCGCGACCGGATGGTGCTTAGCTCCTCCCAGACTCAAGGCGGCCAAATGGCCGGACCTCAAGCCTTTTTGCAAATGATGACCGGCGGCAGAGGCGGGCGCGGCGGCAGAGGCGGAAACCAACAAGGCGATGAAACCCCGAAAATGTCCATCGGCGTGGATGTACGCAGCAATGCACTTATTGTGGCCGCTCCGGAATCGCTGTTCGAGGATGTCAAGCAACTAGTGGAAACCCTGGATACGGCTACCCCCGATTCCAACGATTCGGTACAGGTCGTCACCCTGCACAAATCCAGCACGCAATCGGTGGAACAGGCCTTAAGCGCGCTTGGGGGTGAAAACATCCAAATTACCCGCACTCAAGGCACAAGCGGCAGTTATAATCCTTCATTCCAACAATACGGCCAAGGCCGAGGAGGCCCTCAGAATTTCCAGCGTGGCGGTTACGGAGGGCAAAACCGCGGTGGTCAACAGTACGCCCAACGCGGCGGCGGAGGTAATTACGGCGGCGGCGGAGGTGGGCAACGCGGCGGCAATTATGGCGGTGGCGGCAATTATGGCGGCGGCAATTATGGTGGCGGCGGAGGTCGCGGCGGTGGCGGCGGCGGTAATTACGGCGCCGCTGCTACTGGTTTTGGCGGCGGTAATTTTGGCGGAGGCAATTTCGGCGGCGGTCGCGGCGGAGGAGGTATGGGCGGAGGCATGGGCGGCGGAGGTAATTTCGGCGGCGGTCGCGGCGGTGGCGGCGGAGGTACCGGCGGCGGAATCTATTCCCCCTAACACCGGACATCGGGACAACTATTCAGGCCCGGCCTCTTGCGCAAGACGGCTGATTTGCTTGAATTCCGGCGTGCCTGCAACTCGGCACCACTCGAAAAGCGCGGCTTCAGCGGTGGTTAGCGTGGCGCCGGCCGAATCCATCCGCCCAATAGCGGTTCTATAATCGATTTCCCATCGCGATCCGACCGCATCTACTGCCACGAATACGCTCCACCCGTCGGCTAGAAGATCAAGTGCCGTCTGCTGGACACAGACGTGCGCCTCGATGCCCGTTAGTAGAATCTTCCGCAAGCCGCGTGTTTGAAAATCCTGAAATATTCCCGGACAACCGCCGCAACTGAACGTCAACTTGGATGGGATGGCGCCGAATCGCTCGGCTAGTTCAGGCGTAGTTGCGCCAAGACCCTTGGGATACTGCTCCGTGGCCGCCACCGGCATGCCAAGGATATTCGCCCCGTCCACCAACCGCCTTATGTTCCATGCAAGCCGCCGGCCGGTGGGAATCGCGGCAAGCAATTTCTCTTGCATGTCAACAACCAACAGCCCCGTATCGGCGCGCGACATCAACTCGGGACTGGATGGCAACGGGCATTAGTTATTCATACGCAATCAACGATTAGTTCCGATCTATGATCTCCGCCCCTGACTCCGCTACTGAATAAACTGCACTTCTTCCTCCGCGGCGTGAGTGGTGATTTCGCCTAAATCTTCCAGGCGCCGAATAACATCCACGATTTGTTGCTGCATCTGCTCCACGTTCGACAGCCGAACAGGGCCCAAATACTCCATTTCCTCTTTGAGCAAATCGGCCGCCCGCTTGGACATGTTTTTGAGAATCTTGTCTTTTAGCTCCTCGCTGGCGCCTTTCAGCGCCATCGCCCATTGCGCGCTTTCCACGTTCTTCAGCAGAGTTTGGATTTCGCGGTCGCCTAGTTTGGCGATATCCTCGAACACGAACATCAAACGGCGGATTTCATCAACCAATGCAGCATCTTCCTGGGCGAGATTATCCAACAACGTCCGCTCCGTCGCCCTATCTACCACATTCAGGATCTCCGCCACCGTGGATACGCCGCCGGCGTTTTCAAACTGCTGGTTCATCAGGCTGGACATGCGGTTTTCCAATCCCTTTTCCACTTCTCTAATAATTTCCGGACTGGTTTGACCCATTGTGGCCACCCGGCGAATCACCGGCAATTGCTGTTCCGCCGGCAGGCCGCTAAGTATGTCCGCCGCCTGCGACGGAGGAACGTGTGACAGGATCAAAGCGATGGTTTGGGGATGTTCGTCGATGATAAATGTTAGCAGGTTCTGACTATCGACCTTCTGCAAAAAGCCAAAAGGCAGGGCTTCAATCGACTGGCGAACGTTGTCCAACGTGGTGTTGGCGCCTTTGCCCAATGCCCGCTCGACAAGATTTTTAGCCACTTCCAATCCGCCGGCGCGCCCGGAAAGGGCATTCGGATTGGCATTGCCGAACTCCTGTATTACCTGTTCCTGTTCGTCACCGCTAATATTGCTGATTTTTGCGATTTCGATG
>JBEKZY010000032.1:0-23895 GCA_049509395.1 Thermoguttaceae bacterium | reverse complement strand
CTTGGTCGAAACAGTAAAAAGTCGTAACAAAATAAACTGAGGATGTCCCGGAATCAAAAAATAGGCATATTTCGCCCCCGGTGAATACACCGGGGGCCGCAAAGGAAGATAACCACAATGATTTTCGCGGGAGTTGACGCCGGATCAAGAACCACCAAAGTCGTGCTGCTCGACTCCGGCCGCCTCGACGTGGTGGCGGCCGGCGTCGTCGATCAGGGCATCGATCAAGATGAGTTGGCCGGCAATCTGTTCAAGCGATTGTTGCGCGAGAATAGCATCGACCAGAAACAAATCGGCACTGTCGTGGGCACGGGTTACGGACGCAAACTAATCAGTTTCGCCGATAAAACGATTACTGAAATTACTTGCCAGGCCTGGGGCATTCGCCACCGCGTGCCCGACGTGCGGACCGTCATCGACATCGGCGGGCAGGACAGCAAACTCATGCGCCTCAACAAAGACGGCGCCGTCGGCGATTTTGTGATGAACGACCGCTGCGCGGCCGGGACCGGGCGCTTCTTGGAAATGCTGGCTGCGCAACTGGGCGTTAAATTGGATCGCCTCGGCCAATTGGCCGGGCAAAGCCGCAATCCGGCCATCATTAGCAGCATGTGCGTGGTCTTCGCCGAAACCGAAATCATCGGACTTTTGGCCTCGGGCACTACGCCCGCCGACATCATAGCAGGCGTATTAACCTCGATTGCCACCCGCGTGGCCGCGATGTCGGGCCGGGATTTGGCCTCGCCCATCGTACTGACCGGCGGTGTGGCAATGGTCCCGGGAATGGATGCCGCTTTAAGCACGATCTTGGGCGAGAAGATCTTGGTCGCCCCGCAACCCCAATTGACCTGCGCTTTGGGAGCCGCCATTCTTGCCTGGCGCCAGTCCAACGGCTATGGTACGCCGGCTATGTAATTTCCGCTTGCTTGCACGATTATTATGCAAATGATAAAATTGAGATTGCTTTTTCTTTATAGCTGACTAAGTATATTGGCATGGTGTCGCAATGAAGGACATGGAAAAACGCAAGCGGGTGATGGCACGCTCGATGCGGTTGGGTCACTGCATTTGCAATCACAAACAACCTTGTCCTTGCGACATCTTGCGGGAAAAAGATATTTGCCCCTGCGCAGGCGAGCGAGTGGACGGCCACGTCGGGCCGGTGCGCCTGATGGAACTGGTCGAGAGCGCGGGCTGCGCTTCCAAAATCGACGAAGCGACGCTGAAGCTAGTACTTCGAGGACTTCCTTTTCTCGACGATCCCCGAGTGCTCGTTGGCGCCCCGGCCGGCGACGACGCGGGCGTGTATAAGCTCGACGACGACCTGGCCTTGGTGCAAACCGTCGATGTCTTCACTCCGTCGGTCGACGATCCTTACACATTCGGCCAGATCGCGGCGGCGAATTCCTTAAGCGACGTGTATGCCATGGGCGGCCGGCCGATAACGGCCCTTTCAATTGTGGGCTTTCCCATCCGCACCCAGCCCGATGAAACCATGCACCAGATTCTTCGCGGCGGAGTGGATAAAATGTCCGAGGCCGGCGTGGCGGTGGTCGGAGGGCATAGCATCAACGACAAAGAGGTTAAGGCCGGGTTTGCGGTAACCGGCCTTGTTCACCCGGACAAGATTGTAACAAATGCCGGGGCCAAACCCGGAGATCGGCTTATTCTGACCAAACCGCTGGGCACGGGAATCATGGCCTTTGCGGCCCAGATCGGTCGTGCCCCAGCCGGAGGCCCGGAAGCGGCCGCGCGTTCCATGGCCATGCTTAACAACGTCGCCTCGAAGCTCATGATCGAACTGGGCGCCCATGCCTGCACCGACGTGACTGGTTTCGGGCTGATGGGTCATCTGGCCGCTATGGTCGCCGCCAGCAAGGTCGATGTGGAAATCATCTGGGACGATCTGCCCTTGCTGCCCGGCGTCTTGCAATGCCTGGCCGATGGAATCGCCTCCGGCGCGGTAGAGCGGAACCGGGAATCGTCTGATCATTGCCTGATCGCGGATGAGCATGTGCAGCCTGCAATGTCGGATCTTTGCTTCGATCCACAGACATCCGGCGGACTGCTGATCGCGATCGGACAAGACGCGGCCGACGATCTGCTGAAACGACTGCATGCCGCCGGAGTTACTGATGCGATGATGATCGGCAAAATTCTGGATTCCGGATCGGGGCGTGTGTTTCTCCGCACCAACGGGCGGCGGAAACTTCCCAATGCTCGGCCTTCGGAACTGGCCTCTGGCAAAATAGTTGCCGCATACGCATCTCTCGGAAAACAACCTATTAAACAGGAGATGACAAATATGAATTGCTGTGAAGGGAATCATGGATCGGAGCAAATTGCCGCCAGCGAAACCGGCGGCGTATCCGAGTCAGAGCGGAAATTCCAGGAATTCCTGGAAGCAGCCGCATCGCCCGGGGCATTGGACGGCAAGACCAAGCGGGCCATCGCCATTGCCCTCTCGGTCTTGGCCAAATGCGAACCGTGCGTGAAAAGCAACGTCAAGAAAGCCCGAGATATGGGTTTTTCCCGGGAAGAAATCGACGAGGCCGCCTGGTTGGGCATTGCTTTCGGCGGATCGCCCGCCATGGCGTTTTACAAAAGAGTTAAAGGTTAAGGATTAAGGGTTTATATATATGGCCCTCGGTGAATACACCGGGGGTTATGAATACGCCGAGTATTTACACAACGGCACGCGGAGTGTGCCTGCTACGTTACAAGCGGAGGTGACTGGCGTCTGGTGGCGCCCCTGGTCTTCAAAATCAGTGTGGGGTTCGCAAGGGTCCCGGGTGGGTTCGATTCCCATTCGCCTCCGCCATTTTTTAAAAAACAAACCGGAGCTTGCTTGCTTATGTGGGTTTTTGTTAGACGTGGCATTTTGCCGGGCTTGCTGTTAATCGGCGGATTAGTTTCGCTGATTTACGGGTCGAGGTTTCACTTCGTGCCCGTTTTGACCACAGAGACGACTGAAACGACCATCGACGTCCCAGTCCAATTTTCACAGATCCCCCCGCCTTTTCCCGGCGCCCAAGAATTCGGCGGACCGCCGCAATTCCGCAAGCAAACCGAAAAAATTACCAAAGAGGTTACAATCACTGTATCGGAACCGGCGCTCATTCGCGATGTAACCGTGGGCGGGGTCGCCTTGAATAAATCTCTTAAGATCGAACGCACCTACTCCGGCAAGGCGCCGTCGCTGTGCCCTACGTGAGTGCATTAACAAGGAGGTCATGGCGTCCATGGCCAAGAAAAAAAAGTCGGGTACGGTAGCATCGAGGCTTGCTCGCTGGCGATGGTGGATCCAGGCCGGATTTCTATTTGCCTGGCTCGATCCCTTTATGATCCGCATGCACACTGTTTGCTCGCCCGTGTTTCACTGTTATTCGTGTCCCTTGGCCACGTTTGCCTGCCCAATCGGAGTGCTGGCCAACTTCAGCGCCGTTCACCTGATTCCCTTCGCGGCCTTGGGTACGTTGATTTTTTTAGCTGCTGCGTTCGGGAGTTTCGTGTGCGGTTGGGCCTGTCCATTCGGATTTTTACAGGATTTGGCGGCTCGAGTTCCCACGCCAAAGTTTACGCTGCCCGCTTGGATGGGCTGCTTCCGCTATGTTTCACTGATTGGGCTGGTATTGGCAGTGCCATTCTTTTGGGGGGAAGGACATCCTTTATTCTTCTGCCGTGTTTGCCCGGCCGGGGCCCTGGAAGGGGCACTGCCAAGCATGGCCCAGGCTGCAATCGCGAGCAACGCCATAGTTTGGCCCACGGCGGCAAAAATGATTATTTTAGGGCTATTTTTGCTGGCTATGTTCTTTACATGGCGTCCTTGGTGTACGCTTTTTTGTCCCTTGGGGGCAATCTATAGTTTTTTCGACGCGTTTTCCCTGTTTTTCCTGAGTTTTCATAAAGACCGCTGCAGGAACTGCGAGCGCTGCCGAAGCCTGTGCCGTGACTGCGTGCGTCCCCAGTGGCGCATCAATGGCCTGCGCTGTGTCCGCTGCCTGGAGTGCGCGAATTGCAGTGCTGTTACCGTTGGCACTGTTTTTGCGCATTTCGATAAGGAAATAAATGATTCCAACGATCAAAATGCCAGTTAGAATCGTAATGATCCCATATTTCGCAGAAACTATTTTAAGAAATATTGGTTATATACGAAGTACAAGTGAAACAAGCCAGTGCAAACACCAAAAAAAGCACACGCACACCTCCGGGGCTGGGGTTGACGTGCCCTTGCCAGCGTATATATTATTTGCTAGAGTTTAATGGTTTGGCTAAAAGCCACCGGCAACGGTAAGGATAGAACCATGCAACTGCGGCCGCGAAATCGAGTTGGAGCAATTGCTATGATAAGCGAGCCGGCTTTCTCGGCCCTCGAATTGTGCAATTACTTGCCGCCGGTCGACCGCAGTCGGCCAAGATCAGCCGATTTCACCAGGGGCAATTCTCCGGCCAAGGCCATCGAGCGCATCGCGCTGCAATATGGCTGAGGCATCGCCTGCCGGTGCTCGCGTCGAGTACCATCCAAGTTGACTGAAAGGCACCGCGCACACATCGGCGCAAAAACAAGGCATCCCCTCGTAGATAAGGTCTCCGAGCGCAACCTCATAATATCGCCGATGCTGCGCCAATCACCAATAACCATGAAAATGGAGGAACCAATCTCATGAAAACATGGGCACGATATTTATTAACGGTAGCCGCGGCAACTGGCGTTTCCTTTGCCGCTATAATCGCCGCCAGGGCGGAAACCTGCGCCTTGGAGATTAAAAAACTGGAATCGCGGACCATTTTCAATCCATTGGACAACCTCTATCGGGCGACTAATTCCCAGTCGTTTAATGCCCAAATCGGGCCCCAAGGGAAAAGCCGCATTAGCTTCGGCCGAGAGGCCGACCAACAGGCGGACAAGTTCAAGCAGATTGTAAAAAAGGAGCCCAAGTACGAGTCGGACCATCCCTTCCGCGGAGTTGTCAAGTTTGGTTCGCAGGAGTACGCCTTCGCGCTGGATGAAGCAATCCCCGAATCGGAAAAGAAAGCAAAGTCCGAAGAAAAAGATGCCAAATCCGAAAACAGCGATGCCAAGCCTGATACAAAGGATGCCAAGTCCCAAGCGGGTAAAAGCCTTGCGGGCACTCTGCTCCAGGCTTTGACCGGCTCCGATCAAGTTGACGTCGCTAACCAGCCAAAGGCGATCCACTACAATCGCCTGTACTTCGATATAAACCACAACGGCGATCTGACCGACGACAAGGTCATAGAAGCCGAAACGATGCCGGGTGTTGTCTACGGGGGATCGTATGCACGGTTCCAATTCCCCCGCGTGGACCTTACGATTGACGTGGACGGGACTCCGGTGGATTACGCCTTTCTCCTTACGGGATATGCAAATTCTTCACGCGATTT
Source organism: Thermoguttaceae bacterium (assembly GCA_049509395.1). Classification (GTDB taxonomy): domain Bacteria; phylum Planctomycetota; class Planctomycetia; order Pirellulales; family Thermoguttaceae; genus JBEKIK01. The sequence continues at coordinate 18,492 of JBEKZY010000032.1, read as the reverse complement.
CAGCTATGCCGGAGTCCAGTTCAACTCGGCCGCATATCGCGAAGGCGAAATCACCTTGGATGGAAAAAAGCGGCACGTGGTATTGATCGACAACAACAGCAACGGGCGATTCGACGATGAAAACAAGATTTCCAAAAACATTACCAGGTCCGGCGGGGCGCTTTATCCAGAACAAGGCGACATGTTGCTGATCGATCCCAATCAAGGCGCCACGGGTTACGCGTCGCCTTACGAAGCCTCGTCGAATAATTACCAACATTACGTGTCCAAAATGGTCGATATCGACGGCAGCTACTATAACCTTAAAGTTTCTCCCGCAGGCGATAAACTCACGCTGGAACCCGCTTCCGTAGCCCTGGGCAAAATCACCAATCCCAACGGCCACTTCAACGCGGTGATTTACAACGACGACGCGTTCCTCAAAATCATCGGCGATAAAGATACGCCCATTTCCATACCCGAGGGCGAGTGGAAATTGCTGTCTTACACCATCGATTTGACAAACGTTCCGGAGCCGAGCAAACCGGAAGAGAAGAAAGACGAGGCTAAAGATAATTCTGGAGTCTCAGCCCTGGGACTGGTACTGGAGAGTTTGCTGGGCAACAGCAGCTCCGTGGCGCCGTCGGGCCGCCACTTCTCGTACGTCACCGCCGGGGCGACCGCCAAATACAAGCCCGTTAAGGTTTCCGAGGGCGAAACGGTCGAATTTCCTTTCGGCCCGCCGTACAAACCCGTCGTGTCGGTCGGCTACATCCAAGGCGGCGGTGAGAACAAGCAAGCCTCGTTGGCAATGACGCTTTTCGGTTCGACCGGCGAGGTGGTTTCGGACATGATGGTCCGCGGCGCCAGGCCTGGTAAACCCGAATTCACCATCAAGGACCCCAAGGGCGAAGTCGTCCAAAGCGGCAACTTCGAGTATGGATGAGGTTTCACCTGCCGGTACTCGTGGCGAGTACCATCCGAGCCTGCTAAAGAGTATCACGTTAACGTTAAAATGACGGCCGATCCCTTCGACATCGATCAGGAAAACGACAGCGTAATCAATCCCGGAAAACCGGGCCCAAACGTGCCGGTCATGTGATCCGCCGACAAAAACATTTTAATCAGAATCTTGTTCCCACGCTCCGGCGTGGGAACAAGATTTGACTATTAGCCCGGGAATTTGCTCCCGGCTTTTTTATTGTATTTGATCCTTAAAATATATGTTATAATACTTGCATACCCATATCCGGATACGGCATTTTTTGGAGAATGTCGCCGCTGCCCATCAGAATTTCTCTAATCCGAGGAGATAGGAAGGATGGACTTAAAATCATCATTCATTGCATGCAGCCTGTCTCTGGTTTTTCTTTTTTTTATCCCCTTGTCAGTGCCTGCCGCCGAACCAGAGGCCGGCCGGGAAGATGCCGTATTCGAGATGCAGGAGGTATCGGTCTTCGAAAAAAACGACAAACCTGGTCATCATCTGACACGCGGACAGAATACCGCATGCGCCGATGAACCGGACAAGGAAGTAAAAGCTTATCCAAAGCTAAAGTCCAAGCACCCGTTGTACGGAAAGATTAAATTTTATATAGATCCAGCCACAAGGGAAGGAATTGAATATCACTTCGTGCTTGATCAGTCCGGCGAAGAGCCAAACAACGAAAAAGAGAAAAATGCGGAGAATAAAGAGGAGCCCTCGCTATTGAAGAGTCTGTCTGAAGGACTAGTCGGCCCGTCGGACGCTGTCAGGCGGGGTCTGGAACCACGTGTCGTATTATCCGGATACGACCGATTCTATTTCGACGCCAACAATGATCTCGATCTGACGAACGATGCGGTTATAATGCCCATGAAATCTCCACCGTGGAGTTCGCTTTCAGGCAGTGGACAACACAAAGAACAAACGATTTTTGAATATCTAAATCTGGATTTTGACTATGGGCCTGATATCGGCAAGCGGCCATTTAAAATCATGCCTTGGTTCTCCGCCGACGAGTACGACCATAAAACCTATTACGCGATGTCCTTTGTAGCAACCGTTGCCCGCGAGGGTGTGATCAAAATGGGCAAACATGAGTATGACGCTCTTTTGGCCCAGCATTATGCCATTACCGGCCGTTTTGATCACACTTTTACTGCACTCTTCCTAAAGCCGTTGGATCTCCAGGATAAATCTATATTCGGCGGAATCGGCGGAGATATGCTAATGACAGCGTATTCGATCGATGGCGAACTGTATACCATCTCAGCCACGCCGCTAGGTGACAAACTGATTGTAAAGCCATATCGCGGCGAATTCGGCGTTTTTAAGATAGGGACCGGAGGCAGGGACATCAAGGATTCTTCTTTTCAGGGTTCATTCGGCTCGCAGACCATGGAGATCAGTTTCAGACCCGAGCATGGTCCGCCCGAAGCAAAGGAAGAAAAGATAAAAGAGTGCAAACTGCCGGTAGGCGATTATCTCCCCGCATATGTATCGGTCAATTATGGCCGGCTGCGGATCGGTTTTTCCGATAATTATCACTCCGACCGTAAGCCCCTCAATTCGGAACGAAAACGGAATTATTGCATCAAAATTCGCAAAGATGAGCCGTTTGTTTTTGATTTTTCCAATAAACCCGAGGTCCTCTTTGCCAGCCCCGCCAAAGACAAGACATTCAAGCCGGGCGAGGAAGTCAGCGTCAGGGCGGTTCTGATCGATCCGGTGCTGGACATCATGATTCGCGACTTGGACGATACTACACGGAAGAAGGAAGAGACAATCAAAGACGGCAATGGACGGGAATCCACATCCGCAAGTGATCTTTCGCTAGATCCTACGATCACAATTACCGACTCCTCCGGCAACACGGTCGCCGAAGGCCCAATGCCCTTTGGCTGAGACGGCACGTGCGGGTACTCGTGGCGAGTGCCGGAAGAAATCAAACTTACAGGCAAAAACGAAACTTTCACCGTCACTGTGAACTATGACACACTGGAGTTATATGGTAAAGTTGAGGCGTCTCGGAAGATCGTCATAACGTCGGAATAGCAATGTGCGGGTGCAGGTAGAAAAAGTGCCGTGAAAACTTAACTTTTAGCGGTAAAGTCCGGCGGCCTGGCCCTGTTTGGCGGCGACGGACCGGACGCGCAGTCCTTCTTCTGCATGCGGCACGGGCAAACATGACTTGAAAAAATATAAACATACCCGCCCGGCGTCCCTGCAATTTTTCCGCCTGTTTGGATGATGATTGCACCACCCGATTGCCTTTTTCCGCCGGTTCATATATCATGAGTAATTGGGGGTCTTGGGCAGAGATTTACACGGTTGTTCCAGCACACCAATATCTAAGCACAAATTACAAGGTTATTGAATGAGCCGGATTCTGAAAAGGCGGAAACTTACAGCTAAGATTTTCGAACTAGTGATTGAAACTCCGCGCATTGCCCGCAAGGCCCAACCCGGCCAGTTCGTGGTAGTCATGGCCGACCAGTGCGGCGAGCGGATTCCACTGACGATCGCCGATTTCGACCGCGAACTGGGAACCATCACTCTGGTTGTGATGGTCGTGGGCGCAAGTTCTTTAAAGCTTTCCAAGCTCAATGCCGGCGACTCGCTGTTTGCCATAATCGGTCCGCTGGGAAAGGCGTCGGAAATCGAAAAACTCGACACCGTGGTAATGGCCGCCGGTGGAGTGGGCGCCGCGCCTATCTATCCCATCGCACGCGCGTTTCGTGAGGCGGGCAGCCATGTCGTCACAATCCAAGGATCGCGCAGTAAGGATCTGCTCTTCTGGACCGACCGCCTTTCGTCGGTTTCCGACCGACACATCATCACCACCGACGACGGCAGCGCCGGGCGCAAGGCCCTGGTCACCCAGCCGCTCGATGAACTGCTCAGTGAGGATACATCCAAGCAAATCGACTGTATATATGCGATTGGTCCGGCGATCATGATGAAGTTCTGCTCGCTTGCCACGCGGCCCTTTGGCGTGCGCACGGTGGTCAGCCTGAATCCGGTGATGGTCGATGGCACCGGCATGTGCGGCGGGTGCCGGGTGGAAGTGGGAGGCAAAACCCGTTTCACCTGCGTCGACGGCCCCGAGTTTGACGGGCATCTGGTCGATTGGGACTTGCTCATGTCTCGCCAAAAGATTTACACCAAACACGAAGAATGTTCCTTACAAAGAGTCGCCCTCGATGAGTGAAGAAAAAATGAGCGATGCAAAAAAGACGGGTTCGAAGCGGACTCCCATGGCCGAACAATCGCCGGACATTCGCATCCGGAACTTCGATGAAGTGCCCCTGGGTTATTCGCCAGAGGAGGCCCGAGCCGAGGCCGCGCACTGTCTAAAGTGCAAAAAGCCTAAGTGCGTCGAGGGCTGTCCGGTCCGCGTCGACATACCCGGCTTTATCAAGCTGATTGAGGAAGGCGAGTTCGACCGGGCCGCACAAAAAATAAAGGAAACAAATTGCCTGCCCGCAATCTGCGGACGAGTCTGCCCGCAAGAGTCGCAATGCGAAGTATTGTGCATATTGGGTAAAAAAGGCGAGCCCGCGGCCGTGGGCCGCTTGGAGCGTTTCGCCGCGGACTATGAACGTCAGCAGGGAATAATCGAACTTCCACAAAAAGCGCCGCCCACGGGCAAGAGAGTCGCGGTGATAGGAGCGGGTCCGGCCGGGCTGACCGTGGCCGGCGACCTGGTCTTGCTTGGGCATCAAGTTACAATTTTCGAGGCATTTCACAGGCCCGGCGGGGTGCTGATCTACGGAATTCCCGAATTTCGGCTTCCCAAGGCGATTGTCGAAGCCGAGGTCGATTACCTGCTGCGCCTGGGGGTCGATCTGCAACTCAATCAGGTCATCGGCAATTCAATCGATATGGATGAACTCCTAAACGGCGAAGGATTCGATGCGGCGTTCAGTGGCGTGGGGGCCGGGCTGCCCACGTTCATGGGCGTGCCCGGCGAAAATCTTGGCGGAGTTTATTCGGCCAACGAATACCTCACCCGCTCCAATCTGATGAAGGCCTACGACTTTCCAAACTACGACACGCCCATCGTACGCGGCCGGAACGTTTGCGTGGTGGGCGGGGGCAACGTGGCAATGGATGCCGCTCGCACCGCTCGGCGTCTGGGCGGCGAAAATGTCTATATCTTATACCGCCGATCGCTGGACGAGATGCCCGCCCGGGCCGAAGAAATCCACCATGCCCGGCAAGAAGGCATAATCTTTAAACTGCTCTGCGCCCCATTGGAGTACATCGGCGACCAAAATGGCATGGTTTGCCGGGTCCGCTGCCAGGATATGGAACTAGGGCAGCCGGACGATTCGGGGCGTCGCCGGCCGGTTCCCAAACAAGGCTCGGAATTCATTCTCGATACCGACCTGGTGATCGTCGCCATCGGCTCCGGCGCAAATCCCTTGCTTACACAACATACAGAAGGAATAGAACTCAATCGCTGGGGATATATTGTAGCCGACGAAACCGGACGTACGCCCCGCAAGGGAGTCTGGGCCGGGGGCGACATTGTCACCGGCAGCGCCACCGTAATTCTGGCGATGGGCGCGGGCAAGGCCGCCGCCAAGGATATTCACAATTACCTCACTTGTTCACCGGCAAGGTAGATCTCGTATTTTCTGATTCGGCTAGTTTTTGTGCCTGTTTGCGCCTTTAAGCTTTGCCGGAGCACCTTTGATCGAGGAAATATCCACTCCGCGCGCGCACCAGGGCTAAAGATTGAATGCGACATTACTTTTATGACTTTCGATAGCTGGGAAAGAAATAATCTTGTTATTTCGCATTGAGATAAAGTATCATTTAAGGTTAACTGCATTTAGTGGTCGAAAAATGGAACATCAAGGATGTGAAATCGGTCATGGGAAGTCGCCGAATCTGTGTTGACGCATTTAAAACGTCAGTTTTTTAGCTCTGCCGGCACATGTCTAAGCGCAATAAATCATTCAATAAAAACAAACAATCTCGCCAAGCCCAATCGGGAATCTCGGTCCCCTTGGAGCCGAACCTTAATGCGCTGGCAGGAGCAGCGATAATCATCATGGTCGCCTTCCTTGCTTATCTGCCTTCCATAAACGGCGGATTTGTTCTGGACGATGAAAGTCTTCTCGCAAACAATCTCTTTATAAGGGCCTCTGACGGCCCGTATCGGCTTTGGTGCACCACTGAATCGCCAGACTACTGGCCCGCGACCAATATTTCGTTTTGGCTCGAGTGGCGGCTGTGGGAAACGAAATCGTCCGGCTACCACGTCACTAATTTGATATTCCACGTTATCGAGGCGCTGTTGATTTGGATCATTTTACGAAAACTATCCGTTCCCGGCGCCTTTCTAGCGGCCATGATCTTTACTTTGCATCCGGTGAACGTGGAGTCGGCGGCCTGGATAGCGCAGCGGAAAAACCTGATGTCAATGTTGTTCTTCCTGTTGTCGATTTTGTGGTATCTTAAGATCGAAATTCTCTGGCCTCTCGCCTCTCACCCCTCGCCCTTTTGGTACTGGCTGAGCCTGGCGGCATTCATGTTGGCCATGCTCGGTAAAGGATCGGCGGTCGTGTTGCCGGTGCTGCTGTTGGGCATCATTTGGTGGCTGCGATCTCTTAATAGGTGGGATCTGGTGCGGATCGCGCCGTTCCTCCTGTTGGCCGTTGTACTGACTGTAGTGAACATTTGGTTCCAAACGCACGGTGAGCATATAGAAATCCGCAATGCCGGTTTTGCAGAACGTCTGCTGGGGGCCGGCGGCGTGCCGTGGTTCTATCTTTACAAGGCTCTGTTGCCGATCGACCTGGCTTTCATCTATCCGCCCTGGCATATCGAGGTCGCCAATGCTTTGTGGTGGCTGCCGCTGTCGGCGGTGCTTATCATTACAGCCGTGCTGTGGCAATATAGAAAAAGTTGGAGTCGGCCGCTTTTGTTTGCCTGGGGGTTTTTCTGTGTGTCGCTTGTGCCGGTGATGGGTTTTACCGACGTGGGCTTCATGAAATATTCCCTGGTGGCGGACCATTATCAGCACATTGCCGTCATTGGTGTGATTGCACTGTCGGCGGCGGGCTGGAGCATTTGGCACGAGCGGGCGCGAAACAGATCGCGCTGGATGACGGCCGCCATCGCGGTCGTGACCATGGGTGCACTCTCATTTCTCACTTGGCGGCAAAGTGGGATATACCATAACGCTATCGGATTGTACCAGGCAACGCTGCAAAAAAATCCAGGCTCTTGGATTGCCTACAATAACCTGGGTACCGAATTGGGGCAAACAGGCCAATTGCAAGAGGCGATCGAATATTTTCAACAAGCCATTCAGTTGAAGCCCGACTATGCCGATGCACACTTCAATCTGGGCCTCGCCCTGGCCAATGCAGGCCGGCTACAAGAGGCAATCGTGCAGTACAAACAAGCCCTGCGATTGAATCCTGATTCCATCACGGCTCACAACAACCTGGGAGTCGTCCTTACCAATGTGGGCCGACTGCAAGATGCAATCGGACATTACCAGCAAGCTTTGCAATTAAATCCTGATTCTATTGAGGCTCACAACAATCTGGGCCTTACCCTGGCCAATGCAGGCCGACGGCAAGAAGCAATCGAACATTACCAACAAGCACTGCGGCTTAATCCCGACTATGCCGATGCTCACAACAACCTGGGCCTCGTTCTGGCCAATGATGTTAAACAACTGCAAGCGGCGATTGGACATTACCAACAAGCACTGCGGCTGAAGCCAGATTATGCCGATGCCCACAACAACCTGGGCCTCGCCTTTGCCAACTCAGGCCGGCTGCAAGAGGCGATCGAACATTACCAACAAGCCCTGCGGCTGAAGTCCGACTTCACCAATGCCTATTACAATTTGGCTTTGGCCTATGCTAAGATGCAGCAGTCTTCCAAAGCCATTGTCGCGGCCCAGAAAGGCTTAGAACTTGCCCACTCCCAGGGGCAGAGGGCACAGGCCAAACAGATTGAAGATTGGTTGAACGCCTACCGCCTCAACTTGTCAAATTCTCCCAATTTATCTAATCCTGGTGAATCCAAACTCCCAGAGCATTAACCATACGAGGACGCAGATAGCCGTTGCTGATTTTGGTATGGCCCTTACTTTGCGGGAATGATCGTTAATTCCGCAATTGACGTCCAGTTATTACTCGCCACTTCGCTCAGGGCGACGATTTTCAGATAACGCGCGCTAACCGGGGAAGGCAATCTCACTACCTGCTTGCCGGCGTCGTTTTGGAACCGGCCCCTGGCCGCCGGACTGCCCCAGTTCGACGTGTCATCGGCCAGATATATTTCGTATCTCCCGATCCGGCCGTGATCCATGTCCTGGCGCCCCTGGTATACCACGGCGGCCACCTTCAACTGCTCGCCAAAGTCAATCACCATCTCGTGCGGAAGCGGCGGATTGTTGGGACTCCACTGGGTGTGCCAGAAGGTATTCGGATCGCCATCAATCGCATGCTCTGGTATTCCTTCGTCTGGCTGAAAGCTGTCGACCGATACGATCTTCCACTTGCTGCGATCGAACTCAGGCTTGACGGTCATCTGCCTTGGCGGCAGCGGAATGTATCCCTCGGCTGTAGCTTTTGTGGTTAGTTTCCCGTCTTTTAACGTGAACGGCTCGGTATAAGGCTTCATTTCGCCGCCGTCGATCGAGTACGTGATCGATGCCTCAGGCGTGGAGCAACTCAAAGTTACCCTGCCCGTCTTGTCGCGATTGATTTCCACCGGGGCCACTCGCGCAAGGGCAGGTCGGCGGGCCAATTCAGCAAGGTCCTCCGTGCCTGCCGGAACAGGCCGCAATACGTAGGAAAATACGATCGGATCGGAGTAAACCATGTACTGGCTCAGCGGACGAGGGCCGCAGGCTGCGGAGCCTACGCCCAAAGTTTTGGCGCTGAAGCAAAATACCGATCCGGCGCTGGCCGGCAGTTGATAGGCATACTCGGCCTTGTCAAGGTCTTCATCCCGGTAGGGCAGGGCCGAGGCCTGGAACGGCCCGCTTAATGCCACCGCCATCAGTCCCGCCCCGTCGTCGCCCGTAAGCGCCGCCCAACGCACGTCTTCGTGATTGCCGCATTCCATGGGCCGCACGTATGGCGTGAGTTGCTCCTTTACTGTGCTGGTATATAAACCGACATCAGACCCCCGCTTGCGGTCGGAGTAGTTTTCCGTGGGACCGCGCCCCAGCCAGGCAAAACGGTCGAGTTTTGCATCGGGGAACATGCGCACGCCCATGCGGGCCACCACAAAATGCTCGCCCCGGGCATCGACCGCCTGATCGACTGCGATGCTGCCGTCGCCCGAGATCGTGTAAGTAATCTGCTCGTCAAAACCGCTGCTGGCTTGGTTTTCGGCCGATGCGTTTACCGCCACTTGGACAACAAAAGGCCCGATTTTGACCACTTTGACAGAACTGTCGCGATGAACCAGGCTATCCAGTCCGCGGGCCGACCAATCGCCGGCGGCCCACATATCGTCGTTGCGGTGCGGGGCGCGCCAGACGTTGAGTTTTGGTCCGCCGCCGGGCATAAGCACCGGTTTGCCGCCATAGGATAGTTCGGCAATCGCGCCATCGTCGCGATCAAAGGCCACGCGGAAACCTTTGCCGGAAATAACGACTTGCTTGTCATTTTCCTCGACATTCAGCGGCTGCATATCGGAAGCTTTAGGCGCAGAAACGGCCTTGGCCGACTCCGATAGGAGGAATTGTCCGGCCGCCACTTCTTCTCCGGCCTTGGCCCATAGCTCGTCTTTCGACAGCACAAAGGCCACGCGCAGATAGTAATCCGCGCCCGCTTTAATCCCGATTTTTTTGAACGGCACGGTCAACTTGCCTTCGGAAAGCGGGGCTAGATTAAGCCCGGGCAGCGTGCCGCGGTCGATAACCTTGCCGTCTTCGCTCACCGTCCAGGCGATATTGAACCGATCGAGGTTGATGAATTGATACTTGTTGCGGATCTTCAGTTTGCCGGCGGCCAGATCATCCGCGGTCAGCCCCACCCACTGGTATGCGCGTTTTGCTTCGGCATACTTGGGTGTGGGCGTGCGGTCGGCAAAGACCACGCCTTTGCAGATGAAATAATGATCGTTGGGCACCTCGCCAAAACCTCCCCCATAAACAAGATGAGGGTTGGAAGGATCGCGCCGATTCCACAATGCCTGGTCCTGCCACTCCCAAATCGCCCCGCCCATGAGTCCCTCGTAAGCGTCGAACAGGTCGTTGTAGTCGCCGATCGAGCCCATCGAATTGTTCATCGCATGGGCGTACTCGCACAAATAGAAGGGTTTTTTGCGCTCGGACTTGCCAATCCGTTCCACCTCGTCCATCGCCGTGTACATCCGGCTGTCGATGTCGGCCGGATTGTCAGCTCCGATGCCGAACGCTTCGTAATGCACCGGGCGCGTGGAATCGATGGCCTTTACGGCCTTGACCGCTTCGCGGAAATTTTCGCCCCCGCCGCATTCGTTGCCCAGCGACCAGATCACCACCGAGGCATGGTTCTTGTTGCCCTCCACGTTCTCCACGTTCCGCGTCACAATTGCATTGCGCCAGCGCGGCTCGCGGTCGAGAACGTTGTAATAGCCGTGACATTCCACATTGGCCTCGGCCACCAGGTAAATGCCCCACTGGTCGCACAATTCATACCACCGCGGATCGTCGGTATAGTGGCAGGTCCGCACATGGTTGCTGTTGCAGCCTTTCAATAGCTTAAGATCCTCGATCATCTGCTGTTCGCTGACGAAATGACCGCTCTCGGGCCAGTTTTCGTGGCGGTTTGCGCCCTTGAGCTTTACCGGCACTCCGTTGATGCAAAATACTCGATCCTTGATCTCCACCTTTCTGAATCCTGTGCGGGCGGACATGATCTCATCGCCGAGTTTCAAAACCGTTGTATATAGATTGGGCGTTTCTGCCGTCCACTTGGCCGGGTCGGCAACCTTGGCCGATATTTTAATTTCCCGCTCCTCGCCGGACTGGAGTTCGGGCACCGCCGCCTCGACAGCCGCGCCGGATACCGGCTTGCCTTGGGCGTCATACAGCGCAAGTGTAAGTGTCTTTTTTGGCGCCGGTTGACTGCCGTAGTTCCGCACCTTGGCGGTTACGTCTAGTACGGCGTCTTTGTACTGTGCATCCAGATCGGTCTTGACCGCGAAGTCGCGGATATGCTCCTGCGGCGCGCTCCACAAATAAACGTTGCGGAATATGCCGCTTAAACGCCACATGTCCTGGTCTTCAAGGTAGCTGCCCGCGCAGTAACGGTAGACCTCCGCGGCCAAGACATTTTTTCCCGGCTTCACGTACTTGGTGATGTCAAACTCGGCCGGGCAACGGCTATTTACGCTGTACCCCACTTTTTCCCCGTTGATCCAAAGGAAAAAACCCGAGTCTACGCCATCGAAGGTGATGAAAATCCGCCGGCCATTCCAGTCCGCAGGCAGATCAAAAGTATGCCGGTAACTACCCACCGGGTCGCGCTCGGTGTAAGCCGTGAAATTTTTGGGTGGTTCGCTCAGCACCCGAGGCCAGTCTTTCTGGAAGGTGTATCCGTTGTTGCGGTAATACGGGGTCCCGTACCCGAGGATTTGCCAGTTCGAGGGCACTGGAATTTCCTTCCAAGCGGAGACGTCAAAATCCGGCTTCCAAAAGTCCGCCGGACGCTGGGCAGGATGCGGCACCCAGTTGAATTTCCATTGCCCGTTGAGCACCTTGCAGAACGGCGAGGAAAGGCGCTGGGCCGCCAATGCCTGTTCCACCGTCGCATAGGGCATCAACGTGGCGTGCGGCGATTCCTTATTGATGCCCAGCATCTGTTCATTTTCGATCTCCGGCGGAATGGGCGCACCCTGCTCGGACGTGTTGCCGAGTGTCAACGTCGCAAAAAGAGCAACACAAATCGACAATAGTTTGGCGTTTTTCACTGGCATGCTTGTTTGTCTCCTAGTAATAACCAAGTAATAGCCGGAGTTTTAAAGGTCGATGCAAATTTTGACTTCGGGGTGAAGTAGATTGAGCAAAAAGGAGAAAATGGTCTAACAATCTGGACTGACATCAGATTATATTATCCTTTTCTTGGATGGGTTTCAATTACTGCGCTATTCCTTCCCCCGGCAAACGGAAAACATAATATTGCCGTTTCTACATGCATTTTTCTCCAACCCTCGCCTTTTCAACGAATCACACGGACTGGTAATATATTAAAATACAGCATGGGCGGCAACTACCTGTAAACAAGGGGGGCATGATTTTTTACAGTTCAATCCGCGTCTGGCAACTACGGCCTGCCCGCTTGAATCGGAGATATCCCACTTCTCAGATGTCAAACTTTCCAAATCCGCCCTGGAAGGATATAAAATAACAGTCGGGAAACAACTAACCTTTTAAGTCGGATGGCCCATTAATGCCTAATCCCAAAACATTGTCCAGCCGGCATATTCCCCGGAATAATAGTGCGGAATGTGTCTCTTTGAAGCCTCATCTCTGGGCTCCGGCGGGAGCGGCGATCCTGGCCCTGGCCGTATTCATTGCTTACTTTCCCTCGCTTAGCGGGGGGTTCATCTGGGACGATGCAATCCTGTTGACACAAAACTCCCTTATCGTTGCCCCCGACGGCCTGCACCGTATCTGGCGCACCACCGAACCGATCGACTTCTGGCCGCTGACCAATACTACATTCTGGCTGGAATGGCGGCTGTGGGGGATGTGTTCGGCCGGTTGCCACGCCACTAACCTGGTTTTGCACATTGCCGCCTCACTGTTGATTTGGGCGATTTTGAGGAAATTATTCATCCCCGGAGCTTTTTTGGCGGCCTTAATCTTCGCCCTGCATCCGGTCAACGTGGAATCGGTAGCTTGGATAGCGCAGCGGAAAAACACCCTCTCAATGCTGTTTTTCCTGTTGTCGATCCTATGGTATCTGAAAGCCGATATGCACACGGCGATTGTGGGCATGGCTCCCGCACGTTCCCGCAAAGGACCGTGGGTACGAGAAAAAACTTTTTTATCCTTCATCCTTCATCCTTCATCCTGTCATTTCTGGTACTGGTTGAGTTTTGCGGCGTTTGTGTCGGCCATGCTCAGTAAAGGGTCGGCGGCCGTGTTGCCCGCCCTGGTTTTAGGGATCATTTGGTGGCGGCGTAGGCTGATAAAATGGGACTTATTGCGGACCGCGCCTTTTTTCATCGTCGCCGCGGCCCTCAGCTTAGTGAATATATGGTTTCAAAACCGCGATTTCGTGGAAAGTATCCGGGACGCCGGTTTTTTAGAGCGTATCATGGACGCCGGCGCCGTGGCGTGGTTTTATCTTTACAAGGCCCTTTTGCCATTGAACCTGATTTTCATTTATCCGCAGTGGAATATACAAACCGGCAATTTCTTGTGGTGGCTGCCGCTTTTGGCGGCCGTGGTTGTTGCAGCGGTGCTATGGCTTTATAGAAAAACCTGGGGCCGGCCGTTTTTGTTCGCCTGGGGATTTTTCTGCGTTTCGCTACTGCCGGTGATGGGACTGACAGACGTGTACTTCATGAAATATTCCTTGGTGGCCGACCATTATCAGTATACTGCCGTCATCGGGATAATTGCATTAACAACGGCAGGCTGGAGCACGTGGCATGCTAAGACGAATGGGCCAATACACTGTGCCGTCAACTGTTTAGCAGCCATCGTAGTGCTGGCGCTGGCGTCTTTAACCTGGCGTCAGAGCGGGCTGTACCACGACGCCATGACTTTGTACCAGGCAACCCTGGAAAGAAATCCCAAGTGTTGGATGGCTTATAACAATCTAGGGCTGATATTCGAGGAAAAGGGCGACTTGAAGAAGGCATTGGATTATTACAATCAATCCATATTATTCAACCCCAAGAATGCGGAAGCCTACAATAACCTGGGCGGATTAATGTTGAAAACAGGCCAATTGCCCAAGGCTATCGCACAGTATGAACTGGCACTGCGCTACAAACAAAACTTCGCTGAAGCCCATAACAACCTGGGGATGGCTCTTGTGAATATCGGCCGCCTACAGGATGCCATCGAACATTACGAGCAAGCCCTGCGCCTCAGACCCAATTATGCTGAAACACAAAACAACATGGGGCAAGTATTGGCCCAGACCGATCGCCCTCTGGAGGCAATTAAATGCTACGAGCAAGCCTTGACGCTTAAACCTGACTTCCCGGAGGCCCAATATAATCTGGGGCTTTTGCTGCTGCAAACCGGTCGCCCCCGGGAATCTATCAAATATTTCGAACAATCACTCAAACTCAAACCCGACTATTTTATTACCCACAACAACCTGGGCACCGCACTGCTCCGCACAGGCCGGCTTGAAGAAGCCATCGAACATTATGAACAAGCGCGGCGAATCAATCCCGATTATATCGGGGCCTATGTCAATTTGGCGCCGGCGTATGCCCAAGCGCATCGGCTCGCCGACGCAGTCGCTTGTGCCAAAAAAGGTTTACATCTTGCCCAATCCCAGGGACAGACGGATACGGCCAAGCAGTTTGAAGATCTTTTGAAATCACTGGGAAATTAAATATCACTCCGGATTCGTTGGAAAAAGTACGACGAGAGAAACAAGAGCTTCGCCTGAATATCGCCGATCAACTCAGTAGAACACTAACCGCTCATATCGGACGGCCCATTAATGCCTATTCCCAAAAAATCTTCTCGCAAGCATATTCCCCCGAACAATAGCGTGAACTATGCCTCTTTGAAGCCTCATTTTTGGGCGCCGGCGGGAGCGGCGATCCTGGCCCTGGCCGTTTTTACCGCTTACTTTCCCTCGCTTAATGGAGGATTCATCTGGGATGATGAAGCCCTTTTGACAAAGAACCTGCTTGTCAAAGCATCCGCCGGCCTGCATCGTATCTGGTGCACCACCGACCCGACCGACTACTGGCCGCTGACCAATACCTCGTTCTGGATCGAATGGCGATTGTGGGACATCAACTCGACTGGTTACCATGTTGCCAACTTGGTCTTGCACATTGCCGCTTCCTTGCTGATTTGGACGATTTTGCGGAAATTAACCATCCCCGGGGCTTTTTTGGCGGCCTTAATCTTCGCCCTGCATCCGGTTAACGTGGAATCGGTAGCTTGGATAGCGCAGCGGAAAAACACCCTCTCGATGCTGTTTTTCCTGTTCTCGATCCTGTGGTACATGAAATTCAACGAACTCGCTCGCCCTCGGCTCGCGGCTAAACAATTCGCCGCCCGCCGCCCGCCGTCCACTGCCCACTGTGTCCTTTGGTACGGGCTGAGCCTGGCGGCATTCATGTTGGCCATGCTCAGTAAAGGATCGGCAGCCGTGTTGCCCGCCTTGGTTTTAGGGATCATTTGGTGGCGGCGTAGCCTGACAAAACAGGACTTTTTGCGGACCGCGCCTTTTTTTATCGTCGCCGCTGCCCTGACCTTAGTAAATATTTGGTTCCAAAGGAGTGATGTCGGCGAAATCATCCGGAACGCCGGTTTTGTAGAGCGTCTATTAGGTGCGGGCGTAGTGGTGTGCTTTTACCTTTACAAGGCTCTTTTGCCGATCGACCTCGCGTTTATCTATCCGCAGTGGCATATTGAGGCAGATAATCCGCAATGGTGGCTGCCGCTATTGGCGGTGTTGGCCGTTACAGCGGTGCTGTGGTGGTTTAGAAAAGGCTGGAGTCGGCCGTTGCTGTTTGCCTGGGGGTTTTTCTGTGTGTCGCTTGTGCCGGTCATGGGTTTTACCGACGTGGGCTTCATGAAATATTCGCTCTTTGCGGATCATTATCAGCACATTGCCGTCATCGGGGTGATAGCACTGGCGGCGGCGGGCTGGAGCATTTGGCATCAGCGCGCGCGAAACGCAGCACACTGGACGACTGCCATAGCTGTGGCGACGGTGGGAGCTTTCACCTTTCTGACATATCTGCAAAACGAGTTGTACCGCGATGCCGTTACTCTGTACCAAGATACGCTGGTAAAAAATCCTGAATGTTGGATTGCCTATAATAACTTGGGCGTAGAACTGTTTCAGGCAGGCCAATTTCAAGCACCAATCAAATATTTCGAGCAAGCCCTGCATCTGAAGCCCAATTATGCGACTGCCCGCAACAATCTGGGCCTGGCTCTGAATAAGGCAGGTCGATTTCAGGAAGCGATTGAAAACTATGAGCAAGCACTGTCGTTGCAGCCCAAATATGCTGAAGCCCGCAACAATCTGGGCTACGCCCTGGCCAGTGCAGGCCGGCTGCAAGAGGCCATCGAACATTACCGAGAAGTCTTGCGATTAAAGGCCGATTACCCTGTCGCCCACAACAACCTGGCTATGGCATTGCTGCAAACAGGCCGCTTTCAGGAGGCAATCGAACATTACGAGCAAGCCTTGCGCCTTAAGCCCGATTACGCTGAAGCACGCAACAACCTTGGTGAAGCATTGGCCCGGACCGATCGCCCTCTGGAGGCTATTAAATGTTACGAGCAAGCTTTGTCCCTTCAACCCGACTTCCCGGAGGCCCAATATAATCTGGGTCTTTTGCTGCTGCAAACCGGTCGCCCACAGGAATCTATCAAATATTTCGAACAATCGCTTAAGCTTAAGCCCGATTATTTCGTTACGCATAACAACCTGGGCACCGCACTGCTCCGCACAGGCCGGCTTGAAGAAGCCATCGAACATTATGAACAAGCCCTAAAGATCAAACCGGATTATATCGAGGCCTATGGCAATTTGGCGCCGGCGTATCTGCAAGCGCATCGGCCCGCCGATGCAGTCGCTTCTGCCAGGAAAGGTTTGGAACTTGCCCAATCCATGGGACGGACGGACATGACCAAGCAGTTTGAAGATCTTTTGAAATCACTCGGAAATTAGACATCCTGCCGGATTCGTTAACTTGACTGCCGCTGCCGGCAAAATTAATATATATCCGAGTTGGACAACGACCTTCGGGCATATAAGGGGGTTAAAGGATTATCTTGTTATTTCACATTAACGTGATATATCATTTATGGTTAATAGCGTTCCAGCATCTTCCGCTGGTCGTCAACTTTTTAGCTTTGCCAGCATATGTCCAAGCGAAAAAAATCTTTCAACAATAATAAACAAGCTCGTCAAGCCCGATCGGGAACCTTTTTCCCGTTGATGCTGAACCTTAGTGTCTTGGCAGGAGTAACGTTAATCGCCCTGCTCGCTATCCTTGCTTACCTCCCTTCTATACGCGGCGGATTTGTCATGGACGACGATATGTTTGTAAAAGAAAACAATCTCATCAAGGCTCCTGACGCCCTGCGAAAATTATGGTGCACTGCTGAATATGATGAATACTATCCGGTGTCCTATAGCACGATCTGGATCGAGCGGAGGTTGTGGGAAATGACCCCGACCGGGTACCACGTCGTTAACCTAATCTTGCACATTGTCGAGGCTCTGCTGATTTGGGCCATTTTGCGAAAGTTGTCGATACCCGGGGCGTTCTTGGCAGCCGTGGTCTTCATCGTCCATCCGGTGAACGTGGAATCAGTGGCCTGGATCGCGCAGCGGAGGAACGTGGTGGCAATGTTGTTCTTCCTGTTGTCAATTCTTTGGTATCTGAAGGCCGACATGCCTGCGGCAATCGCGGGCATGGCTCCCCCACGTTCCCACGCAGGACCGTGGAAACGAGTAACCAGCCTCTGGCCCCTAGCCCCCAGTCCCTCGCCCCTATTCTACTGCCTGAGCCTGGCGGCATTCATGTTGGCAATGCTCAGTAAGGGGTCGGCGGCCGTGTTGCCGGTGCTACTGTTGGGGATTATCTGGTGGCTGCGATCTCTGACAAGGCGGAATCTGGTGCGAATGGCGCCGTTCTTCCTTATGGCAGTTGTGCTGACAGGAGTGAACATTTGGTTCCAAACGCATGGAGAGAATATAGAGATCAGAAATGCCGGTTTTGCAGAACGTCTGCTGGGAGCCGGCGGCGTGGTGTGGTTCTACCTTTACAAGGCTCTGTTGCCGATCGACCTCGCGTTTATCTATCCGCAGTGGCACATTGAGGCAGGTAATCCTATGTGGTGGCTGCCGCTATTGGCGGCTCTTATCGTTACGGCGGTGCTGTGGCGATATCGAAAAGGCTGGAGCCGGCCGATGCTGTTTGCCTGGGGGTTTTTCTGCGTGTCGCTTGTGCCTGTGTTGGGTTTTACCGACGTGGGCTTCATGAAACATTCCTTGGTGGCGGACCATTATCAGCACATTGCCGTCATCGGGGTGATTGCACTGGCGGCGGCGGGCTGGAGCATTTGGCATCAGCGGACGCGAAACACAGCACACTGGATTACGACCGCCGTCGCAGTCGTGGCGATGGGTGCACTCGCATTTCTGACTTGGCGGCAAAGCGGGATATACCATAACGCCATCAGTCTGTACCAGGCAACCCTGCAAAAAAATCCAGGTTGTTGGGCCGCCTACTATAACCTGGGTAACGAATTTGGGCAAACAGGCCGATTGCAAGAGGCGATCGAACATTACCAGCAGGCCCTGCGCCTGAGGCCGGACTATGCCGAAGCG
>JBEKZY010000319.1:0-10633 GCA_049509395.1 Thermoguttaceae bacterium | reverse complement strand
GCCGCTCGTGCGCCCAGAGCTTGATATAAACGATCATCCATCCCTTTGACTTGGAGTGTTGCCATATGATCCCTCTTTTCCTGTTCTCTTTTCATTAATGATTCTACCATTTAATGCATGAAAAAGCAATACAATTTCATGCCTTATGACAATTTGCCGCTTTTTTTAGCATTTGTTTTGCCGCTTCGGATGTTAAAATCTCGCCGTCCAACTGCATATCGCGCATCTGTTGAAGCAAGGTGCGGTACGCCGGCCCTTGCGGAATGCCCAATTGAATCAAATCTTCACCCGTCACCAGCGGCGGGGGATCAAGAATTTCCGGCGGTTGCAGGAGCAAATTCAGGCAATAGGCGGCTGCTCTATCGCCATCGGGCGACGATGCTTCCATCAATTCCAGCAGGTCGTGAATCCCTTCTGCGATCAATATCGGCTGCAAGGCCGACCATTTCATCGCCTGCGGATTGATAATTGCCCGCTGGTTTTCCACCAGCCAGACGGCCCGCTCCGTTTCCTTATTCGACAATCGCCAGCGGCGAGCCACTTCTTTCGCGCCAGAGGGATCAGGCATAGTATGCAGCAATGCCGCCAGGGCCAAGGGGAAAGCCGGGTCTCTCAGCCTTGCTAAAACGCTTAAAGCCTGCTCCAACTGTTGAGATTGTTCATGATTTTTAGGAACAATCTCCGGCAGAACGGCTGCGGCCAGATTGGTCGCCAGCAACAACCGGATTGCGGCCACGCGAGATGAATCGACCAGCATCCGCCGCATTTCCATGGCGATTCGCTCCGGACTGACCACGCCAATCTGGTCCGCCATCTCGATGATTGCGGCCCGGGTTTCTTCTTCCAAAGCAAAATCAAAAGTCGCCGAAAATCGCACCGCCCGGATCAGGCGGAGTTTATCTTCGGCAAATCGTTCGCGCGGATTGCCGATTGCCCGGATTCTTCGCTGTGCAAGGTCCTCCTGCCCCCCGACATAGTCGATCACCCGGTCCTCCAGCGGATCGTAAAACAGCCCGTTAATTGTAAAATCCCTGCGCTGGGCGTCTTCCCGGGCCGAACTAAAGGTTACATGATCGGGATGCCGCCCATCGCTATAAGCGGCGTCTTCACGGAAGGTAGCCACCTCGATCATGCCCGCCGATTTTGGTCCGATCACAGTAATAACTCCGAACGAGGCCCCGATGGCCAGCGTCCGCCGCCGGCCGAAAATTTCGCGTATTTGCGGCGGCGCGGCATTGGTGGCCACGTCGTAATCCTTGGGCGTGCGGCCCAGCAGTTGATCGCGCACGCACCCGCCTGCCCAATAAGCCTCGAATCCGGCGTTGCGCAATTTGCGAACCGCCTCAACCGCGAATTGGCGTTGTTCTTGTGGTAATAGCATCAATAATATAATCGTCGATTACGCGAATTTTTACAACCGCCACCCGCCGGGATTTCACGGTAAACATCGGTCAACCATTTCCACCACCCGTTTCCGGGCAGCGTCATTCCAGTCAAAATGATATTCCAAGCCCGGACGCAGGAAACAAAGGGCCAATTCGACGGGCGGTTGTTTGAGGATTTTTTCGGCGGCCAGGGCGTAGATCAGCATTTGCATCTCGTATTTTGCCGCCTCTTGTTCCAGTGTTTGGGCCGTGATGTTATTGGTTTTATAATCGATTATCCGCCACCCTCCGGCCGGATCGCGATAAAGGCAATCGATGAAACCCTGCAAATACCGCCCGCCGGGCCGAGGATTTTCTGACGGCCAGGCCAGCAGAAACTCCAATTCGCGATGGACTTCCGCGGCGGATGCAATTTGCGCTGCTCGCGGCGAGGCCAGAAAACGGCCGATCATGTCGATGGCCTTGTCCACCTCGACCTCGGCTTGGGCGAGATGCACCAAGGCGTGACGGCGGATAATCCCCGCAAAATCGCCCGGATTTGCAAAGTCGATTTCTTCCATTGCCGCATGAACCAACGTTCCCACACCCAACGGATCGAGCGCCGGTTCCGAAAATTTTTCAATTTCTTCCATGCCGATAATTTTCTCCGCACTGCGCTCGTGTAATGTTCCCTTTAGGCGCGAAAATGAAAATTGGCGGCGCGCTGCCCGATCGGCAACAACGGGCGCAAGATACTTTGGCAAGCGGCCCTTGCCCTTTTCGGCCTTTTTTTCCGCCTTTTCCAGGATTTTTTTAAGCGATTGCCGGCCGGTTGTATCTGCTGGTTCGGACTGAAGCACCGGCCTGGATATCGTAACTTTTACGAGCTGATCCGGCGAATCGGCCTGCACGCGCTGGCCGCTTATAATATCGAACCTTCGCGACAGAAGCTCCATCCAAGGCCCTTTGATCTCGCCCGGTTTGTCCAATCCGGAAGATAGAACCAGATAATCCGCCGCCCGGGTGCAGGCCACATACAGCAAGCGGACAATTTCGGCCTCCGCTTCTTCTCTTTCGGCAAGTGAAAAAAGATGGTAACCCACGGTCGATTCGTCGTCTTTGACCATCGGTCCCAGTTCCGATGTAAAGGCTGCCGACGCCCCGGGCCCTCGCTGCATCCTGCCGATATCCGGCACGATAACAACGGGAAATTCCAGCCCTTTCGCTTGGTGAATAGTCATCAGCCGAACCACGTCCATCGTTTCCGATTGCGTGGCGGCCAGTGGTTCGTCGGGTTGCCGGGCGACAAATTCCGCAAGTTGCGTAATGAAATCAGATAAGGTAAATATGCCCGATTGGTCGAAATTCCGCGCCTGTTCGATGAGCTTGTAAAGATTGGCCAGTTTTCGCTCGCCCAGAAATTCGGCCAATAATACGGCGTCGTAAGCCGTGCGGTCGATGGCCTCGGTGATTAGCCCGGCAATCGGCACGCGATCTTTCATTGCCCGTAAATCGCCCAGCGTTTTTGCGGCGAATTCCACACGCTTCTTTTGCTCCTTTTCGATTTCGGCCGGCGGCGATTCGGAAAACAGCCCGGCAAAAAAAATGCATGTCCGCCCACAAGATAGTAATCGATGCCGTGACGGCGCAGGGCTTCTTCGTAATATTCAACGTCGGTCAGGGCCCGGAACAGCAGGGTGATATCGCCGGGCCGGACCGCGCGCGTGGCCGGCTTGCCCTCCTTGGATGCCTCCTGATCCCAAACTATTTTTTCGCCCGAATCGAGCATGCTGCGAATCCGCCGCGCGATCCAATCGGCTTCGCGCCTTCGCCGCCGCTCGGCCGGCGTTTGATCGCGCCCGGACTCCTCATCCGCGGTCTTTAAAAACGACGCCTGGGCGATAGAGAGCGGATCGGAGGGAAGCGAATCGGAGGGATCGGAATCGGCAGTCTTCGTGGGATCAACGGCCCTCACCCTAGCCCTCTCCCGGAGGGAGAGGGGACCGTTTTCGGCCTCTGCCGCCCATAGAAATTCCACGGCCGGTGTCGGGCTAACCTGCGGTTTATCGGCGCATAAAGGCTCGTAATCCTGAAACTCCTCGCCAAACAAGGCATTCACGAAATCCAGTATCGCCGGCTGGCTGCGGAAGTTCAATGAAAGCGGCAACTGTCCACGCGGCGGAATCTTCTCGCGCAGCCGGCGAAACACCCCCGGATCGGCGCCGCGGAACCGGTAAATCGATTGCTTGAAATCGCCCACGAAAAAAAGCTTGCCCCCTCCCACTTCGTTGTCGCACAGCGCCATGACCAATTCCACTTGCAAGGGATCGGTGTCCTGGAACTCATCCACCAAAAGCAGTTGCAAATGGGCGGCCCAGTTTTTGCGCAGCAAGCTACTCCGCGGACCGACAAGCAGTCTTTTGGCATGGATCAAAAGGTCGTTGAAATCGAGCACGCCAAGGTCCTGCTTTTTGTTCTCGTAGGCCTGGTTCACGCCGTCGGCCAGATTGAGCAATTGCAGCCCGATTTCGGCCGCGGGCAGGGCCGCTTCAGGATCGAAGGATATTCGATCCGCAAAATCGTCGATCGTTTCGCGTAATGCCTTGACCGCCTTGCAGTATCTTTCATATAACCCCTCGCTCGACCAATGTTTTTTCGTGCCTGCGCCCCTTATCATTGTTGCTTTGCGGAGTTCGGCCAGCGCGAACGGCAGGTCGGCGAATTCGGCCAGTTTTGGCAAATTATCGAGTAAATATGCCAGATGTTCTTTCATCACCGGATGACTGGATGGATTTTGATCGGCGATTTCCAGCACGATTTTTGCCTCGGGCGAATCCGCGATAAGCCGCAACATGCGGGGCAAGGCTTTGCTCCGAAAATAATCCTGCCATTTTGCCGTGAGTTCCCCGGCGGTTATCGTCCGCCAATGCGTCCAATCGATTTCCTGGCGGCGTGCGAGAAGTTCTGCAATCATCTCCCCAAGCCCGCGCAGGCCGTAAAGGACCGTCAAATCGAGAATCGCTTCATCCGGCACCGCCAATTTGTCGCGAAGTTGATCGTCTATTAATTCGTTCAGCAGGGTGTCGGCCTGGGCCTGTTCCAGCACGCGAAACCGCGGGTCCAACCCTGCTTCCACCGCATGGCTCCGCAAAAGCGACCCGCAAAAGGAATGGATCGTGCTGATTCGCGCCGTATCCAACTCGCGGAGCAAAGCCAGCCAATGCTCGACTTCTCCTTCCGGGCATTTGATCAGCCGATCGCGGCACTTTTCCCGGATGCGGTCGCGCATCTCCCGCGCGGCTCGCTCGGTAAAGGTGATTGCCACCAATTGTCCCAATCGGGCCGGATTGGCCCGCCCCGGATCCAAATGCGAAAGGAATCGCTCGGTAAGCACAAACGTCTTCCCGCACCCGGCACCGGCCGAAAGCGCCACCGAAACGCCCCGGGCTGCAATCGCCTTGCGCTGCTGGTCGGTCAACAACGGGCTAGAACCAGCAAAGGAATTATTTTCTCTAATTCCAGTCTGGTTTCTTCCCAGTCGCTCGATGGTATAAGGCTGCCCTGCGATAATTCGAACATTTTGAGCGTTTGATTCTCTTTAAAACCATCCTTGGCCACGTTCCAATAACCGGCCCGCCATGGTCTGGGATCGCACTGGTTCAGGAGCAACTTCATCGCGGCTATGGAATATAACGGCAATTGCAGTGCCGTGCCCCGTTTGACTTCTTCATACGAGAATTTCAATAATTTGCCGGTTTTATAGTCGATGATGTTGAAGACGTTTTTGCCGGCCACCGTGCCGGTATCGATGCGGTCGATCCTGCCCGAAATGCGAATCGTATCTTTGCCGGTGTTGAATTCCAGCGGCTGCTCGATTGCAACGGCGGCGGCATCTCGATGTTTTGATTCGCCGAACGAGGTCTCAAAAAATTCCGGAACAAGCGGCCGATCGTAATCCGACCATGATTTATCGTAAGATTCGCACTGCTTGCGGTACTCGGCCAGCCATTTGGCTATCAGGCGGCGATTTATCTCGTCAAGCGCCTTGCTCACCTGATTGGACGAGGGCCGCGGGAGCGAATCGCTCAAAGCCTTTTGCAGCAGGCGGTCGAATTCTTCCCCAGCCAGTTCCAGCGGCGAACCGGGGCGTCCCAGCGACTGGTTCACCCGGCGATGAAACAAGGCCAAAACGTCATGCACGATATGCCCCCGCTCCAAGGCGTCCAATTCCAGGGCGATATCTTCCAGCGGCTCGAGTTTTAACACGTTTTCCAGCAGAAAGCGGAATGGGCAGGCGGCATATTTCTCCAGTTCGGTGGCGGTGAACGAGTGCGTGGACGAAAATTCCCGGGCAAAGAATTCATGCGCCGCCTTGCCGGGCAAAATACCTTCGGCCGGGCCGAAATTGTCACGTTCCTGCCGCAGAATAATCGTTTCCATACCGGCCGTAAAATTGGCGATATCGCTTTGCAGCAATCCGGCCAAAAGCGACATGTCGCCCGATGGGGTAAGGGCGTCGGCCACGGCTTTGACGCGAAACTGGCCGGGCGACAGCGGTTCGCCGCTGGGAATAGGGCGAATATCTACGACCGGCGGGCGGACTATTGCACTCCCGCCGCAGGCCTGTATCACTTCCTGGACAAACGGGCTGGGCAAAAGCGGCTGGGCGGCAGCGTCCAAGGACGGATAACTCAAATACAATCGCCTGCTCGCTCGCGTCAACACCTCATAAAACAACAACATTTCTTCCCGCGCGCGTTCGGTCCGCGCCACAAGGGGCAAGCCTTTTTCGATAAGTTCCAGATACTCGGCTTCGCTGTAAAGCCGATCTTCGCGATCCGCCGCCGGAAATGTCTTTTCCGACAAACCCGCCAAAAAAAGAAACGGCACCTGCAGCGATCGGACGCTGGCTGCCCCGAGCACTCGCACCCGGCCCGACTCGTCATCCGCCGCCGGCATCCGTTCGCTTCTCAAAATATCCTCAAGAGCTTGAAATGCCCCCTTGCGATCCAGTTCTTCGGCTCGCCGATTGCGCCAGCCGTCAAGCATTTCGCCGGCCGATAGTGCGGCTCTCAGCCGATTCCAGGCGATGTTATCCTGAGCACATGGAAAGACATCATCAAAAGAATCTGTAGGCTGGAGGCGGGATTCTGAACCCTGAACCCTGAACCCTGAACCCTGATCCATATTGTTTTGACTGATATTTTTCAGCAAACCGGTTTGCCCCGCGAGTTTTTCCCATGCCTTTGCCCATCTGGCTAATGTAGCCTTTAAGGGCAACTCGTCGAATGCCGCAGCCAGGCGATTAAGGACTTCCAAGGCGGTTTTTTCCCCGGTTGGAGTCCCCTCTCCATCTGGGAGAGGGCTAGGGTGAGGGCCATTCTCCGATAGATTCCTTGTGTTTTTGAGTTGATCGAGCAAGGTCGTTCGTCCATGAGGGATTTGCAAATTCCGGATGGTTTTTTCCACTATCACGGCCGATTTCCCGGCCTGGCACTCGGGCCAGTCGGGCTGGAAATAGTTGTTTCCAAATACGGCCAAAAGCCCGCGGAAGGGCCAATCCTCAAGATCCAATTGCAGCAATGACTTCAGTGCCCGCATTACAGGGATGCGATCCAATGTCTGCCCTATTTCCCAAGCTGCCGGAATGCCAAGCCGATCGAAGACCTCGGCGGCCAGTCCGCCGGCGTCTTGCGCAAAGCGGAATACGACGGCGATATCTCCCGGCCGCGCGTTTCCCTCCGCTAAAAGCCGTTTAATCCTTGCGCCCACAAGTTCCATTTCGCCTTGAGGTTTTGCGGCGGATAAGATTTCGATGCCTTGGGTGTTGGGTGCGGGCTGGACGCGGCGGGGATTGATAAACAGGCTTTTTTCCAGGTGATTCATGGCCGGCCAGTGGGGATTTGCTGGCCGGGGAAGTTCCTTGATCGACAAATTACCGTGCCGCCGCTCCAATTCACTTAATGTTTTTAGGGGCTTGCTGAAAAGATCGCCGCGGCGTGGTTCTGGCTCCAATGGCAGAGATATGAAAATTTCATCGACCCAGCCGGCAAGCAGTTCCAGAATTTCATGCTGTGTGCGGGTGAAGTCGGTGAAACCGTCGGCAACCGCCAAACGCAGATTTTCAAACGGCCTGCGCTCGCCTTGTTGCAGCCGATCGCGGGCCGACCAGAATCGGCCTTCGGCGTCGTAAAGCTGATTCTCGCGCAGGGTGATTTGATAAGTTTCGTAAAGATCTAATAATTCCCGGTCCTTGGCGGCTATGCGTGGCACTGGCTCAGCCAGTGGCACACGGGCCTGGCATGCGCGGCGAAAATCCTCGGGCCAAATTTCCAAGCGTTTCAATTCGCTGATCAGTTCGCAGACCAGATCGACCAAACCGCCGGTCGAGGCAATTGGACTAAAGTGCCCCAAACGGCCGCCGGCAAGTTGCTCGTCGATCAATCCGCGCACGAGTTGCCGCTTCATGGAACGGGTCAAGAGCCGAATCGGATCCGGCGAAGACTCGATAATGGCCTGGGCGAATTTGTCGAATGTAAAAACACCCGGTTCCCAGCAGGCCGAGAGATCATCGACCAGAATGCGGTTGCGCACCTCCGCCGCCGCTCGCCAAGTGGGGGCCAGCCATAGCACGCTTCCCGGTTTGCCGCCGCGCAATGCCGCCCGGTAACGCGAGAGTAAATATTGCGTTTTTCCGCTTTGCGCAGGCCCAGTTACCAATTCAAGGGGAGCAACCATGATGCTATTAAACTACACATAATGTAACAGATATGAATAACCTATAATATGTATAATGTGTGAAATCATCGACCTTAGATTTGTGATTTTTATAGCTTCAGAATATTTCTATTAAATCTGACGTAAAATGCTATTTTAGGAAAGTTTAACATCAATGTAAGTCTCTTGACAGATATAAGTTAGGTATCTATACAAATAGGTGTGATAATCATGCAATATTATTTGACTTTGTGTATCATTAATGGACACTGTTGCGATAGTTATCAAAAGACGAAAATTGCTGGTCGTATTGATCGGAACATGGGGATTGGCAGCGGGTTGTAATAGTTCTCATATTAAAAAATAATGAAAAACCCTTTGACAAAGTAGTGGTCGATAACATAGAATCAGTAACGCTGGGAAAGAATATGAAAACTCTTTCTCCGGCTAATAATGGACGAGAAGTAGGTGCGGCATTATGCCGCGGTTTTGTCTCATTTCCATTTTATTGCGTTTGTGCGGTCCACGGCGGCGGTCGCCGCGGATATTTACTGTTTTTATCCTTTTATTTTTTGTGGAGGTGGTCTTATGACTAGTTATCCTAGGAAGAGGGGGTTCACCCTCGTGGAATTGCTGGTGGTGATTGCCATCATCGGCATTTTGATCGCCTTGCTATTGCCGGCGATCCAGGCGGCACGCGAAGCGGCGCGCCGCGCAGCCTGTATCAACAATCTGAAGCAGCTTGGTTTGGCGTTTCACAATTATCACGACGCCAATAAAAAGTTCCCCATGTCTGCAATGACCGGCCCTATACAACCTGGCGCTGTTACCCCTCCCGCAAAGACATGGGTTGGGGGGGCGAGTTTTATCGTTTATCTACTCCCCATGATGGAGTATGGTTCAATGTATGACAACTTGAATACAACTACGGTGATTAAAGCCACGCAGCAAAACTCGCTGGCGACTTGGTTGTTCACCTGCAACGACCAAAGCATGCAAAACGCCCGCGACACGCTAATTCCAGAGTTGACTTGCCCAAGTAATCCCAACGCCCTGTACCTGAACCAAACAGCCGGCACGGGAAGTAGAATCGCCCATACCAATTATAAAGCCATGGGCGCCTCGAACATGTATAGCTTGGCATTTTGCTTGCCTAATGCCACTACGAATCCTTACGGCTCCGCCGTGGCTTTGGTTTCATCCCAACATCCTGACGGGGCCTGTTACCCGGGTAAACAAAACCGTATAGCCGATTTCATGGACGGCACCGCGCATACCATTTTGTCCGTGGAAACCATGGATTTTTCTGGTATTCCCTCAACGCCGACCACTTCGTGCAGCGCTTGGTTTTACGGTGGCTCTTGCACCCTTGTAGGCACGCCGGGCCCGGGCGGTACTTCGGGCATTACTAATTACGTGGCAGCGGCCACAACAGGAACAGGTTTCCCCTTCATTAATCCGCCCGGTTTTAATGGGAAATATAATGAAGACGGCGGCGTCCAAGGTTTGCGTACGTATTTGGCCTACGATTTCATTAATACCGATGCCGGAAAATATCCTGATCCCAATACCGGTCCCTCACCTCCACAAAAGGCTGGGCTTATTGGCAACAACGGGCCGGCTAACGGTTCTCTTGGAAATTACAACTCATATACCTGTGGCCCGTCCTCCGGACATCCGTCCGTTGTTAACCATCTGTTTGGAGACGCCGCGGTCCGCACGATCCGCAAAGACGTCGACTTTGCCATGTACTTCTTTGCTTTAACCAGGAATAACGGCGATCCGGCGCCATCCTTTGATTAAAAATTGTATAAACTTGGTTGGGGCGGCGGTTTAACTGCCAAACCAACGCTCGTTTAAAACACATTTCAAAACTGCCGCTCTCTCTTATCAGGGTGCGGCAGTTTTTTCTTTCCACCCCTTGCTTTTTGCCGGCGACTATTCTAGAAATCAAGGTAAAGCCGAAGTGGCGGAATTGGCAGACGCGCTAGGTTCAGGACCTAGTTCCCGTCAAGGGAGTGCAGGTTCAAGTCCTGTCTTCGGCACCTTGATACAAAAGGACTTACGTCAATTCGGCGTTAGTCCTTTTTCTTTTGCCATGACAAAATCTGACACAAATCTGACACAGGATTGGGCTTGCATTGGTTTTGCGTCGATGGTCGAAGCCGTTTTGGCAGCGTACCATGATAGTGAGTTCCTGAGAGCTTCGTTAGCGAATCGAGGATCACCAAGGTGTCAGATTTGAGGAAATCTGACACAAACTGGTCGCCGGAGGGATGGATGGCAAGTCTTGAATTCGACGAAATCTCTAGTCGGTATCGTATCCGGTTCCGCTTTGGCGGCAAGCCGTTCAAGAGATCCATAAAAACCCACGACGCGGGTGAAGCGGAAAGCGTGGTTGCGCGGGTTGAAGAAACCATCCGACTTCTGGAGCGGGGGCGTCTCGACTTGCCTCCTAATGCGGATCCAGGAGTGTTCATCATGTCGGATGGCAAGCTTAATGGGAAACAAACTGCAAAACAAGGATACACCCTGCACAACCTACTGAACCT
>JBEKZY010000318.1:0-5800 GCA_049509395.1 Thermoguttaceae bacterium | reverse complement strand
ATTACCTTGTACGGGGACACGCTGCAAAAAAATCCGGACTGTTGGCTGGCGCACAACAACCTGGGCTGCAGACAATCCCTAGCAGGCCGGCGGCAGGAGGCAATCGAACATTACATGCAAGCCCTGCACCTGAAGCCTGATTATTTCGATGCCCACAACAACCTGGGCGTCGCTTTGTATGAAACAGGCCGGCCGCTGGATGCGATTGAACATCTCAAGCAAGCCATACAACTATTGCCAAATAGTGCCGATGCCCGCTTCAACTTGGGCAATGCTTTGAAAGCCTTGGGTCAATATCAACAGTCGATTGAACAGTATGAGAAAGCCTTGGCTCTGAAACCCGATTACTATAAAGCCCACAACCACCTTGGGCTCGCCCTAGCCTCTGTTGGCCGGTCGCGGGAAGCGATAGAACAATATCAGCAAGCCCTGAAACTCAATCCTGATAGCGCCGAGGTCTACAATAACCAGGGGGCGCTCCTGGACAAAGAGGGGCGCTTAAATGAGGCGATTGATTATTATAAGCAAGCCCTGCGGCTCAAACCCGACTTTGACACGGCGTATACCAATTTGGCGTCTGCATATATCAAAATAGGCCGGCCGGCCGAGGCCATTGCCGCGGCCCAGAAAGCATTGGAACTTGCCAGATCTCGGGGGCAGACAAAGCGGATCAAGGAGATCGAAGAAGGATTGAATGCATACCGCGCCGGCCTGTCAGAACCTCAGGGAAGTTCGATCAAACCCCAATCCAGGCCGTGATGGACAAATGCATCCGCCGAATAAAGTAGTTGTTATTTTTTTGCCGCGGAATTTTTTTCCATAGCGCGATATTGTTCTTGGAGTTGCGCAAGCAACATCGGCACCGTATAAATCCGGCCGGTCGGTTTGCTGAAGTCGGATCCCCCTTGCCCGCTGGAAAGCAACTTGCCCACATTTTTACCGGCCGGTGCAGTGGTCATATACTGGATCATTCTATAGCCGCCGTGTCCATTGATTAAATCGTGGACGGTTTGCCTTCCGTGTGGCAAGGGGATCAGCCGATCCATCCGATCATAGGCATCGGGATACTTGGCTATGCCTTGCATGAACTTCAGCCCGGCGGGGGTATACAATTCCGCAACCAGAAACTCGTTCCCGGCCGGTAATTTATCGAGGATCGATTTCGTGTCGGACAGCTTGAAACCCATGCTGGCGAGTTCGCCCAAAAGGGGCTCGACCTGCTCCTTGGTAATAAGCATCGAGGCCTGGAAATTCCCTTGCGATTGAAAATATTGCCACACCGCGGCTTCGATCTTATCGAAATTAGGCAAGGATTGAGTCTTGACCTGGGCCAAGACGTTTTCGACCGGGCAGATAGCCGTTATTACGGCGAGAACAAAAATCGAGCCAAACACAATTCCAAGCTGATTTTTCATAGACCACCTAGCCCCATTACATAATGTCGCCCAGATATTTCCCAAATTACCAATTGCTCGTGCACCGACATAAAGTCGCTGCTTTGCCAATAAACAGCACCTGTTTTACTAAACGGCTGGAAATGATGGCAACTTGCGGATCTATTCAATAATACCATATTGCTTCATCGGCGAAGTTTGCGCATATTGCCTAGACCTCCCTTGCGATAATCCAAAACCTAGATGCGTGCATCAATAGAAATTGTCGTTGACAAAAAGTAATGCAAAATGATAATTGGCGTCGATGGAAGGCTCGATCTAGTTATAGGAGATTCCCCTATGTCCAACCCCACCTATTTCGTACAAGAATGCCCGACCTGCGGGCGGAGTCTGCAAATTAGGGTGGAGTACTTGGGCAGAAAAGTGGTCTGCCAGCATTGTCAAGGGGCTTTGACTGCCGCCGATCCGTCTATGCGTACCGACTGCGGCGAAAGCAAAAAGTCTCTTCTGCGGCGCGCCGAAGAATTATTGGCCGCGGTTTCGCAACAGAACATGCAAACGCGCACCCCTCATCCACGCTAATATTTCCAATCTGTTTACAGTTTATCGTTCACTGTTTTCAGTTATTTGCGTTGATGGTTCTGAGTTCCGCGTTGTGCCTGCTTAGTTATTCGCGCAAGGTCGGCAAAAAAATCCGGATAGGTTTTCGCCGTACACTCCGGATCCAGGATAACAATGCCCGGTACGGCCAGGCCCACAAGCGCCATGCTCATTGCCATGCGGTGGTCGTTGTAGGTTTCGATCCTTGTCCCGCGGAGCTTGCCGGGAATTATACGCAGGCCGTCGGGGCGCTGGTCCACGCCGGCCCCAATCTTGCGCAGTTCTGTGGCCAATGCGTGGATGCGGTCGGTTTCCTTGTGCCGGATGTGAGCCACTCGGGTGATGGTCGTGGGTCCATTGGCGAACAGCGCAACCGCCGCCAAGGTTTGCACCGTATCGCTGATGGCGTTCATATCCACATCAATTCCGCGGAGATTTCCGGCCTGGACCGTAATTTCATTCTTGCCGTATTCCACGGTGCAGCCCATTTTTTCCAGGCAATCGCAAAAAGCGACGTCGCCTTGAAGGCTGTGGCGGGAAAGCCCTTCGACCGTGATTCTTCCGCCGGTAATCGCCGCCGCAGCGAAAAAGTAACTGGCCGCCGAGGCATCCGGTTCGATCTCGTAAACCCGCCCATGATATCCCACGCCGGCCGGCACGATAAAGCCTTCCGAACTTGTCTCAACTTTTACGCCAAAGGCCGCCATTACGGCGGTGGTCATGGCCGCATAAGGTTGCGAAACCAGGGGGCCGCGAAGGACCAATTCCACCGGATTCTCGGCATAGGGGGCGGCCATCAAAAGTCCGCTCAGAAACTGGCTGGAAACGTCGCCCGCTATCTCCGCCCGACCGCCTCGCAGCCCGGCGGCCTCGACCACCACCGGCGGGCAACCGGATAGAAGTTCCGAATGAGCCTTTGTCCCTAGTTGTTCCAAGGCGTCCAACAGGTCTTGAATGGGCCGCTCTCGCATCCGCGGCGTGCCGTCCAGGCGGAATCGGCCCCGGCCCAAGGCCGCCATCGCCGTTAGAAATCGTATGGTAGTCCCGCTGTTGCCCGCGAACAGATTGGCTTGCGCAGCGGGCGGCCGCCCATCGCACCCGGAAACCCGCATGATTTTGGCCTTAACTAAAGTCCCCTCTCCCTTTGGGAGAGGGTTAGGGTGAGGGCCTACCGCAATACCCAACTGCCGCAAGGCTTCGATCATCAAAGAGGTGTCTTCGCTCTGTAAAACCCCGGTAAGAACCGATTCGCCCCGGGCCAGGGCCGCGCAAACCAGGGCCCGGTTTGTGAGACTCTTCGACCCCGGCGGCCGGATCGAGCCGTAAATGGGAGCGGCGGGTTGGATTTCGATGGATGTAGTCATGCAATGCGGATCGGGAAAGGTTGTCTGAAATTATTGCCGGCAGGAAACAACATGGTTATAGCGAATTTTCGCGTAATTAACAGTCGAGATTTAATCCTGGCACATTTTCCGGCCGGATTTTTTCGGCAATCACCACACAAGCGCATAAAGCCCACGGATTGCAACCCGTGGGCTTGGAATGATTTAAATAACCGAAAAGCGGCATGTGCCTTTTGTGTAAAGCTTATTGGATTCATTAATAATCTGGTTTATTAGCAGAATGGGCGGTCAATAATACATAAGGAAGATCAAGCTTGGTTTCGTTCGATAAGCCTTATGAATTGTCATTTTGTGAACTTGCTTCATTGGGTGACACATGCCTTGTGGGAACCTGTTGAATCTTTGTATTCGCGGTCCTCCGCCCTGCCCCCCTCATTCGGGTCATGCGCCTTCTTTTGGCGATTACTACAGAGCAAAATTCCGGTAAATAATATGTTTTAGCCGCTTGTAAGTTGCTTTCTCCGGAATATAAAATGCGTGAATTATTTCTGGCGCGGAGCGGACCGCGCCTCGGGAACCTGAAATTCTTTTAGTGCGAAGGACGTCTCCATGCCTTTAGATGAACTTTCATCTCACCTGGGGTCCATACTTGCCGTTGCTACTGCGGATAATCTTGGGAATGCACCGGTAACTGAACTCAAAACCCACCTGGGAACGATCGATTACACGATCCTCATTGTGTACCTGGTTTTCGTGTTGGGAATCGGTTGGGCCTTGAAGCGCTTCATGCGCAGCAGCAGTGATTTTCTGACTTCCGGCCGCTCGATTCCCGCTTGGATTACCGGTTTGGCTTTCATCTCCACGAACCTCGGTGCGTTGGAAGTAATGGGCATGGCGGCATCAGGCGCTCAGTACGGAATTCTCACCTGCCATTTTTACTGGTTGGGCGCAATTCCGGCCATGGTTTTCCTTGGCTTGTTTATGATGCCGTTTTATTACGGTTCCCGGGCGCGGTCCGTGCCCGAATACTTGAATCTTCGCTTCGACGAAAAAACCCGCGGCTTTAACGCCTTCGCTTTTGCCATCATGACCATCTTTGCCTCCGGTGCGTCGATGTATGCCATGGCGCTATTAATGGAAACCATGCTAGGCTGGAATTTCAATTTCAGCATCTTGATGTCGGCCATTATAGTGCTGATCTATACCTACCTGGGCGGTTTGACCTCGGCCATATACAACGAAGTGCTGCAGTTCTTCCTCATCGTCGCGGGATTCGTGCCACTGGTATTTTTATGTTTGAAAGATGTGGGCGGATGGGTCGGAATGAAAGAACGCCTGCATACGGTGGCCGCTAACCATGGTTTTCCCGTTGACACCTGGTATAGAGCTTGGACATACACGGGAAAAGTAACCGAAAATCCGATGGGCGTCGATTGGATCGGCCTGGTTATGGGCTTGGGATTCGTATTATCTTTCGGTTACTGGTGCACGAACTTTTTAGTTGTGCAACGGGCAATGGCCGCCGACTCCATGTCGGCCGCTCGGCGCACCCCTTTGATCGGCGCCATTCCAAAAATGTTCATCCCTATTTTGGTGATTCTGCCCGGCATGATTGCCATAGCACTAAATACTCAAGCCGGGCTGAGCGGCGATTTCCATCTTCCTCTCGATACTAATGGGGATATCAATTATAACCAAACCATCCCTTACATGCTGGTTCACTACCTGCCCGAGGGCGTGCTGGGCTTGGGCATCACGGCTTTGATTGCTTCATTCATGTCTGGAATGGCCGGAAACGTCACGGCTTTTAATACTGTTTGGACTTATGATATTTATCAAGGTTACATCGCGCCGAACAAGTCCGACAACCATTATCTGTGGATGGGCCGGATGTCAACCATCGGCGGCACCGCATTGAGCATGGGCGCGGCATACGTGGCGGCCCAGTTCAACAATATTATGAACTTCCTGCAATTGATATTTTCTTTTGTCAATGCGCCTCTGTTTGCCACGCTCGCGCTGGGCATGTTCTGGCGGCGTTCAAACGCTAAAGGCGCATTTATAGGGCTGGTCTCAGGTACGGGGGTGGCATTGATACACTTCGGCTTGACGGCCCCCACAGGCGCTACAACCATGTGGAAAGGCGCTTGGTTGGGCATGAAATTGCACGAATATCCCAGCGAAATGGCCCTGAATTTCTGGACCGCAATCATCGCCTTTACCGTTTGTTTTGTGGTGACTATCGTGGTTTCTTTGGCAACAGGACGCGACAAAAACGATGAAGACCTAAAAGGCCTCGTCTACTCGCTCACCCCGCATGTCGCCAGGGATGAGAGCCTGAGTTGGTATGAACGTCCCTGGATTTTGGCCGCCTTCGTGCTCGCCGTTTCCATCGCATTAAACTACATTTTCTGGTAATATAAACGTGTTGGGGCGACAATTGCACTGCCGCCCCTTGAAATT
>JBEKZY010000317.1:0-5835 GCA_049509395.1 Thermoguttaceae bacterium | reverse complement strand
CGGTCTTGTTGACTAATTCCACTCGAACAAAGGAAGTCCGAAGTGGGTGAATTTGTTTAGGATTTTACTTCGCAGTCTGATTTCTGTTTTTTGATTTGGTATCAATCGGTTTTTCAAATGGTCGCCGAAGCAACATTTCATACGATACATGGCGGTTTCCGAAAGGCTGCGGCGGTGGTAGCCGATTCGCTCCTTCCATTGCCTGCGGCCGTGGCGGCGGATCTCCCGGATCGCCATGTCGCGTATCATCGGCCGGCCGCGCGAATTTCCGTGCCGCGAGATCTTCGCGTTGCGTTGCGGCGGAATAACGGCCTTTATCCCGCGTTCTTTCAACGTTGCGTACACCTTTCGTTTGTCGTAGGCTCCGTCGCCATACAATTTATTGACCGGAGTCTTAACTTGATCCAACAGTTGGTCCGTCTGTCCGGCGTCATCACCACTGTTTTCCGTCATCGTTTCCGCCACGATCTCCTGCGTGTCCGGATTGATCGCCAAATGCAGCTTTCGCCAGGTGCGGCGTTTCGTTTTGCCGTGCTTACGCATCTTCCACTCGCCTTCGCCGAAAACCTTAAGTCCGGTGCTGTCAACAACCACGTCGATGTGACCTCTGTGTTTTCTAACGTCCAACAATATACTCAGTTGCGCCGCCCGCTTGGACAACGACGTATAATCCGGGATGTCAATGCTTACTTCCATCAGTGCGGCCAGCGATTTTCCCAGTCCTTCGGTCTGGCGATACGGCAATTGAAAAAGTTCCCGCAAAACCAGCAAGCACTCTATCGCCATATCGCTGTATACAAAAGGGTGGCCCACCTTGGCCTTGGCATTCTCGTGATGCCATTTATTGATCGTGCCCTCGCTAAACCAGAACGTAATCGAGCCTCTCTGAACCAGAGACTCGTTGTATTTTCTCCAATTTGTTATTTTGTACGTACCTTTACGCTTCCCAGCCATGTCAAACTCCTTTCATGTGTTAGTGGTGTAAAACGTTTCTGCTTGTTTTACGCACTATACGCATGAATAGTTCGACAAGGCCACTTAAAACTATGAACTTAAAACTTAGAACTTAGAACTGACAACTATTTCAATTTCAATTGTCCGTAGCGGCGCGATTTGCGGCGGCGGACTATGGCTTTGTTCGATGGTTTACGGCGTTTACGGGTGGAGCCGCCCTTGGCCAACTTGCCCCAGGGGCTGACAGGGTGCCGGCCGCCCTTGGTGCGGCCTTCGCCGCCGCCGTGGGGATGGTCGATGGGGTTCATGGCCGTGCCGCGAACGTGCGGGCGGCGGCCCATCCAGCGTTTTCGTCCCGCCTTGCCCAACACAATACCCATGTGATCGGAATTGCCGATGCTGCCGATGGTTGCCCGGCAGGTGGCGGGAACACGGCGGATTTCGCCGCTGGGCAAGTTAATTTGCGCCCAATCGGCGTCTCGTGCCGCCAAAGTGGCCCGCATCCCTGCCGCGCGGCACAACACTCCGCCGCGGCCGGGTTGCATTTCGATGTTGTGGATATCCAACCCCAAGGGGACGGCCGAGAGCGGCAGGCAGTTGCCCACCGCGGCAGGCGCGTCTTTTCCGCTTAGGACTTTATCGCCCGCTTTTAATCCTTCAGGGGCCAAAATATAGCGCTTTTCGCCGTCGGCATAGTGCAGCAAGGCGATGCGTGCGCTGCGGTTGGGATCGTATTGGATGGAATTGACCACGGCGGGAATGTCGTCTTTGTTGCGGCGGAAATCGATCAAGCGATAATGCTGTTTGTGCCCGCCCCCGCGATGCCGCGAGGTGATCACGCCCTGATTGTTCCGCCCGCCTTTTTTGCGCTTGCGAATCATCAGCCCTTTGGCCGGCTTGGCCCCAGGCGTCAATTCGGCAAAATCGCTCACCGTCGCTCCGCGGCGTCCAGGCGTAGTCGGATTGTATCGGCGAATTCCCATGTTTATAAAGCTTTCAGCTTTCAGCCTACAGCGTTCAGCTTCCTGATAGCTGACCGCTGACGGCTGATAACTTTCTTAGAAGAAATTAATCCTGTGTTCTTTATCCAATGTAACGACGGCTTTTTTCCAGGCTTTGGTCTGGCCGCTGCGAAAGCGGGTTTTGCGGGGCTTGCCTTTGCGGTTTTGCGTGTTTACGTGCAACACCTTGACATCGAACAACTCCTCCACCGCCCGGCGAATATCGTCTTTTCCCGCCAGTCGGCTGACCTCGAAAGCATAGGCATTGTTGCGGTTAGCCTTGTGCATGCCTTTTTCGGTAACCAGCGGCCGGAAGATAATCTGACTCGGCTCCAGGGCCAATTTAGTCTTGGTGATGTCTCGGGCCATCGCACTATTCCTTGTCTATAATCGTTCCCAGGCTCTGCCTGGGAACGTTAACTCACAAATCTAAACGTTGCGTTCCCAGGCAGAGCCTGGGAACAAGTGTAAATAAAATTCTTATAGTTTCCCGGCGGCCTTGCTGCGAAAGGCGTCCAAGGCGGCGGTTGTCATAAGCAGCCGGCGCGGCCGCAATACGCTTAAGGCGTTCAGTTCAGCAACCGGCAGGACCGACACGTTCGCAATATTGCAAATGCTCTTGTACACGTTTACATCATAGCCATCGACCGCCACCAGCAGGCTCTCGCCGCCCAGTTTCAGCGCCTTGAGGATTCCGGCCATTTCCTTGGTTTTGGGCTGGGTAAAGGATAATTTATCGATCAGCATCACCTGGTTTTCGGTTATTTTCGAGGCCAGGGCCATGCGCGTGGCCAGCCGGATGGCCTTTTTCGTGAGCCGATACGACCAATCGCGTGGCACGCGGGGGTGGATGTCGCCGCCGCCCCGCCGAATGCCGCTCCTGCGCGAGCCGGCCCGGGCGTTGCCCGTGCCCTTCTGCCGGTACATTTTTTTTGTCGTGCCGGCCACTTCCGAACGGCCCTTTGTTTTTACAGTACCCAAGCGCAGGTTTGCCTGATACATGACCACCACGTCGTGCATCAATTGTTTGCTGATGCGCGGGGCCAGTTGGGCCGGGTCGACCTCGTACTTGCCGACCTCCGCTCCACTGCGATCGTATATAGGCAAACTGGTCATGTCCTTAATTCCTGATCCACTTTGTTATTTAAGCGCTCGCCGACCATGCTTCGCATGGTGCCCGCTCGCGGCTAAACATTAATCCCTATTTTGCAATTCCCAATTTATTTGTTTCGCGAATAACAACATAACCGCCGATTGGGCCGGGCACAGCGCCGCGGACGATCAGCAGGTTGTTTTCCAAGTCGATTTTGACGACCTTGAGATTCCGCATGGAGCAGCGTTCGTGCCCGTAATGGCCGGCCATGCGATGGCCCTTGAAGACGTGATGCGGATCGGTGTTGCAGCCGATCGAGCCCGCGTGCCTGTGCACTTTTTTCACGCCGTGCGAGGCTCGTTGACCGCGGAAATTATGCCGCTTCATTACGCCGGCGGTGCCGCGCCCCTTGGAAGTGCCGATAACGTCTACGGCCTTGATTTTTTCGAAGATATCGACCTTTAATTCCTGGCCGACCTCATAGCCGTCGCTTTTTACGCGGAATTCGCGAACGAAGCGTTTTGGTTCACAATCGGCTTTGGCTGTAGGTTGCAGACCCGCTGCCGCGCGACGTTTTTGGGTTTTGCTATCCAGCCGGGCGACATGCCCGCGAGCGCTGCGAGAGGCAAGGCGGCGCGGCTTATCCAAATAACCCAGTTGCACGGATTCATACCCGTCCCGTCCTTCCGTTTTGATCTGGAGGACATGGCATGGTCCGGCCTGAATGACCGTGACCGGAATTACCTCTCCGGTTGGGTCGAAAATCTGAGTCATCCCGACCTTGCGGCCGAGTAGTCCGAGTGCCATCGTTTTTGCCTTTTGCTGCTCGCATGACGGGAACAACCGGCCCAATGCCGGTATTACCCGTCAAGCTTCCAGGTCATAATGATTTTTTAATGTCTGCTGGTGGCCTTGATTTTAATATCCACGCCGGCCGGCAGGTTCAACTTGTTAAGGGCTTCGATCGTCTTGGCCGTGGCCTGCATGATGTCGATCAGCCGTTTGTGGGTGCGGATCTCGAACTGCTGCCGGGCTTTTTTGTCCACGTGTGGACTGGATTGCACCGTGTATCGCTCGATGCGCGTAGGCAAGGGAATTGGACCGTGAACCACGGAGTTCGTCCGCTTGGCCGTGTCGACTATATCCATCGCACACTGATCCAGGATCGCATGATCGTAGGCTTCCATGCGAATGCGAATTATTTCATTTGTCTGACCGGCCACGGACATCCTCCGGGTAACTTTAAATTCCCAATTGCCAAAATAACTGCCGCCTGTAATGCGGGAAATCTCAAATCATAACGTCTTGGGAAAATAACGTCAACAGCCTGTAAGGGGTTTTTTTGATTATCTTTAAATTGGTTTTTGCGATACCGGAAAATCTTGGGTCAACTACCCAATTTGCCAATTATTTCCAAAAATCCCAAAAAAATGCACGGTTTCCAGCACTTTTCGACAACTAATTATAGATAGGTGAAGATATCCGGGGAAATGTTTTTTAATTTTTAACACATGTAAATACACGGCGGGGTGAGTGGATCGTCACTAAATACCGTGGACATTCACTGACCCCCACCTTGGTTGTATACGCCAAACCCCGGATATATTCACCGAATCCCGGGTGTATTCATTCGGAGTTAAATATTGTTGAGTGGGATTGCCATCACATCCTTTAATAAAAAGGCGCCTTGCCATGCGACTTACCTTGCGGACCATGTTGGCCTATTTGGACGGCATTCTCGAGCCCGAGGACGCCCAAGATATCGGCAAAAAAATCGAGGAAAGCTCATATGCTTCCGATCTGATACATCGCATACGCGATCTGCAGCGGCGTCTGAGCGTTGCCGCGCCGGACTCGACGTCTGCCGGATCGAGTCTAGGTCCCAATGCCATGGCCGAATATCTAGACAACATGCTTCCTCCGGAAAAGGTGGCGGAATTTGAAAAGATATGTTTGGATTCGGATATCCATTTGGCCGAAGTGTCAGCCTGCCATCAGATCTTGACTTTGGTGCTGGGAGAGCCTGCGGAGATCGAGCCAGCCAGCCGGCAGCGGATGTATGATATTCGCGCCAAATACGCCCAAACCAGGGTCGATGAGATATCGATTTCCACGGACTCGCAAACCGAGATAGTATTGCCCCCGCCCCTGCCCGATTTTTCGACATCGAACACGGACGCCGCAGCCGATCGGAAAGCACGCCCCAAGCCCGCTATTCCCGATTATTTACGCGAACCGATTAAAAAATATCGTTGGGTATCGATCGCCACGGCCGGTGTGGCGGGTGTTTGTCTGCTAATAATCTTGCTAAAGGCCACAGGGCGTTTCGAACCGGGTACTACCATGGGAAACATGCTGGTCGGTTTAGGAATAGTGCAAGAGAACAAGCTAGTCGCGGTTGAAACGAAAAAAACCGCCCCCCAGCCGGCAAAAACCGCATCGGACGCTACGGCCAAGGCAAAGCCCGAAGACAAAGCCGGCGGCCCCGAATTAAAACCCTCTCCGGAATCCGCTGCCAAAGCGACAACTCCCGCATCTGCGGCCGAATCCGTAAAACCATCCGGTAGTGAACAACCATCCGCCGCAACCTCGCCAGGCAACACCGAAAAGGCATCTGCGTCGGAAAAAACCGCTCTACAGTCGGAGCCTGCATCCGAAACCGGCGCTAAAGGATCAGTTCCAGAATCTGAAAACGCGATCCAAACCGGGGCGACTCCCAAGGCTGACGTTGTTCAAAGCCAGGACGCCACCCCTAAGGAACCCGCTGAAACGCCTAAACTACCATCG